>JACPQR010000224.1 GCA_016190375.1 Deltaproteobacteria bacterium
CTCACCTGCGCTCCGCCCGAGACACTGAGCCCATAGCCCAAGGCGCCATCGCTCTCCTGCGCCTGCGTGTCCGACACCACCAGGTCCGCTGCCGTCAGCACGGTGCCTCCTTCGAAGGCCGACACGCCGGCGGCGCGGTTTCGCTCGAGCGCCGCCCGCTCGAGCCTCACCTGCGCTCCGCCCGAGACACTGAGCCCATAGCCCAAGGCGCCATCGCTCTCCTGCGCCTGCGTGTCCGACACCACCAGGTCCGCTGCCGTCAGCGCGGTGCGTTCCTCGCCAACGTTCACTCCGACAACGCGGTTTCGCTCGAGCACCGCCCGCTCGAGCCTCACCTGCGCGCCACCGAAGGCATCAAGCCCGATGCCGTATGTGCCATCGCTGTCCTGGCCCTGCGTGTCCGACACGACCAGGTCCGTCGCCGTCAGCGCGGTGCTCAATTCTGCGACCGTCAACCCCACTACCCCGTTTCTTGCGAGCACGGCTCGCTCGAGCGTCACCTGCCCTCCGCCAAGAACCTCAAGACCCCAGCCGCCGTCGCGGTATGTCTCGCGCGTCCGGGTGTCCGAGACCACCAGGTCCGCCGCCGTCAAGACGGTACCTTCGCCCGAGATCCTGACTCCAACCTGGTGATTTCGGTCCAGCACCACCCGATCGAGCGTGACCTGCGCACCGCCCCAGGCATTGAGGCCGTAGCCGAAGCCGAGGTCGTTCTCCCGCGCCTGCGTTCTCGAGACGACGAGGTCCGCTGCCGTCAGCGCGGTCCCCTCTTCCGCGACTAGCACGCCGATGTCGCGGTTTCGCTCGATCACCACCCGCTCGAGCGTCACCTGGGCGCCACCAGACGCCACGAGCCCTCGGCCATACTCACCCCCGTCGCTCGCGGTGTCGCGGACCACCAGTTCCCTCACCTCCACCGACCCGCCGTCTCCCACGACAAGACCAACTCGAGTCGCGTCACGCACCACCACGCCGTACACCTCGGCCGTCCCCTCCGCTGGGGAAACATCGACTCCTCCTTCGGCACCGCCGACCTGTAGGTCTCGTACGACCACCGCAGCCCTCAGGGTCAGAGCCGCGGCTTCCGCACCCGGAGCCGAGGGAGCGATCCGCGTCTCGAGCACGCAGGCACCCAGCACCGTCACCGCTCGATCGATCCGGACCTCTTCGTCGAACAGCCCCTTTGAGAGCGCGATCACGTCGCCGTCGTTCGCCGCGGCCACCGCGTCCGCGATCCAGCCGAACGGTCGCTCGCGGGTTCCGTCGCCACCCGCCGGCTCGCCCACCCTCACGTAGATGACGCGCGCGTCCTCGGGGATCTCGGCGGGCCATTCGCCCTCCGGGCACGGCGGGCCGATCCGCTCGCAACCGCGACGGCCGGGGAAGTGCGCCTCATCCTCGGCGCAGTCCTGCCGGCCTCCCTCCGGCCACGGGTCGCAGGTGACGAGCGCAGCGTTGTCCGGATCGACCTTCTCGCGCCAGCCCTCGGGGCAGGGCGTCATGCGCGGGAGCTCGGGAGTGACGGGCCGCGCGGGCGGCGCTGGCGGCGCGGGCGGTGCCGGCGGCTCAGGCTCGGCGATCTCAGGACCCCACGACGACGCATCCTTGCGCGGGCCTGCGTCGTCGCCACCGTGAGGAATCTCGCCTCCTTCCGAGCAACCAAGCCCCACCAGAGTGGTCGAGACGAGCAGCAAGCCCACGACCGCCAGCATTCCGCGCCTCATCTACGCTCCGGAGGGATGATGTCCAGCATCTCGGGCAGCTCCGACTGCTCGAACCGCGCGGTGTCGGTGTTGACGCAGTTGCCGACGTAGATCACCTGATCCTGCAAGCGCCTGCGGTCGTAGTCATCGACCTGGACGTTCACGCCGATTCGGTTGCCCGACACGATGCCCTCATGCAGGTCGAGATCCGATCCGGTCGCGACCAGCACCCCGACAAGCGCGTTGTCGGCCGATCGGAACCGCCGAACGTCGAGCGTCGCCCCATCCTCCGACGCGAGTCCGAAACCACCGCCCGCGCGCCTGCAGGTGTCGACTGCACACGCCTGCTGGGACGTTCGCTCGACGACGAGGTCGACCGCCGTCACGGTTGTCTCCGCACCAGAAGCCCGAAGCGCGTAGTCCCGGTTGTCGACCATGCAGGATCTCGAGATTGCTGCGCTGGCTCCACCCCAGACGACGACCGACGCGCCGTGACGTCCGTCGCTCTCCCTGGAAGGCGTGTCGGCAACGACCAAGTCCGCTGCCGTCAACACCGTGCCTTCCCCTCCGACCAGCACTTCGACCTTGCGGTTCCGCTCGAGCACCGCCCGCTCGAGCGTCACGTGCGCACCGCCCGAGACCTGTAGCCCGTAGCCGACATCGTGATCGCTGGCCTGCGCGAGCGTATCGACAACGACCAGGTCCGTTGCCGTCAGCACCGTTGCCTCCTCTCCGACCACTACTCCGGTCGCACGGTTTCGCTCGAGCACCGCTCGGCTGAGTGTCACCTCCGCACCGCCCGATGCCTGGAGCCCTGTGCCGAAGTCGCCATCGCTCTCCTGCGGGAGCGTGTCCGAGACCGTCAGGTCCGTTGCCGTCAGCGCCGTGCCATCACCTCCCACTGCCAGCCCGACCGCACGGTTTCGCGCGAACACGGCTCGATCGACCGTGACCTCCGCACCGCCCCACGCTTCGAGCCCGTGGCCGCCAAGGGCGTCGCTCTCCTGCGCGAGCGTGTCGACGACGACCAGGTCCGTTGCCGTCAGCACCGTTCGTCCTCCTACGACCGCCACTCCGGCCGTTTGGTTTCGCTCGAACGCCACTCTGTCGAGCGTCACCCGCGCGCCGTCCGAGGCCTGGAGCCCGTAGCCGCCACTGGCATCGCTGTCCTTCGCAAGCGTGTCCGACACGACCAGGTCTGTTGCCACCAACGTAGTGTCTTCCTCTGCGATCCACACTCCGAGCGCACGGTTTCGGTCGAAGACGACACGGTCTAGCGTCACCTCCCCACCGCCCCGGGCCTCGAACCCCCAGCCGAAGTCGCCATCACTCTCCTGCGCGAGCGTGTGCGAGACCACCACGTCCCTTGCCGTCAGTGCCGTGCCTGCGTCTGCGACACGCACTCCGACCGTGCGGTTACGTTCGAGCAACGCACCTTCGAGCGTGACTTGCGCACCGCCCCATGCGGCGAGCCCGAGGCCGCCAGCGACATCGCTCTCCTGCGACTGGGTGTCCGAGACCACCAGGTCCGTTGCCGTCAGCGCCGTGCCTTCACCCCCGACTGTCAGCCCGACTGCACTGTTTCGCTCGAGGACAGCTTGGTCGAGCGTCACCTCCCCACCGCTCTGGGCAGCGAGCCCGTAGCCAAAGGCGCCGTCGCTCTCCTGCGCGAGGGTGTCCGACACCACCAGGTTGCTTGCCGTCAGCGCCGTGCCTTCGTCTGCGACACGCACTCCGACCGTGCGGTTACGCTCGAGCACGGTTCGGTTGAGCGTCACCTCGGCACCCTCGCCCACATTGAGCCCGTAGCCCAAGGCGCCGTCGCCTTGGCGGGCAAGCGTGTCCGACACCACGAGGTCCGTGGCCCGGAGCCTCCCACGGAACGACACGGTCACACCCACTTCCGTCGCATCGCGCACGAGCACGGAGTGGAGCTCCGCCGCATCCCCAGTTCGCGACACGTCGACCCCGCGCTGCGCACCCCCGACCTGCAGGTCCCTGACAGCCGCAGCCGCCCTCAGGGTCAGAGCCGCGGGTTCCCCACCCGCAACCGACGGCGCGATCCGCGTCTCGAGCACGCACGCGCCGAGCAGCGTCACCGCTCGATCGATCCGCGCCTCCTCGTCGAACAGGCCCTTGGACAGCGCGATCACGTCGCCGTCGCTCGCGGCGGCCACCGCGTCGGCGATCCAGCCGAACGGTCGCTCGCGGGTCCCATCGCCTCCCTCCGGCTCACCCGCCCTCACGTACAGGACGCGGGCATCCTCCGGGAGCTCGGCGGGCCATTCGCCTTCCGGGCACGCGGGGCCGATCCGCTCGCAGCCGGGGCGGCCGGGGAATCGAGCCTCGTCCTCGGCGCAGTCCTGCCGGCCGCCCTCGGGCCAGGGATCGCAGGTCACGAGCGCCACGTTGTCAGGGTCGACCTTCTCCCTCCAGCCGTCCGGGCACGGCGTGATGCGCGGGAGATCGGGAGGCGTGGGAGGCGTGGGCGGTGCCGGCGGCTCGGGCTCGGCGATGTCGGGAGCCCACAGCGACGCATCCTCACGATGGCCTGCATCGACGCCGGACCCGGGAAGATCGGGATCGGAGCAGGCCGAGCAGAGCAGCAACGACCATACTGCGGCGCGGAGCTTTGCCATCGAGACGCCCCCTTCCTCGACTGCCGGTGTGGGCCGTAGCGTAGCATGCACGGGATGGGCCTTCGGCGTTCATGCGGCGGGGTCCGATCCGGGTGAGCAAGAACCTGCTCAGTCGAGCCAGATCGGCTCTGCTCAGTGGCCGCCGGACGCGGGCCAGGCCGATCTCAGGCGGGGGCATGCTTCGTGCTCGACCCGCTGGACAGGCGTGGTCGAGGTGTCCTCTAATCGCTCGAGACGGAGGGGAGAAGATGGCAACGAGAGCTCTGGCCGTGAGTGGAGCGTCGCTCTTGCTCGTCGCGGCCTGTTCCGACGAGCCGCCACCGCTCTGTGACGCGGAGGAGCTGACCGACGCGCTCGAGAGCGCCGGGAGCGGCGACACCGTGCGGGTCGGGAGCTGCCGGGTGAGGGGCTCGTTCACCGTACCGGCGGGCGTCAGCCTGACAGGTGCGGGCCGCGATGTGAGCATCCTGGAGGGCCTGTCCAACACGGTCGCGGTGTTCCTGGAGCCGGGAAATGACGGCTCGGCCACGCGTCTCGCCGATCTCGCGGTCGAGTCCGACGGCCCCGCCGATCTGGCGGTCCCGTCCGACGGCACCTTCGCGATCGGCGCGCGGGGCGACGGGCAAGGGGTCGTCGCGCTGGAGGCCGTGGACGTACGAGCGCAACGGGGCTTCGGGATGGGCGCGCAGGATCTGTCCGACCTCGAGATGACGGACGTGACTCTGACCGGTCAGGTCACGCCTGAGAACGCCGCGTACTCTCCGGACGGCTGGGCCACGCACGGCCTGGCGCTCCTGCGCATCGGCGAGGCGGCGCTGACCGATGTCACGGTGACGGGCTTCATGGAGTTCGGTGCCGCCCTCGTCGAGACCTCGACCACGTGGATCGGCGGCGGTGCGCCGCGGAACATCGGCGCCGGCCTGTCCCAGTGGGACGGAGACGCCGATCTTCAGGGTCTGGACCTCAGCGAGACCCTGGAGCGGGGCATCGAGTTCACGGCCGCCGCCGGGATCTTCTCGTCCGGGGCGAGGGTCGAATCGGTCGGGCTCGTCGTCAACGACGGGCAGGCCTACGGACTGTTTCACGACAACGCGTCCGCGGCCCACGTGGACCTCGTGGCCAACGACAACGATTGGCCCGCAGCGTCGGCGCAGTTCTGCACTTCCTTCGAGATCTCCGGCTCGGCCGGGGAGCTGGCCCGCAACGGGCAAGCCGGGCTCACGGTGATCGAGTCGACCACGGTCGCCGTTGCCGGAGCGAGGATCGCCGAGACGACGCCCTTCCTCACCCTGCTGCAGGTCGGTGACGAGCAGGTGCAGGACGAAATGGCCGACGGCCTCCAGATCGTGGGGCCGATCGAGACCCTGACGCTCCAGCGCTTGGTGGTCGCCAACAATGGCCGGGTGGGCATCCTCATCGATCTCAAGGAAGGCGGAGCCGACATCGGGACGAGCGACGTGACAGTCGAGGGTACTGGCGAGCAGCTCGGCGCAATCGCTCAGCAGGGAAACGTCCCTGACGGGTGGGATAGTGGCGTGACCAGGCAGGGGGCGACCGCCGAAAACGATCCGGCCCGGACCGAGATGATGGGAGTGAAGCAGATCATCGATCCAGAGCAACTCCCGCAGCTCGGAGCGATCGAAGAGGATCTCGGTCTACGCTGACGGCTCGGTGTCGTCAGCCTCCGACGAGATCCTTGTGGCCGGCAACCCGCCGGAGGAAGAGCCCGCGCCATTCCGGATCCGAGATCCCGGCCGCGATCTCCAGCACGCGTTGCCGCCCCCGCTCGAGCGTCCGCGCCGCATCTTCGGGCCGTCCGTTCGCCGCGAGGCTCTTCACGTGAGCCAGGAAGATCTCGGCCTCGTCCTCCTCGACGCTCCCGATCTCGTCCCTCAAGGCTACCGCACGCGTCGAGAGCTCGAGGGCCACCGCCGCGTCCCCGGCCGCGAGCGCGGCGCGTGAGGCCACCGCGAATGCGGAGGCACGGACGCCATGCGCCTGGTGTCCGCCCGCCTGGGCCGCCTCGCGAGCCCGATCCAGCGCACGCAGGGCCTCACCGGCGCACAGGAGAGCCCTCGACTGGTACACCTGGACGGTGGCCGCAAGCCGGCTGTTGTGAGTCTCCGAAGCGACCTGCGATGCTTCCTCGAGGACTGGCAAGGCCTCCTCGGGCCGCTCGAGCATGACGAGCGAGTAGCCGAGGTTCGCGAGCGCGTAGCCCTCCATCACCCGAACGCCCACACGGCGGCATCCCGCGAGCGCAGAACGCAGCGAGGTCTCCGCCTCCTCGTACGCGCCGACCCGGTTGAAGGCATCCGCCAGGTTGGCCTCGGCCCTGGCGGCGCGGCGTACGTCGCCGCATTCGCGGAAGAGACGAGCTGCAGAGCGATACCCTTCGAGTCTGCCGGCAACGTCGCCCAGAACCCCGGCCGTCTCCCCCCGCCACGCGGCGGCGAGGGCAGCCACGAGCGGCGTTGCGCCTTCGGCCAGAGTCGTCGCCTCGGAGAGGACCTCGCGGATGTCCGACGTGGAGCCGAAATGGGCCATCGTGGCCGCTCGACGCGCCAGGACGAGCGCAAGCACGTCGGGCTCGCCGCAGCTCCTCGCGACAGCGACCGCGTGGTCCGAGACCTCGAGCGCTTCCGCCGACCTTCCGGCCCGCAGAAGCAGGTTGACTCGCTCGATCAGAACGCGTGCGCGCTCGGCCTCGGTCGACGCACTCTCGAGCGAGGCCTCGATCTCGCCTTCGAGCGCGTCCCGGCGGTCCATGAACTTCAGGGTGTCCACGCGAGCCATCCGGAGGGCGAAGGCCTGGCCTGAAGGGGCGCCCAGCGCCAGCGCCCTGTCGGAGCAGCGAAGGACGGTCGCGCCGTCGCCACGTCGCGCCGCGGCCAGCGCCGCGGCCGCGTATCGCCGAGCCGCCTCCGGGCACAGGTCGCCGCGCTCGAAGTGGGAAGCGACCTCCTCGGGCGAGGACTCGGCAGCCGCGTCCAGGTACCGCCCCACCCTCCTATGAAGCTCCCCGCGCAGCTCGTCGGGCAGCATCCGGTACGCGACCTCGGCGGTCAGCGGGCTCCGGAACTGGTAGTCGCGCTGCCCCATGCGCGTGCGCACACGGGTCGCCATGATCTCCTTCTGGCACAGTGAGGCGAGCACCTCCCTCGCCTCGGGTACGCCGAGGCTCTCGGCTTCTTCGACAGAGAATGGCCGGCCGAGGA
Source organism: Deltaproteobacteria bacterium (assembly GCA_016190375.1). GTDB lineage: Bacteria > Myxococcota_A > Polyangia > JACPQR01 > JACPQR01 > JACPQR01. The sequence goes on from JACPQR010000224.1 coordinate 7,561, forward strand.
CCGACGCACGCTTCGTGAGATCCTTCTCTTCAGGCGAAAGGTGGTCGAGCCTCGACTGGATCGTCGCCTCGACGGTGACCGGCAACGGGAGGTCGTCGGGCCCCGTGGCGTCGAGGCCGCGGTCGCGCAGCGCCAGGGCCATCTGCTCGACGAAGAACGGGTTGCCCCCCGTCAGCTCGGCGATCCGTCGGGTGAGGGGCGCGGCCAGGTCTCTGCCGCTGACCTCACGCGCAATCCGCGCCACGTCACCGCCGGGTAGACCGTGAAGCACAAGCCTCCGCAGGTTGGACCAGCCGAGCGCCCCTGGGCGTGACTCCTCGAGCTCCGGACGCGCGGTCGCAAAGATGAACAGGGGCGTCGACTCCATCCGGTCGACCAGGGTCGCGAGCATCTCTAGGGAAGCGTCATCGGCCCACTGGAGGTCCTCGACCAGGAGCGCGATCGGGCCCTTCTGCGCCAAGCCCTCGAAGTAGTCGAGGAGCGCGAGGCGGATCCGGTCCGCCATCAACCGCCCGTCGGCCTCTGCGGCCAGAAGCGTCGGGCTCTCCTCCATCACGACGCCAAGGAGCTCGCCGAGGAAGGATGCCAGCTCGGCGGCCACACCGGGATCCGAGAACGCCTCGCGGGCGATCGTGCGGACCGCAGCCCGGCGCTCCTCGGCCGGCGCGCCTCCGCCGATGCGCGGCCACCCGCGGAGCAGCGTCCCCATCCTCGATCGTCCCTCGAGCGCGGACCGGAACAGCGAGAGCGACACGTCCCGCGACGTCGGGAGCGACTGGCCAGTCAGCCAGATTCGTTCGGGGAAATCTCCGAGGAGGCGCTCCGTCTCGCGACGAAGGCGCGTCTTGCCCATTCCCGCGGGTCCCACCACGAGCATCGTCACCGCACGCTCCTCGTCGAGCGTGGCCCGCAGTGCCGCCTGGATCTGCGCGAGATCTGGATCCCGGCCGAGCGTCGGACGCTCGAGCGAATCACCGGTACCCGCGGACGGCCAGTTCGGCGAGATCTCGACGCACACCTCGAGGAGCCCGTCCGCCGCGGGCTGGATCCGGAAGGCTCCCTCGAGCCCCCGCGCGGTCTCGGGATCGACCGCGACGCCTTCGAGGCACGCCGCGCAGCCCCGCTCCGCTTTCTGCAGGACTGCCCCGGAGAGTCCGGCGCCCGACATCGTGGCCCAGCCGGAGACGACGGCCATCGCTCGCGCCGCCGCACGGGCGCACAGCGCCGCCGCCGTCGCGCGCACACCTTCGTCTCCCTCCCAGGAGTGGCCGCCGAAAGCGGCAATCGCGCGCTCGTCGAGGAGCGACTGAAGGGTCCCCCCTCTCTCGAGGACGGCACTCTCGAGCCCGGCCATATCGGAAACGCCCTCGGCGAGCAGGACCGCGACGACGCGCTGCTCTGCGGTCGTGATCAGTGACCGCCCGGGACCCCGCGCGATGGAGCCGTCGGGACCGGCCGCCCCGAGCGTATCCAGAGCCGTGTCGCATCCGGGCCCGAGATCCGCGTCGCGCAGCGCCGCGGCCATCTCGGCCGCCGTCTGCCAGCGCTCGTCGCGGTCCTTCCGGAGGGCTCTGTGGATCACGTCGGCCAGGGCTCGCGGCGCGTCCGGCGCGGCCAGCCAGAGCGGGACGATCTCGTCCATCACAACCGCGACCACGGTGGCGAGCTGGGTCTCACGCTCGAACGGAGGCCGGCCCGAGACGGCCTCGTAGAGGACTGCCCCGAGCGCCCACAGGTCGGCGCGCGGGTCGATGTCGGGGCGACCCCGTGCCTGCTCGGGAGCGAGGTACGAAGGAGTCCCGACGATTCCGCCGGCCGTCAGGCGCGTCTCCTTCGTCTCGAGGAGGGCGATGCCGAAGTCCAGGATCTTGATCGTTCCGTCCGTGCAGCGGAAGAGGTTGTGGGGCTTGAGATCGCGGTGGACGATCCCGAGTCGGTGAAGCGTCCCCAGGCCCGTGCACACTTGCTGTCCCACCTCGACGATCTGGGCCGGCGAGAGCCCGCCCCCCTCGTGAATCAGAGTGTCGAGGTCCGAGCCCTCGAGGAGCTCGAGCGCAAGGTACGGCGTTCCGTCGGCATCTGTGCCCGTGTCCACGACCTCGACGACATTCGGGTGGTCGATCCGGATCCGGGCCTCGCGCTGGAACCGACGGACCACGCTCGCCGGTGCCTGGGCGAGGCGGAGTACCTTGACCGCGACGTTCCGGCCGTCAGGAGCGCGCCCGCGGTACACGACACCCATTCCCCCGCAGCCGAGGACATCCTCGAGGAGGAAAGGCCCGATCGACCGCCTATGCGGTATGTCGCTGTCGGGGCCCACGTCACCGAGCAGTGTAGCCCAATGCGACCGCACCGTGAGTGCCGAGGCCCCTACGAGCGGCGCCTGGAGAGGCCGAGGGACGCCAGCTTCGCGACAAGGGTGCGCCGCGGCATGTCGAGCATTCGTGCCGCGCGCGTCTGGTTCCCGTCGCATGCCTCGAGCGCCTCGACTATCCGCACCCGCTCGACCTCGCGTAGCTCGTCCCGCACACTCTTCCGGGAGGTAGCCGCGTGGACCGCGTCCCCCGGCGGCGGAATGACGGGGCCGAGCGCCGACAGCCTCACACGCTCAGGTAGGTGCTCGGGCCGAACGGACCCGTCGTTCGTGAGCAGCACGGCGCGCTCCATGGCGTTCCTGAGCTCTCTGACGTTGCCTGGCCAGGAGTGGCGGAGCAGCGCGGCTTCGGTCTCCGGCTCGAGGGTCGCGTGGCCGGAAGGATCGGAGCCGTCCGACAGGAAGCGGTGGGCCAGAGCCAACAGATCGCCAGGACGCTCCCTGAGCGGTGGCATGGTCACGACGGCGCCGCTCAGGCGAAAGTACAGATCCGACCGGAATGTCCCTCGCGCGCAGGCCTGCTCCAGGTCGCGGTTCGTCGCGGCGATCAGCCGGACGTCGACCTTGCGGTCCTCGAGGCTGCCGAGCCGGCGCACGGTCCCGTCCTCGAGCGCCCTCAGGAGCTTGGCCTGCTGGCCTGCAGGCAGCTCGCCTACCTCGTCGAGAAGGAGCGTGCCTCCATCGGCGGCCTCGAACAGCCCCGGCTTGGAGCGATGGGCTCCGGTGAACGCGCCTTTCTCGTAGCCGAACAGCTCTGCCTCCAGAAGCGGCTCGGGAAGGGCGGCGCAGTTCACGCGGACGAACGGCCTGGCAGCTCTGGGTGAGCAGCTCTGGACATGCTCGGCCAGGATCTCCTTGCCGGTACCGGTGTCGCCCTTGATGAGCACGGGGATCCGGCCCTTCGCGACGCGACGCGCGAGGTCGAATACCCGGCGCGTGACCTGGTCGACGACGACCGCCCGCGAGCCCGATGGCTGGGGCTCGGCGTTGCGCAGAGCCGCACGACATGCGGCCAGGACCTCTCCGGCGGAGGAGCCGTCGCCGGGAAAAAGGGCGCATGCCGCGCGCGCCGTCATGCCCCTGGATCGAAGCGCGCTGGCCAGCTCCCGGGCGAGATTGGTGCCGTGCGCGCGAGGGTCCGCACGGGCGACGGCCTCGTAGTGGTCGGGGGCGTAGTCTCCGACGCACGCATCGCCACCCAGGATCTCTCGGACTGGCCGCGCGACTGACTCGCGAGTGGCGGTCGAGCGCACGAGGAAGACGGCCACCGCTCCGCCCTCGGAACGCGCTGCATCGATCCTCGTCGCGAGGCGCGCCTCGATCTCGAGGTTGGACAGGCACGCGGGCTCGGCGCCGGTCTGGCTCGCGCCCAGGACGAGCTGGCACGTCCCCAACCGAAGCACGGCGCCCGGTCGAAGGGCGTGGGGCTCCTGGAGCGGTTGCTCATCGAGGAACGTTCCGTTGCTCGATCCCAGGTCGCGGGCAACGACGCCGTCGGCGGCGACGACCAGCTCGACCTGCCGCCTGGACACGCTCGAGTCCTGGAGCACGATGTCGACGTCCTCTCCGCGGCCGATCACGAGGGTGCCCTCCCGGGGGAGGTCGACCGCGCGCGTTCGGGCCGGCTCGAACACGAGCAGGCAACGCCGCACGAGGCTGCCGGCGAGCGGCGGCGCCTTGGCGGTCGTGCGGCTGCGCTCCGAAGTCACCGGCGAGTGATGGTATCATGCGCTTCCTCTGATCAACGAAGCGCCTGGAGCGCTCGGCCGGGCCGCGCGCCGGGCTATCCCCGCATGCAAGCGAAACGATGACGAGCTCGACTCATGGTTTTCCCACCTTCCTGAATGGGCGGAGCGGATCCCGGCCCCGACGGGCCCGCTTCGGTGAACCCGTGGGGCTTCCTGCTGATGCTCGAACGAACGCCCCTGGTCCGAGGTCCACGCGGCGCCTGGATGCGAGTGGGAGCGGTCGAGCCAGTGCGCCGCGTCACTTCTGTCGTGAAATGGAATGAGGCGAGGGGTGAAGGGGAGACCCACCGGGTTCTGGGGCAAGCTGGAGCGGGACGGCTCTGGCGTGGTCACGGAGTGGCACCCTCTCCCTGCGCACTGCGCGGACGTCAGCGCATGCACCGAGGCCCTACTCGAGCGCACCGTGCTCCGCTGCCGTCTCGCGGCGCTCGGCGGTCGGGCCGGTAGGTCGTCGGGCACGGCCCCACGGAGGACGACGTCGGGTCTCTTCACCCGGAGGGCTGTGGACTTGTGGCTTCAGGCCCACTCGCCTGTGGACGGCCCATGGCCGGCCCCGAGCCGCCGGCCACGGCCCGCCCACAAGCTCGTATGCCGGGCCTGAACCCACAACCCCACAGCCCCGACGGCGTTATTCGTCTTCGACTCTGGAAACCGGAGCCGGATCTCGCCGCGCCCGGGCAGGCCCCGCTCACGCCGCCTGGCCCTTCGCCCCGCGAGGACCATCGGTCGCGACCCGCAAGGCGAGCCGGAGGACCTCCTCGAGGGTTGCTTCTCGTCCCACTCGGGACCGGACCTCGGCGAGCGCCCGCTTGGCCTCGGTCTCCCGGAACCCCATGTGGCGCAGCGCGCTGAACACGCTGGCGAGCAGCGCCACATCCTCCCCGCTCGGCGGCCGCTTGCCGTACTCGGTCCCGTCGGCGTGACGGAAGCGAAGATCCGCGACGCTGTCGCCCTCCACGAGCAGAAGTCCCTCATGGATCTGGGCGTGATGCGTCGAACAGGCCGTGAAAAGGCGGGACGGATCGTGGTCGCCGCCCTCGCTGCGCGGCCTCGCATGGTGAATCTCCACCCATGACGAGCTTGCGCAGCCAGGTACTTTGCAACGACCGTGATCCCTGCGCAGGACCAGCCGCCGAACCGCCGGCGGGATCGTCTGGGTCGCGCGCTTCCGGTCCCGTCCCACGGGGGACGAGGAGTCGAGCTTGCCGATGTTCTGCGCATCGCACTCGGCTCGCTCCAGCACCTCGGGCTCGACCTCGACCTGTTCACCGCGCCCGTCCTGGAAGGCACGGCCGCAGTCCTCGCAGACCGTGAGCGCCACCTGGTAGGGAGCACGTCCCTCGTCGCAGGGACCACCGAGCACCCGGCGGGCCATCTCGGCCAAAACCTGCTCCTCGCTGAGATGAGGGTCGACCTCGCGGTGCAGGACCCGGACGGCCTCGCGGAACAGAGCATACGTCTCGCCCGTGACCTCGAACCGCAGGACCTTGCGGCGAAGTCTCGGGTCCGAGGGGTCGCTCGGCCTCTGGCCCGGTCGCCGGCCCGACACGATCTTCTCGACCTCCCTGACCGACTTGCCCTCCGTGGCCTCGAGCCACTCGCGCTCCGTCTCGGCGACGGCCACCCGCGTCAGCTCGCGCGCCACCGACCAGGAGCGCTCACCGGTGCGAAGCGCCTCGCGTAGCTCGGGCAGTCCTTCGATGATCTCGGCCACTCGCAGCCTCTCGGCTGCTGCATGAGGCTCGAGCCCGAGGACCTTCTCGACGTACTCGAACAGGGTCCCAAGGCCAAGGTGGCGATGGACCTGCTCCGAGCGCACAGCGATGAGCCACTCTCCGGTCTCGACGTTGATCGCACCGCGCCTCTTGGCCAGCGTCCGGCCCCAGGCGTCGACCTGCATCCATCTGGGCTTCTGTTCCGTGTCCGTCGTTGCACTCGAATCCATCATCATGGATCGCTCCATAACATGGGCGATTCGATGGCCTCTGTGAGGCACCGAGAGCCGTTCTTTTCGACGCGACGGCTCGCTGCACGGAAAAACGCGAGCGAAACCTCAGTGCGCCTCTAGTCGCGCTACACGTTGGCTGCAGCGACGAGCAGCGAGGCTGCTCGAACCACGTGTCCTAAGCTCGTCAAGATCGAAGTCGATGTGGCACGAAAAAAGATCCCGATGTCTGAGCTTGCACGCCCGGCGCGAGCCGGCGTCGCGTTCGCCGCGCTCGAACCGGGGGCTCCGGCCCCGGCTTCCTGGGTCGAAGACAAAACTCGTCGTCGTGGCCGTGGGGTTGTGGGCTCAGGCCCGGCTTACGAGCTTGTGGGCGGGCCGTGGCCGGCGGCTCGGGGCCGGCGGGGTCGTCCGGCCTGGCTCCGACGCCTGAGGTTCCTGCACGAGAGGGCACGGTCCGGAAGCGGACGTCGAAGCCAGGCCGAAAGGCCTCGCGGATAGCCGCGAGCGCGGGGTAGTCTCGGCCGCGCTCGAACCCGAGAGGAGGAGGGACGAAATGAACAAGGCCATCTACATCATCCTGATCGCCGGTGGCGGACTGCTCACCGCGGTGCTCGCGTTCTTCGCGTCGCAGCCGGCGACCACCGAGGCGGCGCCGTTCGTTCCCCTCGGCGTTCTGGTCGCCTGCATCGCTCACTGCGTGATGGTGTTCAAGATGTGGGCGGCTCTTCCCGCGGATCAGCGACGAACCTCTCCCGGTGCGGCCGTTGGTCTGCTCTTCATTCCCGTCTTCAACATCTACTGGATCTTCAACGTCTACGTCGGCTACGCGACGGACTTCAACAAGAGCGCCCAGGCTCGAGGGGTGGACAAGCGAATCTCCTGGGGGCTCCTCCTCTGCCAGCTCCTCCTGTCGTGGGTCCCCCTCCTCGGCCTGATCCTCCAGATCGTGGCGATCTCCCAGATCTGCAACGGCGTGAACGCGCTCCGGGCGGGCTCCGGCGCCGTCCAGGCGCGCGCCGCGTGAGGTCCGGGACCCGACGAGCCCAGAGGAGGATCGAGGACATCAGGAGGAACAGGAGGGCGCGAAGTCCGACCGCCGAGTTCACGGCGCCCTTCCTAGCACGAGACGGGATAGCCGATCACTCGACCGCGCGCGGCGACAGCCCCTGCTCGACCACGTAGCGGTAGCCGGCCTGCACGCGGAACGACTGCTCGTCGAGGCTCGCGTCCGGCCATCGGACGCGCACGTCGGCCGCGCAAGCGGCGCCGAGCCCGAAGTGCAGCGTCGTGTCCGCCTGCGCTCCGTAGTGCCCGAAGCCGCCTCCGACCTCCTGCGTCTGCGTGGCACCGTCGGCGGCGACCTGGACCCGCGCTCCGATCGCGAAAGCGTTCGTGCCGGCCGCGCCGCGTAGCGTGAGCTGGACCCAGTTCCCGTCCTGTCCTAGGACGTTCTCGTACACCCTCGCGTGAAAGCTCTCGTAGCAGTCGTCCTCGCACCTCGCGTTCGAGTGGCCCAGGACGACGTCCAGGTCCCCGTCGCGGTCGAGGTCGGCGACGCCGACGCCGTGCGCGCGGTGATGGTCGATGCCCTCGTCGATCGGGACCTCGACGAAGCGGCCGTCCGCGCCCTGGCGCCACAGGAGCGCGCGTGCGCCCGGATAGTCTGTCGATGCGATGAGCACGTCGAGGCGGCCGTCGTTGTCGAAGTCGAAGACGCCCGCCGAGATGTCGCCGTCGTTCCAGTACGGATCGTCGTGCTCGCGGCTCAGGCCGGTGGCCTCGTTGCCGGGCCGCTCGAAGCGCACCGATTCGTCGCCCGTGTTGACGAGGAGCTCGCTCGGGTCCGATGACGAGCCGACGTCCCAGTGGACGATCGAGGTCGTCAAGAGGTCGAGGTCGCCGTCGCGGTCCACGTCGGCGCAGACGGTCGCGCCCATGTTCCCGCCGAGCCGGAAGAGCTCGCGGTCGGTCTCGTGCCGCCAGCGAAAGCCCGGCTCGAGATCGGCCCCCGGCGGGCAGGGCAGCCGCGCCGGCGGCGGGACCCCGTCGCAGTCCTCGGCCGCGGGGTTGAGCTCGCAGTAGCAGCGCGCCGACTCGTTGTCGGTCCAGTCGACGCGGTCGTCGTAGGCATAGCCGCTCGCGACGCCCCGGTTCTCGTAGGTGACCTCTCCGTCCGGATCTCGGGAGCCCTCCCAGAGGATGCTGGGTCCGCGACCGTACGACGCGACGAGGAGCTCGGCTGTGCCGTCGCCGTCGAGGTCGCAGGCCGCGACGGACCAGGCCCAGGCATGACTGACCCCGTCGTTGAGGCGATCGATGCTGGCCCAGTCGTAGGTGTAGATGCCCGCCTCGCCCGAGACGTCGGCGAAGGCGCCGCTTCCGTCCCCTCGCGCCAGCATCTCGGGCTGAGGCTGCGAGCCGCCTGGCGGCACCGCGTTGCCGATCCACAGGTCGATCAGGCCGTCGCGGTCGAAGTCGGTGAAGGCCGCCGCGGCGCGGGCGCCGGGGAGACGGATGTCACTGTCCTCGGGGCCCAGCACGAAGTGTCCGGTCCCGTCGTTTAGCAGGATCTCCGACGACTGGTCGGAAGGAGGATCGGTCTCGGGCAATCCGGTGAACGCGTCCAGGTCGCCGTCGTCGTCGACGTCCGCGAATACGACGATCTCGCCCGGCCGGCCGAGCTGGGCGCCGGACGGCTCCGGTTCGCGGCGCGTCCACAGCCCCGACTCCTCGGTGACGTCCTCGAAGCGGGTCCCGTCGACGTTCCTGAGGAGCCAGTTGTTGCGCGCTCCGGCGAAGTCGTCTGGCTGGCTCCCGGCGCGGCGAACGGCGAGATCCGGATAGCCGTCGCCGTCGACGTCCGCGACCGAGATCCGCGTGCCTTCAGCGCCGATCGCGTCCGTTCCCCAGTCGGAGGTGGCCTCTTCGAACGCGACGGCGCCGGGTGCCCACTGGGTCCCACCGTTGCATCGGTCGGGGAGCCCCGCGTCCGTGGCCGCGTCGGCCGAGGCGTCGGCCGAGGCGTCGGTCGCGCCGGCGTCCGCGGCGGCGGCGTCGTCGTCGTCTCCGCAAGCGGCCAGCGTCAAGGCGAGAGCGAGCATGGTTGGCTTCGTCACGGCCGCGATTGTACGACGGGCGCGTCGCCCCGAAGGCTCGTCATTCTTGCCTCGTTCGGCCGCCCCGGGTACAAGGGCCACATGAGGCGGCTTCGGGTTGCCGTGGTCGGCGCGACGGGCGCGGTCGGACGGCAGATGCTCTCCCTCCTGGAGGAGCGGCGGTTCCCCGTCTCGGACGTCGTGCCGCTCGCATCGGCGCAGAGCGCCGGCAAGAGGCTCTCCTTCGGCGGCGGCGAGGTCGAGGTTCGGGCCCTCGGGCCCGGGTCGTTCGAGGGAGTCGAGCTCGCGCTCTTCTCCGCGGGCGCCTCCGTCTCGCGCGAGTTCTGCCCGGTCGCCGCGCAGGCGGGCGCGCTCGTGGTCGACAACTCGTCCGCCTGGCGGATGGACCCGCAGGTGCCGCTGGTCGTCCCGGAGGCGAACCTCGCGGCGGCGCGGACGCGCCCGAAGGGGATCATCGCCAACCCGAACTGCTCCACGATCCAGATGATCGTGGCGCTCGATCCGATCAGGCGCGCCGCGGGGATCTCGCGGATCTTCGTCTCGACCTACCAGGCCGTCTCGGGCAAGGGCGCCCGCGCGATCGACGAGCTCCGCGTGGCGAGCGAGCGCTCGCTCAGGGGCGAAGAGCACGCGTACCAGGTCTTCCCGGGGCCGATGGCCTTCAACGTGCAGGCGGACTGGAAGCCCGCGGAGGGCGGCTACAACGAGGAGGAGCTGAAGATGGTCAACGAGACGCGGAAGATCTGGGGCGACCCGTCGATCCGCGTCTCGCCGACGACGATGCGGGTGCCGGTCCTGAATGGCCACACCGAGTCCATCGTGGTCGAGACGACGCGCAAGGTGACGGTGGCGGAGGCCCGGCGGCTCCTGTCGTCCGCACCGGGCGTGGTCCTTTGCGACGAGGACCGCCAGCCGCTGCCGCTCGCGGCGTCCGGTCGCGACGAGGTCTTCGTGGGCCGGATCCGGGAGGACCTGGCGGTGGACAACGGCCTCTGCCTGGTCGTCGCCGCGGACAACCTGCGAAAGGGCGCCGCCACGAACGCGATCCAGATCGCAGAGAAGCTCCTCCTGGCGGCCGCCTGACGAGATGGCAACGGCACTCGACAGCCCTGCCAAGTTGGCACGCGCGCGCGGCGCCACCTGCGGAGATCTCGCTGAAAGACGGCTGGCGCCACACTTGCTGGCAGGCTTCGGCGTGAGATGGGTCCTTCCGATCGCGCTCCTCGCCGCGCCGCTCTCCGCCAGCGGCCAGGCCCTCTCGGTCGACTCGACCGAGTTCCGGCGGGCCAACGACGACATCGACCCGGAGGACACCCAGCAGACCGAGGGCGACCCCCGTCGCGTCGACGAGGTGGACGGGATCAACCTGAACGAGTGCGAGCGGAGCGAGAACTGGCACTACGAGGTCACGACGTCCGGCTACTCGGGCAACACGCTGTTCGTCTACACGGGGAGCAACTGCTCCGACCAGGCCAGCCGCGACAGCACCGGTGAGGACTGCAAGGTCATCGAGCGGATCACGCTGGGCACGAACAGCTCCGAGCTGCACGAGATCGATCTCGGCGCGAACGAGATCGCCAACATCGACGGCGAGGACTGCGAGGCCCTCGACGACAACCTGCGCGTCTGGTTCCTGGTCCTCTCGGCGGAGGGCGACGAGACGCCTATCGCCTCGGCCTCCTCGCCGACCGCCAGCGACATCCGGGTGCTCACGGTGCCGCCTGCCGCGCCCAGCAACCTGACCACGGGCGCGGGCGAGAGCCGCGCCGAGGTCGACTGGGAAGGCGCCGTCGAGGGCGAGCACTACTACGTGGCGTGCTCGCCACAGCCGGGAGCCCAGGTCTCGCCTTCCGCGACCGAACCGACGGCCGACGCCGAGGGGCAGGAGGTGTGCTCGGGGGCTGCGCCCACGACCGGCTTCGAGGCGGGCGCGACCTTCGACCGCCGCTGGCGCTGCGACCAGCCGTCGGACGAGACGCTCTTCGCGGACGGCCTGGCGGCCCAGTCGGCCACGGTCGACGGGCTCGAGAACGAGGCGCAGTACCACTTCGCCGCGGTCGCGGTCGACGACGTTGGCAACCCCAGCGTCCTGTCGGAGATCGCCTGCGCGACCCCCAGGCCCGTCGAGGACTTCTTCGAGGCGTACCGGCGCGCCGGAGGCCGGGGCGGCGGCGGCATCTGCGGCGTGACGCCGGGTGCGCGGGCCCCGGACGGCGCCGCGGCGGCCATCGTCCTCGGCCTCGCCGCTCTCCTGTCCCGGAGGCGTCGATGAAGCCGCTAGCCACGCTCGTCGCTCTCGTCGCGCTGGTCCTCGCGCCGGGCCCGGCCGCGGCGGACGACATGCGGTTCCTCGAGGACGACTACCGCTCGCCCCAGAACTTCGCGTTCGAGCTGAGGCTCGGGCCCTACTACCCCGCGGTCGACGACGAGCTCGCCACCGCCGAGCCGTTCCGCGAGACCTTCGGCGACAACTCGCGCCTCAGGATCGGGCTGGAATTCGACTGGCAGTTCCTGAGCACGCCCGTCGGCAGCCTCGGGGTCGGGGTCGCCGCGGGCCTGATGAGGTTCGTCGGGAACTCGCGCTTCGAGGGGTCGGGGGAAAGATCGTCGGAGGAGACGACGCTCAACGTATTCCCGATTGTCGCGAGCGTCGTGGCGCGGCTCGACTTCGCGATGCGCGAGTGGCAGGTCCCCCTCGTCCTGTACGGCAAGGCCGGCGTCGCGGACTATCTGTGGTTCGTCGAGGACGGCAGCGGCAAGGCGCACGCCGATGGGCCCAGCGGCAGACCGGACGCGGTGATCGGCCAGGAGGACACGTTCGGCGTCGAGCTGGCCTCCGGGATCGCGTTCCTGCTCGACTTCCTCGAGCCGGGCGCGGCCCGCAAGCTCGACGCGGACTCCGGTGTGAACCACTCGTACCTCTTCCTCGAGGTCCTCGTGGCATCGATCGACGGGCTCGGCGAGAGGGACGTCATGATCTTCAGCGACACGACCTGGAACACCGGGCTCCTCCTCGAGTTCTGACGAGGTGGGCGCCTTCGATCTCACGGTCGGCGCAGCCGTCGAGCGCATCCGGGAACGGAACCGCAGGATACGGGCGTTCGTCTGGACGAGGCTCGACGAAGCGATCGAGGACGCGCGAAGGCGCGCGGGCCAGAGACCCGCTTCGCCGCTCCACGGCGTGCCGTACGGCCTGAAGGACAACTGGGACACGGCCGGGATCCCGACGACCGGCGGATCGCACCGATTTCGCGACCGGGTTCCCGAGAAGAGCTCGCCCGTCCACGAGGTCTTCGAGAAGGCGGGCGCCGTGCTCCTGGGGAAGACCAACCTCAGCGACCTCGGGCTCACGCCCGAGGCGGCGAGCTGGGTCGGCGGGGTCACGGCCAATCCGCACGACCTCTCACGCACGTCCGGCGGCAGCTCCGGGGGCGCGGCCGCCGCCGTGGCGGACGGCATGGCGGCCTTCGACTGGGGCAACGACATCGGAGGCAGCATCCGGCTCCCGGCGGCGTATTGCGGTGTCCTCGGCATGCGCCTGTCGAGCGAGACCTGGCCGCTCAGGGGCCTGTTCTCGGGTCCCCCGCCCTCGGTCGCGTGGATGTGCGGCCAGGGCCCGATCGCGAGGACCGTGCCCCAGATGCGCGAGGTGATCCGCGTCGCGGCGCCCGCCCTGCGAACGGGACCCAGCCGGCCTTTCCAGCCGCGCGGCGTCGTGGTCTGGAGCCCCGACCCCGAGAGCGCCGGAAAATGGCGCGCTTTCAGGAGCGAGGTGACGCCGGCCCTCGAGGCGGCGTTCGGTGAGACGAGGCACGACCACGGGCTTCCGGACTTCCGGCGCGCGCGCAACGTCGCGATCGGGATCTGGGGGTCGCACTTCGAGGACTTCCGGGGCTCGGATCCGATGTCGCCGCTCGAGGGCGTGACGGCCGTGCTCTCGGCCCTCTTCCTCCGCGGGCTGGTCGACCGGCGCCTGCACCCGCACGCCGCGCAGATCATGGCCATGGTCGCCATCGGCCGGCTGCTCTTCCGCGATCGCCGCGCGGCCCGCGCTAAGGCCGACCGGCTCCGCGACCAGTTCGCCGCTCTGTGGGACCACGGGTACCTCGTCGTCGCGCCGGTCTCGACCTACCCGGCCCCGAGGCACGGCCGTTCCTTCCTGAACTGGAGCGTGACCGCCTGCACCATGCCGGGCAACGTCGCCGACGCGACCGCGATCGCCGTCCCGTTCGGCCGCTTCCCCGACGGACTGCCGCGCGCCCTGCAGGTGATGGGCCCCCCGGGGAGCGAGGAGCACGTGCTCGACGCCGCCTCGCGCATCCTCGGCCCGCGCCGATGACAGGCGCCGTCGGCGCCAATGCCGTTCGGTCAGGTGCCGGGCTCCGGGCTACGGCCTACGGGCTACGGGGAAAGACCTCGACCGCGCCTCCGAATCCGGCCGAGGCCCGTGCCCGTAGGCTGTAGCCGGCCGCCAACTGAACTGCATTGCCGTCGGCGCGGGCTTCAGTACGCGCCGGGATGATCAGCTCCGCTGCGCGGCTCCCCGTTTCGGTTCGTCCCCACCGAGTTGTCGAGGGTCCCGGCCGGGACGTTCGATCCGGCCGGCCACTCGTCCCACGTGAAGTCGGGCACCGGGTACGCCGCCGCGCCAAGGACGTTTCCCCCGACCCGCGGTCTGAAGTCGCCGCCGGCGGGATCGGTGAGCTCCGGCTCGATGACGTTGATGGTGTTGTCCGCCGCGAGCTGGGCCGGGTTGCAGGTCGCGTTCGACGTAGAGCAGCCGGGCTCGCTTCCGTTCGCCGTCCCGAGGAGCTCGAGCCCCTTGCCGCCGTTCCAGATGAGGTTGCCGCGGATCTGCAGGTTGCCGTCGGTCGCGTCGGGCACGGGGATGTTCACCGCGTCGCCCGGCAGCTCGGCCGGCCCGTTGACGGTGAAGTGGATGTACTCCGTCGCGGCTCCCGCCGGGTTGTAGAAGACGTTGTTGTAAACGTACACGCTGCGGTCCGGGATCCACTCGCCACCGGTCTCGCTGGCGTTGCCCGCCTCGGCCGTTCCCCAGCCGCCGAGGTCGAGCTGCTTCTGACAACGCGCGGACGCAGCGGCGGCGGACGGGTATTCATCGACGATCGAGCAGGTGCGCCCACCGTGCATGAGCTGGAGCAGGCCCCACGAGCGCCCATCGCTGAGGCCGACGCGGTAGAACGTGTTGTAGGCCATCAGGATGTCGTAGCCGCCGGCCACCGACACCCCTGGACCGTAGATGTCGTGCACGACGTTGTTCACGAACTTCACGTCGTATGCTTCGAAGTGGATGAATGGAGCTTGCATCAGGTTGAGCGTCGACCCTTCGCCCGCCTGGAACCCGGCCTCGTGGCAGTCGAATAGCTCGTTGCCCGCGACGACGAGGTAGGCCGAGCCACCCTTGACGTACGCGCAGCGACCGCCCGCGCGATGGATCCGGCTGTTCAGCACGTGCCCGCCCTGCACGCTCATGTAGTCGAGCACGGTCTGGAAGGTCCCGCTCAGGTCGCTCTCTTCGACGAAGATCTCCTGCGCGTGGTTGACCTTCAGTACCTCCTGGATGTTGTTCTCGGTGTCGGCCGTCCCGTTCGGGCCGGCCAGCTCGACCTGGCGCAAGAGCACGTGGTCGCTCGAGGCGATGTGCAGGACGTCGTTGCCCGAGACGTTCGTCGGTAGCCCCTGATCCGCCGGGCCTGCGACCAGCGAGAGGCCGATCATATACACGTAGTGCACGTCGTAGAGGTCCATGCCACCGCGGATCGTCGCAGTGCCGGCGGCGGCCTGCCCCCCGGCGTCGACCGCCTGCAGCACGATCGGCGCCTCGTACGTGCCCGTGCGGCCCGCAAAGCCATTGTTGCAATCCACCAGCTCCTGCTCGCCGCAGGGATAAGCGCCCGGCAGCAGGTTGATGCGCACTCCCGTGGTGAGCCTCCCCTCGGGAATCTTCCCCCAGGCCGCGCGCAGCGTGAGCAACGGCGCCGCTAGCGTGGTACCCGCGTTGTCGTCGTCGCCACTCGGGGACACGAAGAGATCGGTGAGCGTCGGGCTGCCGATTTCGTAGGGATCGCCGGTGCGGCCGCCGGATGGAGCGGATGCATCGGGCTCAGAGGCGTCACCGCCCGCGCGGGCATCGGGATCCCCGCTCGCGCCGGCGTCCATGGACGGCGCGTCGGCCGGACAGCCGCAGTCCTCACATCCGGCCACCGGCGGGAGAACGAATGCGCCCAGGAGCAACGAGGCAACGCGACGGCACGAGGTCTGCGTGGAGGACCGGTTCACGACCGCATGGTATTCCGCCGGCAGTGATGCGCCAACACCGAGCGACGCGACGATGGGATCAGGCGGTCTTCTCGGCGAGGACCCGGGCCGACGCCGGCGCCGCGAAGCTCCGGTACACGTCGACCGCGAACGCCAAGTTCATGATGAAGACGCTCACGAACATGGTCCAGTAGAGCCGCGGCATCGGCGCCTGCAGCGACAGCTCGACGTACGTCAGGCCGATGGCGCCGATGAGCCATCCCAGGGCAAGAGGCCGTTTCTGCCCCGCGATGAGATAGCCGAGCCCCGGAAAGAAGAAGTTCGCCGCCGTGGCAATCCAGCGCCTCATGGTCGTCACCCTTCCTGTATGCGGCACCGCGCCGCGTCGGCGGACGGAGGTGCAACGCCAGTGCCTGCCTGAATCCTCGCGAATCCGCCGGCGCTGTTACGTCGCGGTGACAGCGCCGAGAGGGCCGGCGCACCCGGAGGTGACGAGAGCGCGGCAGGCCGCGTCAGCTCCTCCTCATCGCTCGGCTCGGATCTGATAGATCCACTCGCGCACCGTTCGACCCGCGACGATCTCGTCGAAGCGATACGGGAAGAGGTAGACCCGGATCCTCGAGTCGAAGCTCCTGCCGAGACTGAACCGGCCGAGCGCGGTGACGTACTGGCCGCCGAGCGAGAGCGCCTTGACCCGCGGCGAGAAGCTCGCGACCGTCAGGCAGCGCGTGCCGCGTCGATCGCAGACCGTGGACCACTCCTCTGTCGCGTCGGTCTTCCGCCCCGACGGCAGCGGGGCTTCACGGTCGGGCAGCGCCAGCCGGATGCCGAAGTCCGAACGGCGCCGAGTGACCGGACCGTGCGCGTCGTGATACGGCGAGTCGCCCGCGTAGTAGTAGTGCCAGTGGTCGACGCTGCGATCGGTGAAGATCGCCGGGATCTCCTGGTCGTGCTCGCCGACGGCGCGGGCGCTGTCGTAGGTGATCCGGTATTCGATCTCCAGGTACGGCCGGTCGATCCGGACCCTGCCCTTGGTACGCCACGTCGTCCCCGTCAAGGCGGTTGCCTTGGTGAACTGCCACGGATCGCGCTCTGTGAGCGTGACCGAGTCGTCGTCCGCCGTGACCGCCACGTCGTTGGTCGGTCCGTCCCAGCCGCAGCCCGCCGCCTGGGCCTGGATCGGATTCCAGGGCGCGCCCGCGCTCCAGTCGAGACAGGGCGGCTCGCCCGAGCAGGAGATCTGCCCGCCGCTCGCGGGGAAGCGGCGGCACTCCGCCCCGCCGTTTCGCGCCCTGCAGCTCGCCGCGTCGGCGTACGGCGTCGTGTCGCAGCTCGCGGTCGTGAAGAAGGCGGCGCCCTCGCTCGCGGGATCGTAGCCCCAGATCGAGAGCTGCACGGCAGCGCCGCCGTGCTCCTCGATGCGGTTCCTCTTGTCCACGCCGTAGAGCTCGAAGAGCGCGCCGCCGAACGAGCGGTTGAAGCCGGCGCGCAGCCAGTCGTTGTACAGGTACATCGCGCGCGCCTTCCTCGTCGTCATGTACTCGGTGTAGTTGCAGAACTCGCGCTCGGCGCCGTCGAGCGTGGGATGGTCGCAGCCGACCGGCTCGAAGCCGGTCTCGTCGACGACGCCGGCGCGCCCGCAGGTGACTCGAACGCCGACCGGGACGTCCGACCCACAGCCAGCGGCGCCGGCGCGGATGCAGTCCCACGAGCCGCCGAGGTTTCGGCCGAAGTGCGCGTCGCACCACCACTCGCCGGTCTGCCCGGGCGCCGACGCGTAGGCCTCGACCGTGCGCACGTCGGCGTAGCGGCTGCAGCTCACCATCTCACCCCCCGGTGCGGTCGCGGCGCACGAAGCGCCGCCGGAGACGCCCCGGCACTTCCAGCGCCCGCCGAGGTTGCCGCCGAAGTGATTGTCGCACCACCACTGGCCCGTCCGCCCTTCGGCCGGCTGCCTCACGAGAACGTGCCGGACCTCTCCGTAGCCGAAAGGAGATTTCGTCCGGTTCGGGCTCGGCACGAACGGCGTGGTCCCATCCTCACCGAGGCGGCCGCAGTGAATCCGGGTCCCTCGCGGCGCCTGCTCCTCGCAGGAGCTGTCGGTGCCCGCGATGCACTCCCACGAGCCGCCGAGGTTGCCGCCGAAGTGGTTGTCGCACCACCACTGGCCCGTGCGACCGGGAGCCGAGAGCCCGGCGCCGACGTCGACCGTGCGGCGATCGAACCAGCAGGCCCCGGGGCCCTCGCACGGCGCGTCCTCGTGGGCGGCGGCTGCCGTCTCTTCCAGCTCGGCCTCCGAGCCGAGGCATCCCGCGAGCACCAGTCCCGGAACGAGGGAGAGCGAACGCCGCGCGACGCAGGTGGTCATGCTGCGCCCGCCGTGCAACGCCCGTGCCCTGGTTCCGTGCGACGAGTCCGTGGGTCCTCGGGCGCCGGGCGTGCTCCGTCGGGGCCCCGAGTCTCCACGGAGCAAGCACGGCCGTGCACAGCGCTTCACGACACGGGAAGCTCGATCTCCCTGAAACGACCGCCCGGCGCGTCGAGGACCCGGGCGGTGACGCGCACCAGGACGCCGCCCTCGATCTCGTAGAGGTTGTAGCCCGCCATCCGGTCCGGATCGGCCGAGTCGAGCGAGGCGCTGGTCGCCCCCACGACCTGCAGCGGTCCTCGCCGCCTGTGGATCCGCCGGTGAAGGTGGCCGTGTGCGACCAGGCCGCGGCCCAGTGGAGCGAGCGCGGCCTCGAGGAGATCCGCATCGTCGAGCCCCTCGAGGCGCGCCTTCAGCGGGCTCGGCGCGTTGTAGGGCGGGTGGTGGACGAGCACGATCGGGAACCGCTCCCGCAGCGCGGGCTCGGCGACAACCCGCCCGAGCGCCGCGAGCTGGTCCCGCCCGATCCGCCCCGCCGCCACGAACGGCAAGCGCGGGACCGCGCTCGACAGCCCGATCACCGCGATCCCGTCCTGCAGGCGCACGAAGGGATAGGCGCCCGATCCGGACAGCTCGCTCGTGATGTGCTTGCCGAAGAAGCCCTCGAAGCGGCGCGCCCGGAACGATCCCGCCGTGTAGACGTCGTGGTTTCCGGGGACCACCGAGACGCGCTCCGGCGGCAGCCCCAGCGCCTCGATGAGCTGGCCAGCGAGCTCGAACTCGGGCTCGAGCGCGAGGTTGGTCAGGTCGCCGGTGACGATCACGTGGTCGGGCCCATCGGCGGCGAGGCTCTCGAGGACGGATCGCGCGATCGAGGTCTTGTGGATCGCTCCCCGGTGGAAGCGCAGGTTCGCCCATCCGGTCAGCCTCTTGTTGGCGAAGCGCCAGGGGCTGACGCCGGAGTGGCCGTGGACGTGCAGATCGGTGACGTGGCCGACGCGCATTACCTGGCGCGGACCCCTCCGTCGATGACCAGGGTGTGACCGGTCACGTAGCTCGCGGCGGACGAGCAGAGGAACACCGCGGCCCCCGCGATCTCGTCCGGCGATCCCGCTCGCCGGAGCGGCACGGACTTCAGCATCTTGTCGCGCATGCCCGGATCGTCGAGGAGCGGCGCCGTCATGTCGGTCTCGATGAGGCCCGGTGCCACCGCGTTGACCCGGATCTTCAGCGGCGCCCACTCGACCGCGAGGGTCCGCGTCAGCGAGCAAATGGCGGCCTTCGCCGCGCCGTACGCCGCGGCCATCCGCTGCGAGCCGATGCCCCAGACGCTCGAGCAGAACACGATCGACCCTCCCCTGCCCTGCATCTGAAGAGCAGCCCTGCGCGCCACGTCGAAGCTGCCATGGACGTGGACGTCCAGCATGAGCTGCATGTCCTGGCGCTCGAGCATCAGCGAAGGCTGCATCCCCGCGGTACCGGCGCAGGTGACGACCGAGTCGAGCGGGCCGAAGTCCCTCTTCGCGAGCTCCTCGAACAGGCGCACGACGTCCTCCCCCTTCGCGACGTCGCATCCGATTCCGTGCGACGCGCGACCCAGCGCCCGTATCTCGGAGGCCGCTTCCTCGCAGCGGTCCGCGCTGCGAGACGTGACGGCCACGTCCGCTCCGGCCCGGGCGAGGCCGACGGCGATGGCCCGGCCGATGCCGCGGCTTCCACCCGTGACGAGCGCGCGTTTTCCCGACAGATCGAAGGACGCCATGGCCCCGTATCGTAGCCTCGAACGCGCTATAGTGCCCGCATGAAGGAGGTCCCCTCCGGCATCGATCTTTTCGAGGAGATCGCGCGACTCAAGAGGGACAGGAACGCCGTGATCCTCGCGCACTACTACCAGGAGCCGGACATCCAGGACGTCGCCGACTACATCGGAGACTCCCTGGGGCTGTCGCAGGAAGCGGCGAAGACACCGGCCGACGTCATCGTCTTCGCGGGGGTTCATTTCATGGCCGAGACGGCGAAGATCCTCAACCCGTCGAAGAAGGTCGTCCTCCCCGACCTCGAGGCAGGGTGCTCGCTGGCCGACGGCTGCCCGGCGGACCTCTTCGGCGCCCTGAAGGCCAGGCACCCTGACCACTTCGTGATCAGCTACATCAATTGCACCGCGGCGGTGAAGGCGCTGTCGGACGTGATCTGCACCTCCTCGAACGCCGAGAAGATCGTGCGTAGCGTTCCGGCCTCACGGCCCATCCTGTTCGCGCCCGACAGGAACCTCGGGGCGTACCTCGTCAAGAAGACCGGCCGCGAGATGCTCCTCTGGCAGGGAACATGCGTCGTCCACGAGACCTTCAGCGAGAGGCGCATCGTCGAGCTCAAGGTGGAGCATCCCGACGCGAAGCTCATCGCCCACCCCGAGTGCGAGGAGGCCGTGCTCCGGCACGCCGACTTCATCGGGAGCACGACGGGGCTCCTCCAGTTCGCGATCAAGAACGACGCCACGAAGCTCATCGTGGCGACGGAGGCCGGGATCCTGCACCAGATGAGGAAGGCGTGCCCGGGCAAGACGTTCATCCCCGCGCCGCCGACCTCGTCGTGCTCGTGCAACGAGTGCCCCTTCATGAAGCGGCACACCCTCGAGAAGCTCTACCTCGCCATGCGCGACCTCGCACCCGAGGTCACGCTGCCCGAGGAGCTGCGCCTGGGCGCTCTCGCCCCGATCGAGCGCATGCTGGAGCTGTCGTAGGGGGCGCATGATCCGCCCGCTTCTCCTCGCCGTCGCTCTGGGTCTCGCGGCTCCGAGCGCGCGCGCGGACGATGCGCCCGCCCCGACCGTGCCGGCGCGGTACCGGCGGCCGCTCGCGGCTGCTCGGGTTCTGTACGACGACGGCCGCTACGCCGAGGCCGCGGCGGCCTACCGCCGCCTCCTGCGTCGCGCTCCCAGGATGGGCGAGGCCCATCTGGGCCTGGCCGAGTCGGTCTTCGCCGAGGTCGATCCGCCCGTCGGCGTGGGGACGGCCTCGGACGAGCAGCGCGTCGCGCTCGAGGAGGCCCGCGTCGCGCTGGGCAGAGCCGGCGACCTTCTGCCCGGCGACGCGCGCCCGAGGCGCCTGCTCGGCGAGCTCCTCCTGGCGGTCGGCGACACGGTCGCGGCCATCGTAGCCTTGCGCGAGGCGGTCCGGATCGCGCCACGAGATGCCGTGAGCCACAACGCTCTGGCCGCCGCGCTCGCGACGGCGGGAGACGCCGACGGTGCGATTCGGGAGCTCGAGGCGGCCGTGCAGCTCGAGCCTGGCTCGGCCGAGATGCGCTCGAACCTCGGAACACTCTACCTCGCCCGTGGCCGAGCGCAGGACGCGGTTGCCTCGTACCGGCAGGCGCTCGCGCTGGCGCCCTCCGACGCCCGGATCCGGAACGACCTGGCCGCGGCGCTCGTGGCGACGGGGGCGATCCCCGAGGCCGAGACGACGCTGCGCGAGGCGATCCGCCTCGACCCGAGCGACCCCGAGCCCCACGTCAACCTGGGCTTCGTCCTTCAGCGCACCCGCCGGGCCGAGGAGGCGATCCGCGAGTACAGGGAGGCGATTCGCCTCGACCCGCAGCACGCGTCCGCCTGGGTCAACCTGGGGATCGCCCTCGCCGAGATGGGGCGGAGGGACGACGCTGCCGCCGCGTTCCGCGGGGTCCTTCGCTTCGACCCCACGAACGAAGGCGCACGTGAGAACCTGCGCGAGCTCCTCAGACCACGACATGGTCCGTAGTCGGTCGCAGACCCACCCGCGCTCGGCCACGACCTGCGAGCGCTGAAGAAGCCAAGGCAGCAGGCGTCCGAAGCGCCGTGATCGCCGGCAGGCGCGCAGGAAGGGAGCGAAGGCGGATTCACTCCCAGCTCCGTGGCTCTCGGGGTCGGGCTCGGGCTTGACTGCCCCCGAACGGCAGCGAACGAAGGCCGATTCACTCGGCCGTAGTGAGCGATCGTACCGAGCGGCGAAGCGGGGGGGTCCGCGGGGGGGTCGCAGACCCACCCGCGCTCCAGTGTGCTAGGATGGCGCGCCGCGGCGCGGGCACATGCGAAGCGTATCGATCGGGCTGTCGGACATCGGGCGGCGGCGCAAGTCCAACGAGGACGCGTTCTTCCGCGACGACGAGCTCTGTCTCTACGTCGTCGCGGACGGGATGGGCGGCCACGCCGCGGGCGAGGTCGCGTCCAGCGAAGCCGTCGACACGATTCACGGCATGGTCAGGCGCGGGAACGCCGCGATCCAGAAGCTCCTCACCACGCCTTCGGACGACTCCCTGCGGGCCGTCAAGCGGCTGCTCGAGAGCTCCGTCCAGGCGGCAACCTACATGGTGTTCGCGCTCGCCGAGCTCGAGCCCGAGCAGGCCGGGATGGGCACGACCATCAGCGCGCTCCTGGTCGCGGGCAACCGCGGAATAATCGCCCAGGTCGGAGACAGCCGGGTCTACCTCGTCCGCGAGGGTCGCGCCCGCCAGCTCACCGAGGACCACACCCTGATCGCCTGGCAGCTCCGCGAGGGCCTCATCACCGAGGAGGAGGCGAAGAGCTCGCCGCACCGAAACGTGATCACCCGCGCCGTGGGCAACCGCGACTACGTCGAGGTGGACACGAGCGTCGTCGAGCTCGCGGTCGGCGACAAGCTCATGCTCTGCTCCGACGGGCTGCACGGTTACCTCGACGAGGCCGAGATTCCGGGGATCGCCGACCTCGGGTTCGAGCAGGCGGCAAGGCGTTTCATCGCGCTCGCCAACGAGCGGGGCGGGCGCGACAACATCACGGTGGTTTTCGTCCAGATCGCGGACTGACCATGACCATGCGGCCTCCCGAGGAACGTGCGAACCGGCTGAGACTCCAGCCGGGCTCGCCGCGCGGACACGCGGAGAGCTACTTCCTGAAGGCCAACGACCCCGACGGCTCGCGCGCCTTCTGGCTCAAGTTCACGTTCATGTCTCCGGCGGGCAAGCCGGAGCAGGCCCTCGCCGAGGTCTGGGCGATCGTCTTCGACCGAAAAACGGGGAGGAATCGCGCGGCCAAGGAGTCCTTCCCGTTCGCCGCCGCGACCACCTCGAGCGACCCGTTCCGGATCGAGGTCGGCGGCTCGATGCTGGAGACCGGGAAGACGCGGGGCGCCATCACGACCGGCGCCGAGCCCATCTCGTGGGACCTCGGGTTCACGACGAGGTCGCAGCTCCACAGACCGTTGCCCTTCGACTGGATGTACCGGGCGAAGGTCCCGCGCCAGAAGCTCGTGACACCATACCCGGACGAGCGGTTCGCCGGCGTGGTCGAGGTCGGCGACCGGGCGATCGAGGTCGCCGGCTGGCCGGGCATGCAAGGGCACAACTGGGGCAGCGAGCACACGTTCGCGTACGCCTGGTGCCACTGCAACGTGCTGGGCACCGAGGGGTTCTTCGAGGGCTTCTCCGGGAAGGTCAAGCTCGGTCCCGTCAAGACGCCCTGGCTGACCCTGGCGACGCTCGCGATCGACGGGCGCCGGATCCACTTCGACGGACCCTCGCAGATGCTCAGCCGAAAGGTCGACGTGGGACGCTACTTCTGGCGCTTCGCGGTCCGCCGCGGCGCCACGAGCCTCGAAGGCGAGGCCGTCGCCGAGCGCGACGACATGATGGGCCTGACGTACGAGAACCCGGGCGGACCCCTCACCTACTGCCTCAACTCGAAGCTGGCTCGCCTGTCCCTCGAGCTCCACGAGCCGGGCTCGCCGGCCCGCCGCTTCGAGAGCGACGCCGCCGCGCTCGAGCTCGGGACCCGCGATCCGTCGCACGGCGTCAGGATGGTCCTGTGACGGCCGATCCGGTGCAGATCCAGAAGCTCGGCCGCCCCGTCGGCCGGCACGTCGCCGTGCATCGCGCACGCTCTCGTCTGGCCGTCATCCGCGGCCCTTCCTCCGGGCAGGAGGTCGTCTTCGAGGGCGCGATCTGCACGGTCGGAAGGGAGGCGGGCACGGACGTCACGATCGCCGACCCCGACGTCGCGGCCCGGCACCTCGACATCGCCCTCGGCGAGCGCGGCTTCCTCCTGTCCGACCTCGCGTCCCCTTCCGGCACTCACGTGGGAGGGATCCGGATCGACCGGGTCTACCTGCGGCCCGGCGCGGTGGTCGAGCTCGGCTCGAGCGCCTTCCGCTTCGATCTCACCGGCGACGCGGTGGTCGTGCCGCTGTACGACGGCGAGCGTCTCGGCGACCTCGTCGGTCGCAGCATCCCCATGCGCGAGTCCATGGCGCAGATCGTCCGGCTCGCCGGGTCGACCGGGCCCGTGCTCGTCACGGGCGAGCCCGGCGTGGAGTGCCAGCGTGGCGCCTGCGCCGTGCACGCGGCCTCGAACCGGCGCGACGGTCCGCTCGAGAAGGTCGTCTGCTCGCCGGCCGACCACGACATCGACCGGAGGATCTTCGGCTTCGAGCCCGCGGGCGGCGGGCCCGTGCCCGGGGCTCTCGACCGGACGGCCCGCGGGACGCTGGTCCTGGTCGACGTCGAGCGGCTTCCTCTGGACCTGCAGCCGGCGCTCCTGCGCCTCCTCGACTCGGGCGTGTACCGGCGCGTCGGCGGAACCCGCGAGATCCGGTCGGCCTCGAGGATCGTCGCGACGAGCGGAGTGTCGCTGGCGGCACGAGTGCGGTGCGGACAGGTGCGGGCGGACCTCGCCCAGAGGTTCCTTTCGGCCAGGGTCGTCCTGCCTCCGCTGCGACATCGCATGGAGGACCTGAGGATGCTCGTCGGCGGCATCCTCGCCGACGAGGTTCCCCAGGCCGCGCCGATCGCGCAGTCGGTCCTGCGGGTCCTGTCGCGATACGACTGGCCGGGCAACTTCGACGAGCTGCACGACGTCGTGACCGGCGCGCTGCGCGCTCCCTCGGCGAGGAAGTCCGGGAGCCGGGAGTCGGAGTCGACGAAGAACCTCCGCGTCCCCGCCCCGAGCGGGGTCAAGCTGACCGAGGCAAAGAGGCGCTGGGCCGAGGCCGCGGAGGAAGCCTACCTCGCAGGCCTCGTCATCTCGACCGGCCACGATCTCGCCGAATGCGCTCGCCTCGCCGGCGTCGCGCCGCGAACGCTCAAGCGATTGCTCGCGAAGCACAAGCTCGGCTAGATCAGATCCACCCTGAAGAGCCGCTTCGTGTCGGTGAGGTAGTAGTAAGCTGCGCGATCGCCCTCCGCGAGGAACGACTCGAGCTTCCGCTCGAGCTCGTGCGGGCTCAGCCTGGTCGAGATCTCCCAGGTCGTGCTGGTGATCTCGTCGCCCTCGAGCTCGGACTTGCAGAGGTCGCGGAGCCCTTCGCCCCTCGCTGGGTCCGCGATCTCGAACGTGAGCACGTAGTCGTGAAGTAGAAATCCGCTCACTTCGACTCGCCGGGAAGGCCGAGCGGGATGCCGTCCCAGAAGTCGCAGCGCTCCTGGGCGAGGTGCTCGCCGGCGGCGATCGGCTCCTCGAGGACGAGGTAACCCTCGGAGTCGGGATCGTAGGCTGGCCACGCTACCTCGGCGCCGCCGTTCGGGTCGCCGGCCGCGGCGAAGGCCGTCCAGTATCCCATCATCGCGTCGGAAAGGGGCTCCTCCGAGCCGGCGATCTCCGAACCGAACATCGGGTTCGAGAAGACGAACGGGATCTCGGCGCCGTGGAAGGAGCCCAGCGACTCGGGAGCGAACTCGGGGACGTGCTCGAACGAGTACAGGAAGGCGTCCTGCCCGCCGGCCACGACGCCCCGCACCAGCCGGCGAGTCGGACAGATGAAGAGCGCGTCTCCGATCAACTCGGCGAGCGCATCCTGGACCGAGTCGAAGTCGGCGACCGGGTACTCGGCCGCGATGACAGGGGCGTCCTTCTCGCCGGCCAGCCAGGCGATCGCGTCCTCGTAGCCCTCCTCCTCCACGTCGCTCAGGCTCCCGAACACGGTGAGGAACGTGCCTTCGTCACCGTTCGTGCCAGCCATGACGGGCACGTCCACGAGATCGCCGCGCGCGATCGCCTCGCGCGGCTGCTCGACGAGGGAGAGCCCGTCCACGACCGGGAACCACGGGAAGTCGACCTCGGTCTCGTTGCCGGGGCGCGCCTCGAGCAGCGCCTCGACGTCCGCTGCTCGCAGGCACGCGAGAACGCCTTCGCCCTCGCAGCCAAGCCTCGTGACCAGATCGGCTCCGACCGCCTCGGCCGACTCGGGCGTCCTGAACGCCCACGAGCACGAGCCGCTCTGCATGATCGCGCGCGCGAACAGGCCCTGGCTCGGCGGCGAGACGAGGTGAAGGCACGTGTTGAAGCCGCCCGCCGACTCGCCGAACAGAGTGACGTTGTCGGGGTCGCCGCCGAAGGCCGCGATGTTCCTCTGCACCCACTCGAGCGCCGCGCGCTGGTCTTCGAGCCCCCAGTCGCCCGATGCCGGGTGGTCCGGATCCTCGGCGGAGAGCTCCGGGAGCGCGAGCCATCCGAGGGGACCCAGCCGGTAGTTCAACGTCACGACCAGGACGCCGCCGCGCTCTGAGAGGTTCTGTCCGTCGAACGCGGGATCGCCACCCGTGCCCTGCTCCCAGCCGCCCCCATGGATCCAGACCATGACCGGCGCCGGCTCGGTCACCTCGGCCGGCGTCCAGACGTTCAGGGTCAGGCAGTCCTCGTCCGAGCCGCCCCTCAGCGAGCCACCTACGTCGAACTGCGGGCAGGGCCGCCCCACCGTGGCAGCGGTGCGGACCTGGACCCACGGCTCGACGGGCCGCGGCGACCTCCACCTGAGGTCCCCCAAGGGAGGCGCGGCGTAGGGGATTCCGAGGAACGCGCGGGTCTCACCCACGAGCTTGCCCTGCAGCGGGCCCTCGGCGGTCTCGACCTGGGTGCCGTCGTCGTCGTCGGCCGCATCGACCTCCGCGTCCACGCCGGCGTCTCGGGGCTCGTCGCCGGCATCGGCGGGCTGGTCGTCGTCGTCTCCGCAGCCGGAAGCGGCCAGGACCGCGAGGAGGAGGAATCTCATGCTTGTCCTTCCTTGTTCGGTCTCCCGCGAATGCACGACAGACACCGCTCGATGGCGTTCGCCGCTTCGCGGATCTCGGCCTCGCCTCCGCCCAGGTACAGCCGCCCGAAGGCGCCGAACGTCACGGTCTCCAGAAGGCGAATAGGCGCTGCCTTCTCCGCCTCGTTGGCGGCGATCGCGGCGTAGCCCGCGGGGTGGACCTCGAGGACGTACAGCGTCTGGCCCTGAGTCAGCATGTCGCCGTGCCGCATGCGGTTGATGAGCATCGCCTGGTGCCCGTCGATGCCCGTGATGATCTGGTTGGACAGGACCCGCGGCGTGAGCCGGTCCTCCTCGCGCATGCCGAGCTCGCGCAGGATCGCCGCCGCCGCCTCGCGGACCTGGCCCTGATCGAAGTGCTGCAGCGACAGGAGCCCGAACGCTCTCTCGACGATCTGCATCGACGGGATGCAGCTCGTGTGCTTGAGCGCGGCGTCGGTGACGCGGTTGATCGCGATCCCGGGCGCGATCTCGACGAACAGCGCGGCCTGCCCTTCGAGCGGCTGGAAGCCCGCGGCCACCGTCTGGAGGAACGAGGTGAGCTGCGGCTGCAGGATGTCGATGAACGTCAGCGTGCGCAGATCCATCGGCCCGGAAGTACCGCGTCTGCACGCCGTTCTCAAGTCGATTACACTCGCCTTCCGCCGGCATGCAGAGCATCGGGGACTACAAGGTGGACGGTGTGCTCGGCTCGGGCGGCATGGGCGTCGTCTACCGCGCCACCATCCGCGACGGTCAGGGCAACGTCGCGCTCAAGGTCCTCGGCGGCGAGGCCTGCAACGAGCGGGCGAGGCGCCGTTTCGCGCGCGAGGCAAAGGCGGTGATGGCGCTCGGGCATCCGAACGTGGTCAAGGTGCTGGGCTTCGGCGAGACGCCGGAGGGCGGCCTCTACCTCGCGATGGAGCTCCTCGAGGGCGAGGACCTCGACACCCGCCTCGAGCGTGGCACCCTCGATCCCGAGGAGGCGGTTCGGATCGGCCGCGCCGCGGCCGCGGGGCTCGGCGCCGCTCACGCCGCTGGGATCGTGCACCGAGACGTCAAGCCCGCAAACCTCTTCCTCTGCTCCGACGGCGGGATCAAGGTGCTCGACTTCGGCCTCGCGATCAGCATCTCCGACGCCCCCGAGATGCGTCTGACGGCGACCGAGGTCGTGGTCGGCACGCCCGCGTACATGGCCGTCGAGCAGGCGCGCGGCAAGCGCGACGAGGACATCCGCACCGACGTCTGGGGCCTGGGCGCGACGCTCTACGACGCCGTCGCCGGCCACCCGCCGTTCGACGCGGAGAGCGCGATGGCCCAGCTCGTCCGAGTCGTGACGGACGACCCGGACCCGCTCCCGCCGGAGGTGCCCGCGTGGCTCGCCGCGGTGATCTCGCGCGCGCTCCAGAAGGACCGCGCGGCGCGGTGGCAGTCGATGGCAGAGCTCGGCGAGGCGCTCAGGGAGGGCCTGGCATCCTCTTCCGAGGGCTCTTCGACCACGACGCAGCCGTTGCCGCGCGAGCCCGCTCGGGTGGCGCTCGGCGACGAGGTGAGGATCGTCGCGGTCCTCTTCGCCGAGGGCGTGCGCGACGTCGAGGCCTTCTCGGAGGCGGTCCGGGCGGAGCGGGGCGTGGCGTCGCCGCTCCTCGGCGAGCGAGCGGTCGGTCTGTTCGGCGGCGAGGCGTGGGTGGGCGACGAGTCGGAGCGCGCCGTTCGGGCGGGCCTCGCGGTGCGGGCCGCGGGCGCCGTCGCGAGGCTCGGCGTCGCGACGGGCCGAGCCGTCCAGGCCAAGGCCGGCCAGGTGACGGGCGCGGGGGTCATCGGCGCGCAGGAGGTGCTCGCCTCCGACGGCGTCGGCGTCGACTCCGAGACCCACAAGCGAATCCGCGGCGGCTTCGTCGTCGAGGCAGGTCGCGTCCTCGCCATCCGCCCGGGCTCGACCGTGATCGGCGTCAGAGGGCTCGCCGGCGCCGACGTTCCGCTCTTCGGCCGCGAGCGCGAGATGGCCGATCTCGGGATGACGCTCGCGCAGGTCGCCGCCGAGTCGCAGGCCGCCGGGGTCCTGATCACCGGGCCCGCGGGCATCGGAAAGAGCCGGCTCCTGCACGCTCTCAGAGCGCACATCGAGGAGCAGCGGACGGACGTCCGCTACCTGGAGGGCTGCGCGGAGTCGACGCGGACGCTCCAGGGCTGGCACCTCATCGCGAACGCCCTTCGCCCGTGGCTCGAGCGTCCCCAGGGTGCCGAGCCCGACCTCGTCCAGCAGAGGCTGAGGGAGGTCTGCCCCTCGCGATCGTCGGCCGAGTTCATCGGCGAGATCCTGGGAGCGGCCTTCCCAGAGTCGCCGCACCTCAAGACCGCGCGCGACGATCCCGGGATCATGCGGGACCAGGTCATGATCGCGGTGGGCGATCTCATCGAAGCGGAGGCCACGAGCCGCCCGGTCGTGCTGGCGGTCGAGGACCTCCACTGGGCGGACGGGCCGAGCACGGAGCTCGTCGAGGTGCTCCTGAGGAGGCTCGAGTCGAAGAGGCTCCTCGTCGTCGCCACCGCCCGGCCCGAGCTCGAGGCGCCGCTGCCGGACTTCCGTCGGATCGCCCTGGGAGGAGTTTCCAAGAACGCCACGCGGTCGCTCGTGGGGAGCGTCCTCGGCGACGACCCAGCGCTCGAGTCCCGCGCCGAGGCGATCCATCGCCGGACCGAAGGAAACCCCTACTTCGCCGAGGAGCTCGCGCTGGCCCTGCGCGAGGGCCACGCCGATGAGCTGCCGCCGTCGGTCGAGGCTGCCATCCAGGCGCGGCTCGACACGCTCCCGAGGGCCGAGAAGGACCTGTTGCGCCGCGCCTCCATCCTCGGCGGTCGCTTCTGGGCCGAGGCGCTCTCTGCGATGGGCGAGCCCGATCCCGCGGCGCTCCTTGGACGGCTGCGCCGTCGCGAGGTCGTGTCGCCCGAGCCGCGGCCCAGGCTCCTCGGCACCACCGAGTGGCGGTTCCGCCACACGCTGATGCAGGAGGTCGCCTACGGATCGCTGACGGACAAGCAGCGATCGCACCTGCACCGCGCAGCCGGGCTCTGGATGGGCGAGCGGCCCGACGCATCTGGGCTCGAGGTCGCCCGCCACCTGGAGCTCGGCGGCGACGGCCACGGCGCGGCCCCCTACTGGCTGCGCGCGGCGGAAGCGGCGTTCCGCGAGGGCGACGCGCCCGCGGCCCTCGAGGCCTCGGGTCGCGCCCTCGAGCGCATGGTGGACCGCAGCGCCGCGTTCCGACTGCGTTCGCTCAGGGTCGAGGTGCTCTTCTTCCTGGGTCGCACGGCCGACGAGGAGGCGGACATCGAGTCCCTCGGAAAGCTCGCCTCCACGAAGGGCGAGAAGGCCCTCTTCCACGAGAAGCGCTCGCGCTTCCTCTGGGCGCACGGCCGCTACGACGAGGCGACCGCCGACGTGAAGGCCGGCATCGCGCTGTCACACCCGAGCGTGGGCCTGCTCGTGCAAGCCGCGCTCGCCCACGCAGACTCGCGGCGCCCCGGCGAGGCGCTCGAGGCCGCCCGGGCCGCCGTCGACGCCGCGCGGCCCTCCGCCGATCCGCTGGCCCTCGCCCGCGGCCGCTGGGCGCTCGCCTACTGCCACGCCGCGCTCGGAGATCCCGGCTGGGTCGTCCCGCTCGCAACTCAGGCGCTCGAGGGTTACGAGGTCGTCGGCGATCCGCGGCGCGTCGCGATCGCCCGGCTGATGCTCGCCTACTCGGCCCTCCAGCTCGGCCGCCTCTCCGCCTCGATCGAGGAGCTCGCCAAGGCGCGCGACCTCTCCCGCGCCTGCGGCAACAGGCGAAGCGAGGGCTACGCGCTCTACGGCCTCGGGCTCGCTCGCGCGCGGCTGGGCGACGTCGCCGCCGGCCTCGAGGACGAGGACGCCGCACTGGCGATCGCCGCGGAGATGGAGGACCCCCGCCTCGAGATCGCCTGCCTGCGCTACCGCGCCGCGATCCTCCACGCGGCGAGCCGCAACGCCGAGGCCCTCGTGACCCTCGATCACGCCCTCGCCCGCCCCGAGCCCCTCCAGGGCAACTTCGCTTGCGAGATCCACGCGCTCCACGCCTCCGTCCTCGTGGCCCTCGGCCGCCTCGACGACGCCGGCAGCGCCGTCCGCCGCGCCCTCGAGCTACGCGACGCCGCCGGCGTCATGGGCGAGTTCGAGGCCGAGCTCTTCCTCGCCGCCCACGCCGCCGGCCTCGAAGGCGCCCTCGTCCATGGCGACAAGGCCCTGCACCTCAAGGCCAACCGCATCTCCGACCCCGACGCCCGCAAGGACTTCCTCCAGGTCCCCTCCCACGCCCGCCTCGTCGACCTCGCGAAGCGGGCTGGAGCGACCTAGCGCCCTGGCCGGTAGAACCAGCGCTTCAGGAGCTCGGTCGCGATGACGTACAGCACGGTGATGCCCGCGAGCGCCACGAGCATGGGCGCCGGCAGCGGCACGAACCCGAGCACGCCCGCGTGCGGGACGAAGGGAATCGCGAAGGTCGCCGGGACGAGGACCAGCGTCGAGAGAAGGAGCACCCGGCCGGGCTTGCTCCGGAAGAACGGACGGCGCGTCCGGACGACGAGCGCCACGACGAGCTCGGTCAAGAGCGACTCGACGAACCAGCCGGTGCGGAACGTCTCGGCCACCGCGTGGAAGGCGCCGAGCAAGACGGCGAACGTGACGAGGTCGAAGGCGGAGCTCAAGACTCCGAACTCGACCATGAAGCGCCCGATGAAGCGCATGTTCCAGCGGCGCGGCCGCTCGGTCAGCTCCGGATCGACGGCGTCGCCCGCAAGCCCCACCGCCGGGATGTCAGAGAGAAAGTTGTTGAGCAGGATCTGACCGGCCGACAGGGGCAGGAACGGCAAGAAGAGCGACGCCGCCGCCATGCTCGCCATGTTCCCGAGGTTCGCGCTCGTCGTCGTGAGCACGTACTTCAGGGTGTTGGCGAACGTCCTGCGCCCCTCCTCGATGCCGCGTCGTATTACGTCGAGGTGCCGCTCGAGGAGCACGAAGTCCGCGGCCTCTCTGGCGACGTCGACCGCCCCGGCGACCGAGAGGCTCGTGTCCGCCGCGTGCATCGCGGGCGCGTCGTTCACGCCGTCCCCCAGGAAACCGACGACGTGCCCCATCTTCTTGAGCGACAGGATGATGCGCTCCTTCTGGTTGGGATCGACCTCGACGAAGAGGTCGGTGCGCTCGGCTGCATGCCACAGCGCCTCGTCGTGGAGCTCGTCGAGGTCGGTTCCGGTGAGGACGCGACCGCTCGGAAGCCCGACCAGACCGGCGACATGCTCGGCGACCAGCCTCGTGTCGCCGGTGATCACCTTGACCGACACGCCGAGCCGGGCGAGAGCCCCGATCGACTCCGCCACGCCTTCCTTGGGGCGGTCCAGAAACGTGACGAAGCCGGTGAACGCGAGGTCCTCCTCGTCTTCGCGGCGAACCTCGTCCTTCGCGCCCATGGTCCGCGAGGCCACCGCGATCACCCGGATGCCGCGACCGCTCCACTCGTCGTGGCGGCGCTCGAGCGCGGCGCGCTCTTCCGCACCGAGCGGCGTCCCGTCCGCGAGCCTGCCCGAGACGTCCAGGACGTGATGGAACGCCCCCTTGGTGATGAGCCGGACGCCGTCCGGGCCCTCGACGACGACGCTGACGCGCTTGCGAACGAAGTCGAAGGGGATCTCTGCCCGCTTTCGCAGTCGACGGAGATCCGGCCTTCGAGCCCGAAGGATCGCGTCGTCGAGCGGGCTCGGCAGGCCCGTCTCGAGCGCGGCGTTCACCGCAGCGAGCTCGAGGACCTCGTCCGCCGTCGAGCCCTTCGGGTCGTACGCGCCCTCGACCTGCACCACGCCCTCGGTGAGCGTCCCGGTCTTGTCGGTGCACAGGACGTCCATGCTGCCGAGGTTCTCGATCGCGTTCAGCCGCCGCACGAGGACGCCGTGCCGGGCCATCACCTCGGCGCCGCGCGCGAGGTTGACGCCCAGGATGGCCGGCAGGAGCTCGGGGCTCAACCCAACCGCGAGCGCGACCGAGAACAACAAGGTCTCGACCGGAGGCCGCCCGCGGAACATGTGGGCGACGAAGACCAGGAGCACCATGAGGAGCATCGCGCTCGTGAGCAGCGTGCCGAAGCGCCGGATGCCCCTGTCGAACTCGGTCTCGGGCGGCCGGAGCGAGAGGCGGCGGGCGATGGCGCCGAACTCGGTCGAGGTCCCCGTCGCGACCACCAGGCACCGCGCGGTCCCGCTGCGCACGTTCGTGCCCAGGAACACGCAATTGCGCCGCCTCGAGAGCGGCGCGTCCCGAGGGGCGACGCCCGCCTCCTTCTCGACGGGAAAGCTCTCGCCGGTCAGCACGGCCTCGCTCACGTGACAGTCGGCCGCCTCGAGCACGACGCCGTCCGCGGGGACGAGGCTCCCGGCAGCGAGGAGAACCACGTCCCCGGGGACGACCTCCTCGATCGGAAGCTGCTTCGACTCGCCGTCACGCAGGACGTTTGCGCGTGTCTTGACCCTGGCCCGCAGGGCGGCGGCCGCGGCCTGGGCGCTGTACTCCCGGCTGTAGCCAATCCCGACGGTCGCGCCGACGATGACGAGGACGATCACCGCGTCGACCCACTCGCCCGTCACCGCGGAGATCGCGGCCGCGAAGAGGAGCAGGAGGAGCAGCGGGCTTCGGATCTGGTTCCACAGGACGCGCAGCCGTGAGAGCCGGCGTTCCTCCCCGAGCTCGTTCGGGCCGACCTCGCTCTGCCGGTCTGCCGCCTGGGCCGACGACAAGCCCTCCGGTCCCGAACGAAGCCGAGCAAAGAGCTCGGCGCTCGGCGCAGCCCAGTACCCGCCCGGGGCCGGACCGCCCCGCGCGACGCGCTGGTGCACCTTACCGCGGTGAACAGACCAGAACAGCTCGTACGGAACATATGCCGCGCTCTCGACGGGTCCAGTCGCGCTGGCCGTGCCACGGCAAACTTGCGCTGACGGAGCGGGCCTCAGCGCCGCGGATTGACCTCGGAAGCGGACTCGGGCCGCTTCATGGTCGGGCTCGGTCACGGCCTCGGCCGCGGCCCGAGGATTCGGCTCCGGGACAAAACGCGCGGTACGGCCTGAAACATCAAAGATGACGTGGCCTTGGGGACCGGGTGCGTGTCCCCCAGCCCAAGTCCGAAACATCAAAGATGACGTGGCCTTGGGGACCGGGTGCGTGTCCCCCAGCCCAAGTCCGGGTGCGTGTCCCCCAGCCTAGTCCTCGACGTCGCGCCTTGGGCGGCGCTCGCAGCTCAGGATGACCTTGCGCAGGCGGATGGCGGCGGGGGTGACCTCCACGAGCTCGTCGCGATCGATCCACTCCATGCAGCGCTCGAGCCCCATCGGCGGCGGCACGGCGAGGATGACGTTCTCGTCCTTGCCGTGGTTGCGGATCATGGAGAGCTTCTTCTCCTTGATGGCGTTGACGTCGAGGTCGCTCGGGCGGCAATGCTCGCCGATGATCATGCCCTCGTAGACGGCCTGGCCCGGATCGATGAAGAGCGTCCCGCGCGGCTGCAGGTGGAAGAGGGCGTACGGGGTCGCGACGCCGGCACGATCGGCGACGATCGCGCCCGCGGGCCTCCGGAGCATGGGGCCGGAGTAGAGCTGCCAGCCGTCGAAGATGGCGTTGCAGAGGCCCGTCCCGCGCGTCTCCGTCAGGAACTCCCCCCGAAACCCGATCAGTCCGCGGCTCGGCAAGCGAAACTCGAGCCGCGCGCGGCCGTACCCCGGGTTCGACATCCTCGTCATCTGGCCGCGGCGGCGGCCGAGCCGCTCGGTGACGACGCCGATGAAGGCCTCCGGGACGTCCACCACGACCCGCTCGACCGGCTCCATCCGCTGGCCATCGATCTCGCGCACCACGACCTCGGGGTTCGAGAGCTGCATCTCGTAGCCCTCGCGCCTCATGGTCTCGACCAGGATCGCGAGCTGCAGCTCGCCGCGGCCGTAGACGACGAAGACGTCCGCCGTCTCGCCGTCCTCGACGCGGATCGCCACGTTCTTCCGCGCCTCCTTGAAGAGCCGCTCGCGGAGCTGGCGGCTGGTCAAGAACCTCCCCTCGCGTCCGGCGAAGCCCGAGGTGTTGACGCCGATCCGCATCTTCAGCGTCGGCTCCTCGACCTGGATGCGCGGCAGGGGCTCGGGCGCCTCGGGATCGCTGATCGTGTCGCCGACCTCGAACTCCTCCATCCCCGCGATCGCGACGACCTCGCCCGCTTCCGCCTCCGAGACCGACTGACGCTCCAGCCCCTCGAAGCGGTAGACCTGGGTGACCTTCCCGCGGAGCGTCGCGTTCTTGCCGACGAGGGCCACGAGCGACGCCGGCCTCAGAGTCCCCGAGACGACCTTGCCGATGGCGATCCGGCCCACGTAGTCGTCGTAGTCCAGGGTGCAGAGGATCGTCTGGAGCTTGCCTGCCGGATCGCCGTGGGGCTCGGGGATCCGCTCCAGGATCGTCTCGAACAGCGGCAGGAGGTTCTGCGACGGGTCGCCCAGCTCGCGATGGGCGATCCCGGCGCGCGCGTTCGTGTACAGGATGGGGAAGTCCGCCTGCGCGTCGGACGCCTCGAGGTCGCAGAACAGGTCGAAGACCTCGCTCAGGACCTCGTGGGCCCTGGCGTCCGACCGGTCGATCTTGTTGATGGCGACGATGATCGGAAAGCCTGCCTCGAGGCACTTCTTGAGGACGAACCTCGTCTGCGGCAGGGGGCCCTCGGCCGCGTCGACGAGAAGGAGCGCGCCGTCGGCCATCATCAGCGTCCGCTCCACCTCGCCGCCGAAGTCGGCGTGGCCCGGCGTGTCGATGATGTTGATCTTCGTGTCCCTGAACCGGACCGAGGTGTTCTTCGCCAGGATGG
Organism: Deltaproteobacteria bacterium; assembly: GCA_016190375.1. Taxonomy (GTDB): domain Bacteria; phylum Myxococcota_A; class Polyangia; order JACPQR01; family JACPQR01; genus JACPQR01. The sequence goes on from JACPQR010000224.1 coordinate 43,311, forward strand.
TGATCCCTCGCTCGCGCTCGAGGTCGTTCGAGTCGAGGACGCGATCCTGCACGACCTCGTTGTCGCGGAAGACGCCGGACTGCTTGAGCATGGCGTCCACGAGCGTGGTCTTGCCGTGGTCGACGTGCGCGACGATGGCGATGTTGCGCAAGGACATGTTGGTGCGGCGCGAGAGAGCGCGGCGCCATCTAGCACGAGTGCCCCCGCGCGCCAAACCTTATTGGGTGCATTTCCCAGTTTGCAGGTGGAAACGAGGCGGAACAGCCGTGCGCAGGGGGTGATATTCGTGGTCGTGGACGTGATCGTGGACGTGGTCGGCTTCTCAGCGACACATTTTCGAC
>JACPQR010000221.1 GCA_016190375.1 Deltaproteobacteria bacterium
ACGCTGATGGCCGACTCCGGCCTGAAGTACCTGAGCACCGACGTCTACCGCCGCAGGTGAGGTTCGCCTCGGGTCGAGGGTGCGGAGGACTGGATCAGGGTGGGCGAGAACCCGTTCACCGGCGAGTTCCAGCCGGACGCGACGACGTTCGGCCTGGAAGGCGACTCGACCCAGGGCGACTGGGCCCTCTTCGTCACGGACGACGAGGTCGGCAACGGCGACGGCATGGTCACCGACTTCAAGCTGTACCTCTGCATCTGCCACTGAGGTCGGCTGTCTTCCCCCGCTCGAGGTGTGCTCGAGCCCGGCCCGATCATCTCTTCTTCGCCCTACGCTCCGTCGATCTCGCCCTCGGTCCGTTCCCCTTCGGAGCCCTCTTCCTGCTCGCCCCGGCTTTCGAGGCGCGCCGCGCCGGCCTCGCCCTTGGGTTTGCCTCCGGCGCCCGCGGTTCGCCGGTCGCACCCATCTCCAGCCCGAACAGCTCCGACAGATCGCCGTCGGCGAGGACCTTCTCGTCCGCCGGCCCCTTCTTCGACAGCGGCAGCCCTCGGCCCGCCCTGGCGATGAGGTCCTTCTCGTCGACCTTGCGCAGCCGGAAGAGGAGCTCGGGCCGCTCGTCGAGCCGGGCGCCGATTCCGTAGAGCACGGCCGCCACGTGCTTGCACATCGAGGCCCAGTCCGGGCAGCTGCACGAGAGCTGGATCTCGGCCGGCGCGGGGAACAGACCGGATCCCTGCAGGCAGATGCGCTCCATGACGCCCTTCGAGAAGCGCCCCTGGAGCAGCTCGACCAGCGAGTCGATCGCGCCCGCGCAGTCGGTGCAGATCGAGCTCCAGCGCCCCTCGGGCACCGCGGCGACCTTCACGGTCACCTCGTAGATGTCGGTGCCGCTGACCACGGCGCGGACCTCGCCGGGCGCGATCTGGAGATCGACGACCGAGCCGTTGCGCACGTACGTCCGCCCGCGCGGCAGCCGGTTCGAGTAGTCGCTGTAGCGCTCGAGGTTGTCGCACCACGCGTTGCCCCAGAACGTCCGGGCGATCGTGCGGCCGTCGATCACCACGGGCGAGACCGGGTGGCCCTTCTTCGCGAGCTTCTGCATCTCGCGCTCGGCCCTGCGCCGCCGCTCCTCGACGGGCACGTAGGGTCTCCAGTCACCGTAGCCGCCGTAGCCCATCGGTCACTCCTTCATCGCGGCGCCGAGGTCGAGCGCGACGAGCCGCAAGAGCTCCTCGTCCTTCATCTCGGTCAGGTTCAGCTCCGCACCGCCTTCTAGCAGGTCTCGCGAGAGCTGTTTCTTCGATTCGATCAGCTCGTCGATCTTCTCCTCGACGGTGCCCCGGCAGACGAACTTGTGGACCAGGACGTTCTTCTTCTGGCCGATGCGGAACGCGCGGTCCGTGGCCTGGTCCTCGACGGCGGGGTTCCACCAGCGATCGAAGTGGATCACGTGCGAGGCGGCGGTGAGGTTCAGCCCCGAGCCGCCCGCCTTGAGCGACAGCACGAAGAAAGGCACGGACTCGTCCTCCTGGAAGCGGCTGACCAGATCCCTGCGCTTCTTCACCTCGGTCTCGCCGTGCAAGACGAGGCCCGGTCGGCCGAACACCCCACCCAGGAACGAGGCGAGCGGCGCGGTGATCTCCCGGAACTGGGTGAAGACCAGCGCCTTCTCCTGCTTGCTCGCGATGACCTCGCCGAGCTCGCGCAGGCGCGCCCACTTGCCGCTGTCGTCCTGGGCCCAGGCGCCATCGCCCAGCCACTGCGACGGGTGGTTGCAGATCTGCTTGAAGCGCATGAGGAACGCGAGCACGAGCCCCCGCCTCTCGATTCCCTCGGCGCCGCCCAGCCGCTCGCCGAGCTCGCTCACGGCCTCCTGGTACAGCGCGGCCTGCCTGCGACTGAGCTGGCAGAAGGCCTTGACCTCGGTCTTGTCCGGCAGGTCGGAGATGACGTTACGATCGGTCTTCAGGCGCCGCAGGATGTACGGTCGCACCAGCTCGCGCAGCGGGCCGTAGGGGTTACGCGGCTTGTCGGCGAGGCCCTTGCAGTAGCTCGTGAACTCCCTGGCCGAGCCGAGGAGCCCCGGGTTGGTGAAGTCGAAGATGGACCACAGGTCGCCGAGCCGGTTCTCGATCGGCGTGCCGGTGAGCACGATCCGCGCGCGCGCCTGGAGCTTCTTCGCCGCGCGCGTCTGCTTGGCGCCCGGGTTCTTGATTGCCTGCGCCTCGTCGAGGGCCGCGAGGTGCCACGCGGTGGTCGCGAGCCAGGGAATGCGAAGGAGCGAGCCGTAGCTCGTGATCACGAGGTCGACGCGCGAGAGCCGCGCGGGCTCGAGCGACTCCAGCTCGCGCTTCGTCATGGCCGACGTGTGCGCGACGAGCGCCTTCAGGCTCGGCGCGAAGCGCTCGATCTCGGCGGCCCAGTTCGCGAGGAGCGATGCCGGGGCCACGAGCAGGCTCGGCCGCCGCTCGTCGTTCTTCACGCGGCGGAGCACGAGCAGGAGCGAGAGCACCTGGATGGTCTTGCCGAGCCCCATGTCGTCGGCGAGGCAAGCCCCGAGACCGAGCCGCGAGAGCAGATGGAGCCAGCGGACGCCGACCTCCTGGTAGGGCCGCAGCTCGCCCTTCAGCTCGCGGCCCGGATCGACCTTCGCAAGCTCGTCGGGCGTGCGCAGCGACTTCAACGTCTCGGCGAGCCACGGCCCGGCGACGACCCGCGACCAGTCGGCATCGGCGCCGGCCGCCGCACCGTCCTTGCCGACCTGGGCCCCGGACAGCATCCGCATCGCCTCGGCGAACGAGAGGCCGCCGGCGGCCGCGAGCCGTTCGGCCTCCTGGAACCGTCCCATCATCCGATCGATCCGCTCGCGGTCGACCTCGACCCACTGGCCGCGAATCAGCGCTAGCCCGTTCGCGCCGGCCAGGATCTGCTTCACTTCGGCCTCGGTGAGCCGCTCGCCGTCGAGCGTGACTTCCATGCGGAAGTCGAGCAGCGCGTCGGTGCCGAGCGCGGAAGGTGCCCTGGCCCCGACCGTGGCCGTCACCTGCGGTCTCGAGGGACGACCTGCTCTCCAGCCCGCGGGCATGCGAACCACGACGCCGGCGCGCTCCAGCTCACGGACGTCGCCGAGGAGCCGGAACGCGTCCCTCGGCGACCAGCGGAGCGGGTGGAAGATCTCGCCCGCGTCGACCATCTGCCTGAGCCAGGCGCAGCGCTCGGCCGCCCGCTGGACCGGGACGAGGAGGGAGAGGAGCGTCTCCTTGTTCGCCGCGCCCGCGTACTCGCGCAGCGCCTGGCCGAGCGGGAGGTGCTGCGCCTTGCCGTGCCCCGAGAGGCGATGGGTGTAGGTCGCCAGGAAGGCGAACGGCGCCTGCTCGTCCTTGCGGTTCTCGGCGAGGTTGAAGTGCACACGTCCGATGACGTTCCACGCCGGGTTCACGCGCTTGAGAAACTCCTGCAGCGGGACCTTCGCGTCGGCCAGCTCGGCGCCGAACGCCTCCCCGATCCCGACCCACAGCTCGCGGAGCACGTCGGCCGTCAGGTACTCCGCCCCGGGCATGAGCGGCGCGGCCGCGGCCATTACCCCCAGGTCCTCCGGCGGCTCCGGCATCTCGACATCGCGGCCCTCCGCCTCCGGCCGGGTGCAGAGCGCCGTGACGAAGCGGCTGCCGATCTCGCGCCAGTACGCGAAGACCGGCGGAAGCACCGTCGCGACCTCCGCCGCCCCGAGCTGGAGGAGCCCGTGTCCCGACCCCCGCGCGAACGCGCCCGCGATTCGCCGCGCGAGCCCGGCCTCGAGCGGGTCGCCCCCGCCCTCGCCAGCGACCCGCACCTGCAGCCGACCCTGCGGCGTCAGGACCGGGACGAGACATTCCGTGCTCACGGGCGAGCTCCTGCGAGCTCCAGCGCGCGCAGCGCATTCGACGTGATCCACTTGCTCGGCTTGCCGTTCTCCTCGACGTCCACGAGAAACTCCCCATTCAGCGGCCAGTCGATCGTGGCAGCTCCGATCTCTCTCCTCCTCCGGTCGGCCATCGGCGCGAGCCCTCTTCTACCGCACTCGGGCCCGTTCCTGGCCGCGGCCGCGCTCCTCGAGACCGGCATGGCGCGCGGTCTGCCCCGAGATGGTATGAGCCGCCCCGGGACAGACGGCGGTGAGGCGGCGGCCACGCCGTCCAGAGGGAGGCCGCATGACCGAGCCCGACGCGCCCGACGAGGGAGACGAGAACCAAGAGGCCCTGGCGCCGGCGCCGCCTTCATCCCCGGCGCCCCCTGCGGACCCGGCGGACGGACCAGACGCAGCCGCGCCCACGGGCCCGCCGGCGCGCACGGAGGCGAGGACCGTCGCCGGCAAGCTCCGGGCGGAGGAGTCGTTGCCCTGGTACGATGGAAGCGTCGCCTTCGAGGAGCCCGCCGCCGCGCCGCCGCCGCCCCTCGATTCGGGATGCCCTCCCTAGGGACTGAACGTCCCGGGGCGCGGCCCTGGCTGGAAGACCGTGGCGAGCTGGGGCGCGGCGGAATGGGCGAGGTGCGCGAGGTCTACGACCACCTAGGAGGTGCCTACCCCCGCATCTCGAACACGCGGATCTGCCGGGAGAAGCCCTTGAGCGTCGGCCCGCTGGTCTCCCGCACGTTCGCGAGCGAGCCCGCCGCCTCGCGCGTGCGATCGTCGATCAACGTCTGCCCGTCCGCGGCCTGGCTGCACAGCCGGGCGGCCAGGTTGACCACTGAGCCGACCGCGCCGTAGTCGCGCCGGCCCTCGAAGCCGATGATGCCGAGCGTCGCGGGCCCGGAAGCGATTCCTACCGCGAACCCGAGCGTGTGGCGCCCGCACGGGGATCGGAGACCGAACGCCCCAGCGACGAGAGCAAGATCAGCGGCAAGGCGTCGACCTGACTGAAACGCACGAACAGCCGGTCGCTCCGATCCGCCGGGATGCCGATCCCGGTGTCCTCGACGGCGATGTGAAGACCGGCGGGCTCGCCCGCGGGCCGCGTCGTGACGGTCACGGTCACCTCGCCACGCTCGGTGAACTTCAGGGCGTTCGAGAGGTAGTTGAGGAGGATCTGCCGGACGCGGGCCGAGTCGGTCAAGACGAAGGTCGGAACGTGCGCCTCGGTTCGGCAGGCGAGGCTCAGGCCCTTGTCGGCTGCCCGCGCCGCCACCAGATCCAGCGCAGACTCGACGAGCTCGCGGATCTCGACGGCGTGGACGTCGATGTCCATCTGGCCAGCCTCGATCTTGGAGAAGTCGAGGATGTCGTTGATGATGGTCAACAGGGCATCACCGCTCGACCGAATCGTCTCGACGAGCTCCCGCTGCTGGGGGCCGAGAGGGCCGTCGAGCATGAGGCTGGTCATGCCGATGATCGCGTTCATCGGCGTACGGATCTCGTGGCTCATCGTCGCCAGGAAGGCGCTCTTGGCGCGGCTGGCCTCCTCGGCGACCTCGCGGGCGTGCCGCTCCTCCTTCGCGCGCTCGAGGACGCTGACGTCCTCGATGACGCCGTCTCCGTACAGGACCGCACCGCCGTCGTCCACGACGATCCGGCAGCTCTCCCGCGCCCGGATCACCTGCCCGTCCGCGCGGCGCAGCCAGACCTCGAAGCCCGTCAGCCCGCACGCGGTTCGAAGGAGCCCCCGACGTGGGCATTCCACACGTCGATCGCCAACCCGATCGCCCGCCGGGCTTCGTCCAGCGGCGGGGTCGGCCCAAGCGGCTCGAGCAGCGGCTCGGCGAGGTAGAGGATCGACTCGGCCAGGTCTCGCTCGGGCAGGCGGACGACCGTTCTGGTGTACGGGTCTCGCCTCCTGCGTCTCGTCGTCATGCGGCTCCACAGCACTTCTTGAACTTCCTGCCCGAGCCGCACGGGCAGGGCTCGTTGCGACCGACCTCGGGCTTCGGCGGCGCGGCGACGATCCGCCCCGCGAGACCGTGCATGGCCGCGCTCCGGCGCGCGATGCGTTCGCGATAGCGCGGGTGGCGCGCGCGGTACGCGGTCCAGAGCTCGCTCAGACGCTCCCGCAATCGCTCGTGTGTGGGATGAAGCGTCGCTTCTTGGCCATCGAGCTCGACGTGCCCCGGGTGCGGAGATCCAGGCGAAATGAGAGGGCCGAAGTGGACGATGACCTCGCCGCAGGCGCACTCCGGCTCGACGCAGTAGAGCTCGACGGCCTCGAAGACGCGGTCGCCGAAGACATAGGTGTCGCCGCGAAGCGAGCGCTGCGCGTCCTCCCAGATCACCCGATCGCCGGGCCGCCAGCCCTCGACCTCGATCTTCGACCCGAAGGAGCCTGGATTCGCCGGCAGACGCTTTCCCTTGGCCTGGCACCAGACGCGTGCGATCGCATCGAGCACGTCGTCATCCAGACGGTCGGCGACGGCCCTCACCTCTGGTTGAGCGGACGCATCGAGCGGCTCGTCTCCCTCGGGTGGGAAAAGCTCGCGAGTGTCGAGGTCCACCGCGAAGGCCGTGACGCCCCGCAGGCGCCCCGCCGCGTGGCCATGGGGCCCGCCGGCGAGCCACGCGTCGGCAACCGGCCGGCCGCGCTCGACGAGCGTCTCCCGGCTGCCCTCCACACAGAGCACGATTGCCGTGCGGCACTCGCACTCGGGCGTCGGACACGTGAACGCCCAGATCCAGCGAGCTGGCTCTCCCGGCAGCTCCATGAGCCCTTGCTCGACGTCGAACACGGCAGCCTCCGGGATCGTCATCGGTTCCTCTTTCGGGCCCGGCGCCGCCCCGGTCGAGGACTGTGGCGAGCTTGGCCAGCTCCACGATGCCTGGGTGCTGCGGCTCCATGCGGTCCGGTATGCGGCTCCTCGAAGGTCCGCAAGGCCGGCCACGGCGGCAGGGCTACGGCGTGCGCGAGGACATCAGCCGCGCCCGACTCGGGGCGGCCCCTGCTCCTCGTGGTCGAAAGCGAGCTCGTCATGCGCCGTCGTGCATCGTAAGCGCGTACGATGCGCGGGTCACGCCGCTCCGAGCCCCGCCGCGCGCAGCGTGCTCTCCTCCGGACCGCGCCCGGCGCAGCAGCCGGCGAGCCGGCCGTCGATGGCGACCGCAGGCACCGACCGCACGCCGAGCGCCTTGGCACGAGCGGCCGTGTCCGGCTCGTTCATGTCGAGGACGCGCACCTCGCAGGAGGGGCACGCGACCCGGTTGACGAGGTCGATCGTCTCCTGGCAGGCGGGGCATCCCGCGCTGAAGATCTCGATGGTTCGCTTGGTGCTCATGTCGTTCTCCTCACGCCTCGCTGCGTGGATTTTCCGCGCAGGCGGGGCAGGTTGCGGCCGGCGTTCGAGCCGGCCAGGTGTTCCAGATCGACGCGGCCACGAGGAGGGCCACGCCGGCGTACATTGCCGGGTCGCTGCCCACGGCGAACTTCCCCACGAGCACGACGGCCGCCGCGGCGAGCCCGACGGCGAACGGCCCGAGGCCTCGATGGCGCCGGGCGCGGAAGCCGAGCGCACCGACAGCGACGACGAGGAACGTCGCGGTGAGGGGGAGGAGCCACGCCGTGTCCATCAAGAACCCGAGGCCGAGCGAGCTCAGGAAGCCCGCGTATGCCGGCCAGCAGGCGGGGCAAGCGACCTTCGGAAGGAGCGCGATGCCAATCCCGGGGACGACCGCGAAGGTGCCCCTCCCGCGTCTGCCAGCGGCGGCGGGTGGTGCGCCGGCTCCTGCGCCGAGGAGCGCCGCCGTGATCTGCTCCACGGGTGGCACGCCCGGCGCTCCGGGGCTCTCCGGGTAGAGGCGGCAGCAGGCATCGCTCCCGGGCTCCGTCCCCCCGACGTCACGCTGGTCCACGAGGATCGTAGGCGAGCCGTACCCTCGTGCATGGTCCGGCAGGTCCTCGGCCCCGATCCGGTACTCGCGCCACCGCGGCTCGCGCCCGACCGCCACGAAGGCCCGCAGCAGGTTCGCCCTCGCCGCCTGCACGTTCGGGCAGTCAGCGTCATAGACGAGGTCCACGGTAGTCATCGGTCCTCCTCCTCGTCGAGGGCGTCCAGGATCGGGCACTCGCTCGTCGGCCCTCGGCCGGAGCAGGCCTTCGTGAGATCGACCAGGGCGGCCCGCATGCGCTGAAGCGCCAGGAGCTTGCCGTCGATGTCGGCGATCTTGGCCTCGGCGCGATCGCGAACGTCGCCGCACGTGGTCCGCGGGTCGACGCGCAGCGCCAGCAGCTCGCGGATCTCGCCGAGCGTGAAGCCCAGATCCTTCGCCCGTTTGATGAACCGGATGCGTCGGACCGCAACCGGCGGGTACTGGCGGTAGCCGGATGGCCGCCTCGGCGGCTTCGCGAGGAGGCCCTCCCGCTCGTAGAAGCGGACCGTCTCGACGCCGACTCCGGCGGCGTTCGCCACCTGGCCGATGGTCATGCTCTCCAGGGCGGCCTCCGTCATCACGTTCGAAGGATACGGTCCGTACCATACTACGGAGTCAAGGGTTGATCGTCGCGGCGACCGCCGCCCTTGACACGGCACCGCGCGGCGACTATTCAAATAACTGTTTGAAGATTTGAGGAGCGCCGATGCCCCCGTCTCCATCACCTCGCCAGTTCAAGGACGCCGCCTATGCGCAGCTCGCGCGCATCGGCAAGTCGCTCGCGAGCGGGCCGCGCCTGGAGATCCTCGACCTCCTCTGCCAGGGGCCGCGCACCGTCGAGGTGCTCGCGGGGCAGGTCGGCCAGTCGGTGGCGAACACGTCGCACCACCTCCAGGTCCTGCGGAGCGCTCGCCTCGTCGAGGCCGAGCGGGGCGGCGTCCACGTCACCTATCGGCTCGCGGACGAGCGGGTCGAGGCCTTCTTCCGCGCGCTTCGCGACCTCGCCGAGTCACGGCTGCTGGAGATCGCCGAGGTGACGCGGGGCTTCGTGGAAGCGCGCGGGAGCATGGAGCCGGTCGACCGCGAGGTCCTGGTCGACCGCGTCCGGAGCGGCGCCGTGACGGTGCTCGATGTGCGGCCCCCCGAGGAGTACCGGGCGGGGCACCTTCCCGGCGCGCTCTCCGTCCCCCTCGCCGATCTCGAACGCAGGCTCGCCGAGATCCCGCGCGACCGCGAGGTCGTCGCCTACTGCCGCGGCCCCTACTGCGTCATGGCCGTAGAGGCAGTCGAGCTGCTTCGGGCCCGCGGGTTCCGGGCCATCCGAATGGAAGAAGGCGTGCCGGACTGGCGGGCCCGCGGGCTGCCGGTCGAGGTCGCCGCCGTGGAGGCTTCATCGTGAGCAAGACCCTGTTCGTCCTCAACGATCCCCCGTACGGGACCGAGCGCAGCTACAACGGCCTCCGGCTCGCGGGCTCTCTGGCCAAGCGCGAGGGCGAGGTCGTGCGCGTCTTCCTCGTCGGCGACGCGGCGAGCTGTGCCAAGGCCGGCCAGAAGGTGCCGCAAGGCTACTACAACCTGGAGGTCATGCTTCGCGCGGTCACCCGGCGCGGAGGCGAGGTCGGGGTCTGCGGGACGTGCATGGACGCGCGCGGAATTTCGGATGGCGAGCTCGCCGAGGGCACGCGGCGCAGCACGCTGGAGGAGCTCGCCGAGTGGACCTTGTGGGCCGACCGGGTCCTCGTGTTCTGAGGAACGATGACGGAGGCAGCACTCCCGGCGATGTATGCACGATGGCGCGCCTCGCGGCTGGGCGAGGTGACCGAGCGCCTCGAGCGCGATCTCGTACTCGAGCTCGCGGGGCCGCTCGCCGGCGCCCGCGTGCTCGACGTCGGGTGCGGTGACGGCACCCATGCAATCGATGCCGCCGCGCGAGGAGGGCGCGTCGTGGGCATCGACGCCGACCCGTCCATGCTGCAAGCGGCCAGGCGACGGGCGCGCGAGCGCGGAGTCGCGGTCGAGCTCCGCGACGGCCGTGTCGAACGCCTGCCGTCCGCCGACGCCTCGTTCGACGTCGTCTTCGCCGTCACGGTGCTTTGCTTCGTCGCCGACGCGGCCGGCGCCGTTCGCGAGATCGCTCGCGTGCTCGCCCCCGGTGGCCGGCTGATCGTCGGCGACCTTGGACGCTTCAGCACGTGGGCCGTGTGGCGGCGGCTGCGCGGGTGGCTCGGAGCGACCACGTGGCGGCGGGCCCGGTTCCGGAGTGCTGACGAGCTCCGTGCCCTGCTGCGGGGAGCGGGCCTCGCTGTCGAGCGGGTCACGGGCGCGGTGTACTACCCGCCCGTCGGTGCCGCCGCCCAGGTTCTTGCTCGCCTGGACGCGATGCCGGCCGCCGCGACCACTTTCGGAGCAGCGTTCCTCGCGGCCGCGGCGCGCAAGCCACGGCTATCCGGGATTCAAGGAGAGACGTCGTGAGCCAGACCATCCTCGTGCTCGGCGGTGGCGTCGGCGGCGTCGTGACCGCCGTCGAGCTCCGCAAGAAGCTCCCCGCCGGCCATCGCATCGTCCTCGTGGACCGCGAGGAGCGGCACGTCTTCGCCCCGTCGCTCTTGTGGCTAATGACGGGTGCCCGGACCGCCGAGAAGATCTCGCGCCCCCTCGAGCGCCTCTCGCGGCGCGGGATCGAGGTCGTGCGCGGCGCAATCACGTCGATCGACGCCGGGAACCGCCGCGTCGAGGTGGGCGGCCGTGTGCTCGAAGGCGGCTTCCTCGTCATCTCCCTCGGCGCCGACTTCGCTCCCGAGGTGATCCCGGGCCTCGCGGAGACCGGCTACGACTTCTGCACGCTCGCGGGCGCCCAGAGCCTGCGCGACGCTCTCCACGGCTTTCGTGCCGGGCGCCTGGTCGTGATGACCGCGGCGCCCGCCTACAAGTGCCCCGCCGCCCCGTACGAGGCCGCGATGCTGCTCGAGCACGACTGCCGCCGGCGCGGCGTACGTGACCAGGTGACGATCGACCTCTATGCCGCGGAGCCGGGGCCGATGGGCGTCGCGGGCCCGGAGGTCTCGGCTGCGGTTCGCGAGATGGTGACCTCGAAGGGGATCGGCTACCACCCGGAGCACCAGGTCACGAACGTCGATGGAGCCGCGCGGCGGCTCACGTTCGCCAACCGCGTGACCGCCGAGTTCGACCTGCTCGCCCACGTCCCGCCGATCCGCGCGCCGAAGGTCGTCCGCGACGCGGGCCTGACCGCGGAGAGCGGCTGGGTCGCCGTGGACCGCAACACGATGGCCACGCGGTTCGAGGGCGTCTACGCCATCGGCGACGTGACCGGCATCCCGCTGAAGCTCGGCAAGCCGCTGCCCAAGGCGGGCGTCTTCGCGCACGCCCAGGCCTCCGTCGTGGCCCGAAACATCGCTCGCGCCGTCACCGGCAAGGGCGAGGCCGCCGCCTTCGACGGCCACGGCGAGTGCTTCGTCGAGGTCGGGCACGGTCGGGCGGGCTTCGGCAAGGGCGACTTCTACGCCGAGCCGGTGCCGATCGTGCGGATGCACCGGCCCGCCCTCCGCTGGCACTGGGGGAAGGTGCTGCTCGAGAAGGACTGGTTGCGGCGATGGTTCTGATGGAGGCGGAAGCATGACGGCGAGCGACACGCCCATCTACCTCGACCACGACGCGACGACCCCGGCCCTGCCCGAGGTCGTCGAGGCGATGCGGCCGTACCTGCGCGAGCACTTCGGGAACCCGTCGAGCGGCCACGTCTACAGTCGCCGGGCCCGCGACGCGGTCGAGCGCGCCCGCGGCAGGTGGCCGCGCTCATCGGCGCCGCGCCGGAGGAGATCGTCTTCACGTCGGGCGTGGCTCCCCGCGCTGGTCCCGGCAGAGCCCGCGCTTCCTGGTCCAGCATGCCCCGTGCTGGTCCCCGCAGATCCGCGCCGGCCGCCGCCGCTGATGTCGTCCCCGGGTCCTCCGGGTTCACATCTCGTCGGTGAGGTGGCGGGCGCCGTTGTCGTCGAAGGGGACCTTCACGGTCACGCGGACCACCTCGTGGTCGATGACGCGGATCTCGTCGATGAAGTGCAGGACCACCCGGCGCTGCGTGGCCATCGGGAGCTGGCGGAAGTCGTCCTTGAAGGCGGCGGCGAAGCGCTCCAGCTCCTTGAGGTTCAGCTCGAGGGCGCGGCGGTAGTAGTCGTCCTGGCGCAGCAGCTCGGCCTCGGCCTGGACCTCGCCCTTCTCCACCTCGAGGCGGGCGATGTGGTCCTTGCAGGTCTTGGCGTCGAGG
>JACPQR010000227.1 GCA_016190375.1 Deltaproteobacteria bacterium
GACCGCCGCCGGATCGTCGTCCGCGACGTGGAGCGCCTGCGCCAGCTCGTGTAGTCGCGAAGCGTGCTTCCGAATGGCAGGGTAGAGCGTGGTGGCCTCGAGGGAGGAGCAGCAGCGAACGGAGGCGGATTCACTCCGCCGCAGTGAGCGGGCCGACCGAGCGTGCACGCGGGGGGGGCCCGCGGGGGGGGCGAAGCCCCACCCGCGCTAGATGACCGCCGCCGGATCGTCGTCCGCGACGTGGAGCGCCTGCGCCAGCTCGTGTAGTCGCGAAGCGTGTTACGGTGAGACTCGTGAGCCCGGCGCAGCACGAGAGGTTCCTGCAGTACCTCGAGCGCTTCACCTACTTCGGACGTGGCGACGCCGTGCGCCTCGACCGCGAGCGGTTCGCCGAGCTCGACTCCGAGCACCAGCGGCTCCTGGCGATCGGCCAGCGCAGCCCAGCCGAGGAGGAGGCCCTCCTCGCGCTTCGCCGCGCGCTGCTCAGGGACTGACCTTCACCGTCCCCGTGAGCAGATGCCCTTCTTCGAGGCGGCGATGAAGTCGAGGAGGCGCGCGACCTCGGCGACGTGTCCCAGCCGCTCTCGGGCCGCGAGGATGGCCTCCTGCACGGGGACGCCGGAGCGGAAGATCATCCTGTGAGCTTCCTCGAGGCCGCGGATCGCGTCGGGCTCGAGGCCCCGGCGTTCGAGGCCCACGAGGTTCAGCGCGCGGAGGCGAGCGCGATCGCCGCTCACCGTGTGGAAGGGTGGGACGTCGCGCTCGACCATCGCCCCGGCGGCCACCATGGCCGACTCGCCGACCCGGAGCATCTGGCCGACGGCGGCGAGCCCGCCGAACACGGCGTGGTCGCCGACCTCGACGTGACCGGCGAGGAGCACGCCGCTCGCCAGGATCACCCCGTCGCCGAGCACGCAGTCGTGCGCCACGTGCGAGCTCGACATGAGGATGCAGCCGTCGCCGATCACGGTCGTCCCGTTCCCGTGCACCGTTCCCCGGTTCAGCGTCACGAACTCCCGGATCTCGTTCCTGGCGCCAACGACCAGTGACGTGGGCTCGCCTCCGTAGCGCCGATCCTGCGGCGCGCCGCCCAGGACGGCATGCGGGAAGATCCGGTTGTCGGCCCCAATCTGGGTGGGACCCTCGATGACCGCGTGCGCGCCGATTCGCGTGCCTCTGGCGATCCTGACGCGGGACCCCACCACCGCAAAGGGGCCGACCTCGACGCCCGCGTCCAGCTCGGCCCTCGGGTCGATCACCGCGGTCGCGTGGAGGGACGCCGCCGCCGGATCGGGCGCTCGTTCGGTCCGCGACCGCGGGGAAAGCCGCCTCATCTCGCCGGAGCCTGGTCCCGCGTCGCGACGAGGAGCTCGGCCTCGGCCGCCACCTGGCCGTCCACTCGCGCGGTGCCCGCGAGCTTGAAGACGCTGCCGCGCTGCTGCAGCGTCCGCACCTCGATCTCCATGCGATCGCCAGGCACGACCGGCCGCCGGAACCGCGCGCGGTCGATCCCGAGCAGCAGCATCACCTTGTTCGGTCCACCGGCCATCCCCGAGGAGCCGGCCAACAGACCCGCTGCCTGCGCCATGGCTTCGACGATGAGGACGCCCGGGAAGATGGGCCGGCCGGGGAAGTGGCCCGCGAACACGGGCTCGTCGATCGTCACGCACTTGATCGCGACGAGCCTCTTGCCCGGCTCGACCGAGACCACCCGGTCGACGAGGAGCATCGGATGGCGATGCGGGAGCGCTTCCAGGATGGCGGAGGCGTCCATCTGCTACTCGCTCCCCTTCTTCGCGATCCGCGCGAGCGTCGCATGCTCGCGCAGCCATCGGAAGCGCTCGACGGCCGGGTACCCCGCGACGGTCGAGCCCTGGGCGACGTCTCCGATGACCCCGGCCTTCGCGCAGAGCCTCGCGCGGTCACCGACGACGAGGTGATCCGCCACCCCGGCCTGGCCGCCGACCTCGACGCCGGCGCCGATCACGGACGATCCCGCGATCCCCACCTGCGCCGCGAGAGCGGCGTCGGGACCGACCTCGACGTTGTGGCCGACGTGGACGAGGTTGTCGATCTTGGTCCCACGGCGGATCCGCGTCCTTCCCAGCGTGGCGCGGGCGACCGTCGCGTTCGCGCCGATCTCGACGTCGTCCTCGACGTCCACGGAGCCCTGGTGCGGGATCCGGACGAGGCCATCCTCTCCACGAGCGAACCCGAACCCGTCGGAGCCCACCACCGCGCCCGCTCCAACGCGCACCCGGGCACCGAGCGTCGTTCCCGCGCCGATCACGGCGTTCGGCCCGACGACGGACCAGGCGCCGACGACCGCGCCATCCTCGACGACGGCGCCCGCGTCGATGCGCGAGGTGGGATCGACCCGCGCGCCCTCGTGCACGAACGCGCGTGGGTGGATGCCGGGCCGCAGCGGTGGGCACTGGGAGGCCAGGACCTTCGCGAGGACGAGCGCGGGATCGCGGTGGACCCAGACGGCGACCTCGGGCCGGGTCACTCTCGCAGCCAACCCCGGGCTCGTGAGGATGGCGCGGGCGCGCGTCGTCGCGAGCGCGTCCCGGTAGCGGTGATGCGTGAAGGGCGCGAGGTCGTCCTCGCCGGCCTCGCCCAAGGGGGCGATGCGCACGACCGTCCGGTCCCCTCCGCGCACCTCGCCGCCGTGCAGGCGAGCGAGCCCGAAGAGCGTTCCGAGCGGGCTCAAGGCTGCTTCGTCTTGGTCGCCTTGGTCTTGGAACCGCCCCCGCCGCCCGCAGCCTCGGAGTTGTACATCTGGATGAGGCGGTCGGTCAGGTCGAGGTCGGTGCGGCCCCAGACGACCCCGGATCCGCGGTCGAAGATCATCGTGTAGCCCTCGCTCGTGCCGATCCGGCGCAAGATGCCCTCCATCTTGCTGAAGATCTGCTTGGTGAGCTGGGTCTCCTTCTCCGCGAGCTCGCGCTGGTAGTCGACGTAGGTCGACTGCAGGTCTACGAATGCCTTCTGGTACTCCTCCATCCGCTTCTGCAGCGCCTCGCGGGTGAGCACCTTCTGCTGCTTCTCGATCTGCTCCTTGAGCGCCTTCAGCTTGTTCTGCGCATCGTCGAGCGATTCCTGGCGCTTGGTGAACAGCCGCTTGAGCTGGCCCTTCGCCCGCCGCCCGTCCTCGGTCTCGTTGAGGGCGCGCTGAAGGTCGACGAACGCGATCTTGACGTCGCCGTACAGCTCGGGCGCGGCGAACGACACGAGGACGACCGCCGCAACGGTCGCGAAGGCACGGGTGCGTTTCATGTGTGGCAGGCTCCTCGTGGTTCCTCGGGCAAGTCGGGACCCTCCATAGCGGCTGCCGCCCTCGCCAGTCAAGCGGCTACCCGTTCGACCGTCCGTGAGGGCGGCTACCCCTTCGACCGGCCGTGAAGGCGCGAGATTCACGACGAGTGCGTCGTCGGTCCCGCGGCCCCCCCCGGCGGCC
>JACPQR010000225.1 GCA_016190375.1 Deltaproteobacteria bacterium
CGCCCGTACTCCTGCACGAGGTAGCGGCTCGTCCGGATCAGCTTGTTGATCGTCTCGATCATGTGGACCGGGATGCGGATGGTCCGTGCCTGGTCGGCGATCGCCCGCGTGATGGCCTGGCGGATCCACCAGGTCGCGTAGGTCGAGAACTTGTAGCCCCGGCGGTACTCGAACTTGTCCACGGCCTTCATCAGGCCGATGTTCCCTTCCTGGATGAGGTCGAGGAACTGCAAGCCACGGTTCGTGTACTTCTTGGCGATGGAGACGACGAGCCGCAGGTTCGCCTCCACGAGCTCGGCCTTGGCCCGCTCCGCCTGGCGTTCGCCGTCGTGGATCTCCTCGTACGTGTGCCGTAGCACGTCGACCGGGACGTCGACCTCCTCCTCGACACGCTTGACCTTGCGCTGAGCGTTCTTGACGCTCTTGTCCATCTCGAGGAGCTCCTCGGGACGCAGGCCAAGCTTCTTCGAGATCCGTCGCTCGGCCGCGCGCGAGCCGCGCATCTCGCGCAGGGTGCGGCGAAGGTCCCGCATCGTCATGCCGGCCTTGCGCTCGGTGTCGGCGACCTCGCCCTCGGCCTTCTCGATGCGCTTGATCAGGATCTTGAGCTTGTTGACGATGCGATCGATCTGCTTCTTGTTCAGGCGCAGCTCGACGAGCGCCTCGATGATCTGCTCCTTCGCGTTCTCGATGCCGTCCTTGAGGTCGACGCGACGCGCCTCGCTGATCCGCTTCGTCCCGTCAAGCTGCTCGCGCGCCGCCGCCATCTCCCTGTCGAGGCGCTTGACCTTGTCGATGGTCTTGAGCACGCGGCGGTTCGCCTCTTCCTCGTCGAACTCCTCGTCCTCGCTCGCGTCGCTGTAGTCCCGCGCGATCTCCTTGACGCGGACCTTGCCCTTGCGGAGCTTGTCGCCGAGCTCGATGATCTCTCGAATCGCGATCGGCGAGTTCAGGATGACCTCGAGGATCTTGCGCTCACCCTCCTCGATCCTCTTGGCGATCTCCACCTCGCCCTCGCGAGTCAAGAGCGAGACCGACCCCATCTTGCGCAGGTACATGCGCACCGGGTCGCTCGACTTGGAGAAGTAGCCTGCATCGGCGTCCTCCTCATCGGGGGGCGGCTCGGGCCTCTTGGGCTCCTCGCGCGGCTCCTCGGCGACGCGCTTGGCCGCCGCCTTGACGCCGGCCTGGCCGTCGACGACCTCGATGTCCTCCTCCCCGAGCATCACCATCAGATCGTCGATCTGATCCGAGGCGACGAAGTCCGGCGGCAACGCGTCGTTGACCTCCTCGTAGGTAAGGAAGCCCTTCGACTTGCCAAGGTCGATCAGCTGCTGCACCTCTTTGCGATCTTTCTTGATCATCGCCACCTCGGGTGTCTCAGGTCAGATCCATCTTCGCGCGAAGCAGCTCCAGGGCTCGGCCCTCGTCGCCTGCGGCCTGTGCCCTTCGGATCTGCTCGGTCAAGCTCTGACTCGCGGCCTTTCGCCTCGCCCCACGCCTCGTCCTGGCTCCCTCTTCGAGGAAGGCCATGGCCTTCTCCGGGTCCGCCATCTCGGGCGTGCACAGCCGTGCGCCGACCCACTCCTTGATCTCGGGGTCCTCCTCGAGCTGCTCGAGGAGCGCGGGCGCGTCGAGGACGCCGCCCTTGATGCAGGTCAGGACGGCGTCGAAGGCCGACGCGATCGCCACGTCGTCCAGCACCTCGCGCACCTTCGCTGCCAGGTCGAACGGGAGGTTCGCCGCGCCGTCGAGCGCCGCACCGAGGAGCGCGAGCTCCGCCGGAGCATGCCCCGTATGGCCGCCGCCGGCCTCGCTCCGGGCCTGCACGGCCTGTCCCTTGAGGAGCCGGCGGGCGTCGTGCGGCATCAGCCCGAACGAGGTGGCGACGCGATCGACCAGCTTCTGCCTGACGATCGGGTCGACCGCCGCGTCGAGCACGGGGCGCAGCGAACGCACCGCCTGTGCCTGCGACTCGTGGCCGTCACCGCACCTCGCGGCCGCCTGGTCGATGAGGTACTCGGAGATCCCGCGTGCCGACTCGAGGAGCGCGCGCATCTGCTCCGTCCCACGCGAGCGCAGGAACTCGTCCGGATCGAGCTTGTCGGGCAGCGTGGCCACGCGGGCCTCGAGACCCGCCGACCGCACCGTGTCGAAGGCGGCGTGCGCCGCTTTCTGGCCCGCTGCGTCGCCGTCGAAGAGGAGGACGAGCTGCCGCGCCGAGCGCGCGAGGAGCTTGGCCTGAGGGACCGTGAACGCGGTGCCCATGGGCGCGACGACGTTGTCGAAGCCGCGCTCGATCATCGCGAGCAGATCGAAGTTCCCCTCGACGAGGATGGCCTTCTCGGCGCGACGGATCGCCACCCGGCCGTTGTGCAGGCCGTAGACCGTCTCGCCCTTGCGGTAGATCGGCGTCTCCGGGCTGTTCACGTACTTGGGCGGCTCATCGCCATCCCTGCCCGACGTCGTCACACCGCCCGGCAGGGCACGCCCGCTGAACGCGACGACCTTCCCGGCAGTGCCGGTCACTGGGAACATCAGCCGGTGCCTGAACAGGTCGTAGTGGCCCGGCCCCTGCCGCCGGGGCTTGACGAGGCCCATCTGCTCGGCCTCGGCCGGCGATACTCCTTTCGTCCGCAGGTGCTCGGCGAGGCTCCCCCAGGCGTCCGGCGCGTAGCCGAGCCGGAACGCGGATGCCACGCGGTCCGAGATCCCGCGCTTGGCGATCGCCTCGCGAGCCGCGGCGCCGGCCTCGGACCTCGAGCACTCCTCGAAGAAGCGGGTTGCGATCTCGTTGATCTCGAAGAGCCGCTCGCGCCGCCGGGCCTGACGATCCGCCTCGGCCCTCTGTTCGCGGTCCTCCTCATGCTCGGGCAGCTCGACGCCCACCTTTTCGGCGAGGCGCCGGGCAGCCTCCATGAAGGAGAGCCCCTCGAATCGCATCACGAACGCGAAGACGTCGCCGATCGCCCCGCACCCGTAGCAATGAAAGAGCTGCCGGGAGGGCGTGACGAAGAACGACGGGCTCTTCTCCTGGTGGAACGGGCAGAGCCCCTTCCACGCGCTTCCCGCGCGCTTCAGAGGCACGACGTCGCCGACCACCGACACGATGTCCGCGCGGTCGCGAATCTCGGACTTCTTGTCCTCCGGGATCATCGTCGGTCCGCGTGCCACCTCGGGTCGCCGCCCTTGGCGGCCCCGTTCCGAGCTCGGAGGCCATTCACCCCACCGTGCCGTAGCGTGCGTTCTCCAAATGACGCAACTTTTCGGCGCGGCGACAAAGCGGTGAAGTATAGTGATGTGCGTTGGCCTGGCAACTGGGAGGTATCCCTCGCGGCTGTTCCGGACCTCGCCTCAAGGTAGCGGGTGGATCTTTCCGCGCAAGCGGCGGTTAATAGGTGGCCGGCCGGGATCCTGTCAACCGGAAATCTACAGAAACTGCGTCATCCGCCAACATGGCGTCATCACAAGAGAAAGAAGGACCCGCGGGCAGCGCCCCGGAGGACCAGGCCCCGATGCTGACGCGGCGCGTTGTCGTCCGCGAGGTCCTCGGGTCCTTCGGGGTGTCCCTGGCCGCGACGATCGTCCTGTACCAGCTCCGTGTCATCCCGTTCGTCCGGGAGAACCTGCACGCCCTGGTCGCCGTGGTCTTCATGCTCCTGCCGATCACTCTCCTGCAGCGACGCAACGAGGATTTCGGTCGCTTCGGGATCGCGATGGGGGGTCTGTTCGGAGCCGCACCGAGGCGGCCGGGCCTCGTCGGGCTCGTCCGGGACCTCGTCTCGATCGTCTGGCGGAATCGCGCCCGGATCGTCTCCGACGCGGGCTTCGCCCTGGTGGTGGCCTTCGCGGTCTTCCCCGCGTTCTTCGTGGGGTTTCGGATCTACTGGAACGCGACGAGGCCTTTCTCGTTCCACCCGCCGCCGGGCTTCGCCGCGATCGCCCTCGCGCAGCTCGTCGTCGTGGGTCTGCCGGAGGAGTTCTTCTACCGGGGCTACGTGCAGACCCGGATGAGGGAGGTCTTCCCCCGGACCTGGCGGATCGCGGGCGCCGACGTCTCGCCGATGGGCCTTCTGGCGACGAGCACGTTCTTCGCGCTCGGTCACTTCCTCGTCGACCTGCAGCCGGCGCGGCTCGCCGTCTTCTTTCCCTCGTTTCTCTTCGGGTGGATGCGCGAGAGGCGTGGCACGATTGGCGCCTCGGCGATCTTCCACGCCATGTGCAACGTCTTCGCGGACACGTTGATGATCGGGTACTTCGGGAGATGACAATCTGATGGACATCGCGCTGCCCATCGCAGCAATCGACCGGATCGTGGACCTCGCCCTCGAGGAGGACGCAGCCCGCGGAGACGTCACGACCAGACTCACCGTGGGCCCCGGCAGGCTCGGGGTGGCGCACGCGGCGGCCCGCGAGGAGCTGGCCGTCGCGGGCCTGGGCGTGTTCGCGCGGGTCTTCGCGCGGGTCGACTCCTCGATCGAGGTCCAGCGTCTCGCGGCGGAGGGCGCGTGGGTGGCCGCGGGTGCCCGGCTGGCGACCGTGCGGGGGCGCGTCGCGCCGATCCTGGCCGGCGAGCGAGTGGCCTTGAACATCCTCCAGCGGATGTGTGGGATCGCGTCCACGACCCGCCGCTTCGTCGAGGCCGCGGCGCGAGGCGGCCGTGCCAGGGTCTGCGACACCCGCAAGACGACTCCCGGGCTTCGCCTCCTCGAGCGCTACGCGGTCCGCTGCGGGGGCGGGCACAACCACCGCGAGGACCTCTGCAGCGGCGTCCTCATCAAGGACAACCACCTCGCCGCCTGTGGTGGCGTTCGCCCGGCGGTGCTCGCGGCGAAGGCCGGTGCGCCCCACCCGCTCAGGATCGAGGTCGAGGTGACGACGCTCGCCGAGCTCGACGAGGCGCTCGCGGCCGGCGCCGATGCGGTCCTGCTCGACAACATGGACCCGGGCACCATGACCGAAGCCGTCCGGCGCGCCGCCGGACACGCGCTGGTCGAGGCCTCTGGCGGCGTGCGGCTCGAGACCGTGGAGGCCATCGCGCGCACCGGCGTCGACGTGATCAGCGTCGGCGCGCTCACCCACTCGGCGAGGGCGGCCGACATTGCCCTGGATCTCGAGCCATGAACGACCTTCGGGCGCTCGCCGCTCGAGCCCGGACCCGGTGGCCGGGACGGGCAGTGCGCGTCCTTCGCGAGGTGACCTCGACCAACGACGTCGTGAAGGCCGCGGCGCGCGCCGGCGAGCCCCCGGGGCTCGTGGTGGTCGCGAATTCCCAGACCTCCGGGCGCGGGCGCGGCGGTCACGGCTGGCACTCGCCGCCCGGAGCCGGGCTGTACCTGTCCACGCTGATCGACGCGCCCTGCGACGCGCGGCTCCTGCAGGTGCCGGTCGTGTGCGCGCTCGCGGTGGTCACGGGGCTGTCGATGCTGGCGAGGGGTCTCGCGATCAAGTGGCCGAACGACATCGTCACGGCCGACGGTCGCAAGCTCGCGGGCATCCTCTGCGAGTCGGTCGCCCGGAAAGTCGTCGTCGGAATCGGCGTCAACGTCGCGGTCGAGAGCTTCCCGGCGGAGCTCGACGCTCGAGCGATCTCCCTTCACACCATCGCGGAGGCCGGACCGCACGACCGGTCGGTCGTGGCGATGGCCATCCTCGACGCGCTCGACGACTGGCGAGGAGGCTGGAAGCAGCTTGGCTTCGAGGCGATCCGCAAGGTCTTCCTCGAGCTCACCTCGACCATCGGCAAGCACGTGGAATGCGAGGGGGTTCGCGGAAAGGCAATCGGCCTGTCGGCCGACGGCGCACTGGAGATCCTGCGCGAGGACGGCGCGCTCGTGCCGATCCACGCGGGCGATCTCGTGACGCTCTCCTAGCCCGCGGTCTCGTCGTCGTCGCCGTGCACCATCAGGCAGTTGCGTCCGGCGCGCTTGGCGGCGAGGAGCGCACGGCCCGCCTCGATGAGGAGGCGATCCGGCGTCGTGATCTCGCGGTGGGGAATCACCGCCAGACCCACGCTGGCCGTGGCGTGCAGCTCGGTCTCCTTCCAGGGCACGGTCGAGGACTCGATCGCGCGCCGGATCCGCTCGCCGAGCAGCATCGCGCCGTCCACGTCGGCGCCGGGCGCGATCACGACGAACTCGCCGCCCTGCACGCAGAAGGCGCCGTCGGTGGCGCGCAGACAGCCCTGGATCGCGCTCGCGGCGACGCGGCGTACCTCGTCGCCGGCGTCGCGGCCGTGGGAGTTGTTCATCTTCTCGAGCCCGTCGAGGTCGATCGAGAGGACGGCGAAGGGGGCCTTGTGGCGCTGAGCCATGGCGAACGAGCTCTTGATCTGCGCCTCGAGCGCCCGCCGGTTGGCGATCCCCGTCATCAGATCGATGTGCGCCACGTCCGCGGCCTGACGATGCGAGGCCCGGATCCTGAGGAGCGCCCGCACCCGGGCAAGCAGCTCCTGCGGGTCCACGGTTCCCATCAAGTACTCGTCTGCGCCGGCGTCGAGTCCGGTCACTCGTTCGCCCACCGTCCCCTCGGTGGAGAAGAGCATGACCGGGAGGTACTCGTACGAGGCGGCCTTCAGCCGCCGGCAGAGCTCGATGCCCCCGAGGTCCGGCCCGCCTTCGAGATCGATGGCCGCCAGGTCGAAAGGGCCCTGCTGACCGAACACGGCCAGAGCCTCGGCGCAGGTGGCGGCCATCGCCTCATGCCCATCGCCACCGAGGATCTCGGCGAGACGCGCGGCGGCTTTCAGGTCGTCGTCGACGGCCAGGATCCGTGCCATGGCACGCACTATAGACGGCCAGACCCCCGCGCGTCGACAGGGCCGAGGTTCCGTCACGCGCGCCGGCGACCAGACCCGCGATCACAGGAGCTTCAGCGCTTCCGTGGCGTCGCGCGGCCTCGCGCCCGAGTCCGCGTTGGCGAGCCTCGCCGCGAGGTTGGCCGAGACGTCGGTCGCGTCCGCGGTGCGCGCGCGGAGCTCGGAGAGGATCACGCCGATCGCGAAGACGTCGCTCGCCGCCGTCGCGCAAGCGCCCTTCTGGACCTCGGGTGGCATGTACGCATAGGTGCCGACCTGCTCCTTGGCCCCCTGCGAGTCGCCGGGCACGAGGGCAACGCCGAAATCGGAGATGACGATCTCGCCCGAGTCGCGGACGAGGAGATTGGAGGGCTTCAGATCGCGGTGGACGACCCCGTGACGATGCACCAGCGCGAGCGGCTCGAGGACGAGGCGCGCGAGGGCGAGGATGTGGGCCTCGGTCAGCCTCGCATCACCGCGGGTCATGGTCGCGACGGTGCCGCCGGCGATGCGCTCCATCACGATCGCGCGAAGCTGCTCGTCCACGTCGAGCACGCGGATGATGCCCGGGTGCCGCAGCATCGCGGCCGTGCGGGCCTCGAGCCGAAACCGGCGGCCTGGCGCGCCCTGGCGGTCGGGGTGATAGACCTTGAGCGCCACCTCGCGGTCGATCTCGGTGTCATGGGCGAGGTAGACGGTGCCCGCGCCGCCGCGGCCGAGCTCGCGCAAGAGCCGAAACCGACCGCTAGCCATCGCGCCGTCGGGCGACAGGAGTGTCGGCGTGGCGCCGCCCGGCAGGGCCGGATGCAGAAGGCCCGTCAGCCGCAGGACGCGCTCGCGCGCGTTCGGGAGCTCGAGGTCGCGCGCCAGTACCCGCTCGTACCAGCGCAGCGCACCTTCGAGGTCGCCGGCGCGCTCGTGGAGCTCGCCGAGCAGGAACGCCGCCCTGGCCGCGTGCGCCGGAACGTCCGCCAGATCCTCGAGGAGCGGCTTCGCTGCCGCGTCGTCGACTCTGGCAAGCAGAAGGTCGGCCGAGAGCGCCCTGAGCTCGTGGTCGTGCGGCCGCGCGGCCCCGAGCCGGTGAATGAGGTCGACGGCGACGAGCTCTCGACCCGCCTTCCGGAGCGACTCCACCGCGCGGTGGACCTCGGCCGCGTCCGCTCGATCCGGGCGTGCCACGAGGTCCCGAAGATAGCCCTCGGCGTCGGCGCCGAGCAGAGCGCCCGGGGCGTCGGAGCCGAGGCGGTGGGCCGGCTCGACGGGTCCCGTCGCCGGCTCGCCGGCATCCCGCTCGCTCGCTCGGGGCCTGAAGCGACCGGTCAGCCGTTTCCAGATTGACAATCCGGCACCTCGATTCGTGTCGCGCCCGCCTCCACGAGGTCTCCAGCGATCAGCACGATCGGCTCGACCGTGCGCTTGCCGTTCAGGCTCACGGGCGCCGACGAGATCAGCCGGGCCCTTCCGGACGCGTCGAACGACAGAGTGGGCGAGGCGTCGGGGATCTCGAACCGCCCGTCGGCGAGCACGAACCGCCTGCCTCGATCGAGCCCCTCGACGACCTCGAGAGACAGCGTCGCTCCCCGCTCCTCGAAGCGCAGCTTGCAAGCGTCGCCCAGGCCGATCGTGCCCGAGCCCAAGAGCGGCAGCGCCCCGCCGACGGCGATCCCTTCCAGCGTCGTTCCGTTGCGGCTGCCCGCGTCCTCGATCAGGAACCGTCCGCCCGCCCGCGAGATGCGGGCGTGACGGCGCGAGATGCCGGCGTGTCGAAGCGAGACCTCGGCCTCCGCGCGGCCGAGGATCGCCGGGAGCCGGCCGATGACGCGATACTCCAGCGAGCCGACCTTGAGGAGGATCCGGCCGGGCGGCGGAAAACGGAGCTCGAACTTGCGGAGGAGCTCGTCGTACCCCTCGGCGGCCTTCGCCGTCGCCGCCGCCCGGCGCAAGGAAGCGAGCGCCCGGTCGCGACCGCCGGCCGCGAGCTCCATCTCGTAGTCCTGGAACGCGAGCCGGGCGGTGCGCGCGCCGGACTCGGTAGCCTGCTCCTGGTCGAGCAGGGACTCGAGCTTCTCCACGAGCCCTCCACGCTCGTAGCATCGCGCGACGTCCTCGCGGCGGCCGAGCAGCTCGTGAGCCTCGGCGGCCCTGCCCCACTCCTCCGCGTCCTCGAAGAGCGCCGCGGACTCCTCGAGCATCTCGACGTCGCGGGCACCCGCGACTCCGTCGATCTTCGCCCGCCCGAGGATGGCGCCGGCGAGCGCGACCTCGACGACCCGGATGTCAGCCTCGGTGTCCAGCCAGTCGAGGGCGTTGCGCAAGGACGCGATCCTCGCGACCGGGTCGCTCGCACGCTCCGCCAGCCTGAGGTGCATATCCGCGACCTTGTCACGCTGGCCCGCGAGGGCGTACTGCCGCGCTGCCTCCTCGAGCTGGCCTCCCGCCTCGGCCACGAGGGCCCTTCGGTAGCTCGGCGACAAGAGGCGGCGGATGATGCTCATCGACTTGGCGAAGAATAGTCCCTTCGCCGCGGTCAGGGTCCGTCCATTGCCTTGACATGGATCCGCGCCAGAGTCGATGATCCTCTACTCCGTCCCGGTCGGGACCGGATCCAGGAGGCCGCTTCCGGCATGTCGACCAATCGTCTCGGAGAGCTGCTCGTTCGCGAGAAGCTGATCTCGCTCGCCCAGCTCAAGCACGCACAGGAGGAGCAGAAGAGGAGCGGGAACAACCTCGGCTACACGCTCGCGAAGCTGGGCTACGTCTCCGACAACGAGATCACCCAGTTCCTGTCGGCCCAGTACAAGGTCCCGGCGGTCGATCTGTCCGACTACGAGATCGACGCCGACGTGATCAAGCTCGTCCCCAAGGAGGTCTGCGAGCGCCACCGCGTCATCCCGGTCTCGCGGGCGGGCTCGTCGCTCATCGTCGCGATGGCGGACCCGACGAACCTACACGCGATCGACGACATCAAGTTCCTCACGGGCTACAACGTCGAGCCGGTCGTCGCCTCGGAGAGCGCGATCTCGAGCTGCATCGAGAGTTACCACGAGCAGGCCATCAGCTACGACGAGGTGATGGAAGGGTTCGAGGAGGCCGAGATCGAGTTCGGCGGCGAGGAGGAGGACATCAACGTCCTCGAGCTCGAGAAGATGAGCGAGGACGCGCCCGTCGTGCGGCTCGTCAACGCCATCCTCATCAACGCCATCAAGAAGGGCGCGAGCGACATCCACATCGAGCCCTACGAGCGCAAGCTCAGGGTCCGGTATCGCGTGGACGGGGTGCTGCACGACGAGATGAGCCCGCCCTTGAGGCTGCGCAACGCGCTGGTCAGCCGTCTCAAGATCATGAGCCAGCTCGACATCGCCGAGCGGAGGCTCCCCCAGGACGGGCGGATCAAGCTCAAGCTCGGCAAGGGACGCGAGATGGACTTCCGCGTCTCGGTCCTGCCGACGCTCTTCGGCGAGAAGGTGGTCCTGCGCCTGCTCGACAAGGGCTCGCTCCAGCTCGACATGACGAAGCTCGGCTTCGACGAGAGCCCGCTCGAGGACTTCATGTGGTCGATCCACCAGCCCTTCGGGATGGTGCTCGTCACCGGCCCCACCGGCTCGGGCAAGACGACGACCCTGTACTCGGCGCTGCACGACCTCAACAAGATCTCGCACAACATCTGCACGGCGGAGGATCCGGTCGAGTACAACCTGCACGGCATCAACCAGGTGCAGATGCACGACGACATCGGGCTCAACTTCGCGTCCGCGCTGCGGTCGTTCTTGCGCCAGGACCCGGACATCATCATGGTCGGCGAGATCCGCGACTTCGAGACCGCCGAGATCTCGGTCAAGGCGGCGCTCACCGGGCACCTCGTCCTCTCGACGATCCACACGAACGACGCGCCCTCGACGGTCTCCCGCCTCCTCAACATGGGCGTCGAGCCGTTCCTCGTCACCGCGAGCGTGAACCTCATCCTGGCCCAGCGCCTCGCTCGCAAGATCTGCGCGGGCTGCAAGGTCGAGGCGGAGAGGCCGCCCGACGACGCGCTCAGCTCGATGGGCTTCACCGACGACCAGATCGCGGTCGGCCGCTTCATGAAGGGTGGCGGGTGCCGCGACTGCAGCGGCACGGGCTATCGCGGCCGAGTGGCGCTCTACGAGGTCATGCCCTTCAAGGACGAGCTGAAGTCGATGGTCCTCGAGGGCTGCTCGACGACGGAGCTGAAGAACGAGGCCATCCAGCGGGGCATGCAGACGCTGAGGATGAGCGGCCTATCCAAGATCATCGCCGAGGTGACAACGACCGAGGAGGTCCTGCGCGTCACGGCGGCGGACAGGTAGGAAAGGCCCCATGAACCTGCACCAGCTCCTGAAGACCATGATCGAGAAGGGTGCGTCCGACCTGCACCTGACCACGGGGACGCCACCGCAGCTCCGGATCGACGGGCTGATCTATCCCCTGAAGGTCCCGCCGCTCACCCGCGAGGACACGAAGCAGCTCTGCTACTCGGTCCTGACCGAGGAGCAGAAGATCGCGTTCGAGAAGAACAGCGAGCTCGACCTCTCCTTCGGCGTCAAGAGCCTCTCGCGCTTCCGAGCGAACGTCTTCATCCAGCGCGGATCCGTCGCCGGGGCCTTCCGGGCGATACCGTTCAAGATCATGACGCTCGAGGAGCTCGGGGTGCCCAAGACCGTCGGGGACCTCATCAACCGGCCTCGCGGGCTGGTGCTCATCACCGGGCCGACCGGGAGCGGGAAGTCGACGACGCTGGCGGCGCTGATCGACAAGATCAACAGCGAGAAGCGGATGCACATCCTCACGATCGAGGACCCGATCGAGTACCTGCACCCGCACAAGCTCTGCATCGTCAACCAGCGCGAGATCGGCGCGGACACGGTCAACTTCAAGGATGCCCTCAAGCACGTCCTCAGGCAGGACCCGGACGTGGTGCTGATCGGCGAGATGCGCGACCTCGAGACCATCGAGGCGGCCCTGACCATCAGCGAGACCGGCCACCTCGTCTTCGCGACGCTCCACACGAACTCCGCGGTCCAGTCGATCAACCGCATCATCGACGTCTTCCCCCCGCACCAGCAGGCCCAGGTCCGCGCGCAGCTCTCCTTCGTCCTTCAGTGCGTCGTCACCCAGCTCCTGATGCCCCGCGCATCGGGACCAGGCCGCGTGCTCGCGGCCGAGATCATGCTGCCCAATCCGGCGATCAGGAACCTCATCCGCGAGGACAAGATCCACCAGATCTACTCGCAGATGCAGATCGGCCAGGAGAAGCACGGCATGATGACGATGAACCAGTCGCTCTACGACTTGTACTCGCGCAACATGATCTCGCTGGAGGAAGCTCTCACCCGCTCGCTGGACCCGGAGGAGATCCGGCTGATGATCGAGGGCAAGACGCCGGCTCCCAGGGGAGCCACGCGTCCCGCTGCCTCGCGCAGCTAGCGGGAATCCCGTCTTTTTTTGACCGCTCGATCGGGGGCGGTGTACCATCCTGGGGATGCCGGAGTTCGTCTGGGAAGCCCGCGCCCGAGGCGGGGAGATGCGCAAGGGCGTGATGGACGCGGAGACCGAGGACGGCGTCCTGTCGAGGCTGCGGCAGCAGTCGCTGACGCCCGTCAAGGTCAAGAAGAAGCCCAAGGAGTTCAACATCGCGTTCGGCCGGGGGGTCACCGACAAGGAGATCGTCACCTTCACGCGGCAGTTCGCGACGATGATCGACGCGGGGCTGCCGCTCGTGCAGTGCCTCGAGATCCTGGGCAACCAGAGCGACAACAAGGCCTTCCAGAGGGTCATTCGCGACGTGAAGACGACCGTCGAGGGTGGCGCGACGTTCAGCGAAGCTCTCAAGAAGCACCCGAAGCTCTTCGACGACCTCTTCGTCAACCTCGTGGCCGCAGGCGAGGCGGGCGGCGTCCTCGACACGGTGCTCAACCGCCTCGCGACCTACATCGAGAAGCGCCTGAAGCTCATTCGACAGGTGCGCAGCGCGCTCGTCTATCCCGCCGGGATCGCGATCGTGGCCGTCCTCGTCATGGGCGTCCTGCTCGGCTACGTGATCCCGCAGTTCCAGAGGATGTTCGCCGACTTCGGCGCCTCCGACGAGCTGCCTGCGCTGACCCAGCTCGTGATCGACCTGTCGAACGCGTTCCTGTCGAACTTCATCTTCATTGCGCTGGGATTGATCGCGATCGTCGTCACCGTCGTCTACAGCTACCGCCGGCCCAAGGGAAAGTTCTTCTGGCACACGGTGATGCTGCAGATCCCTCTGATCGGCCCGGTCCTCAGGAAGATCGCCGTGTCGCGGTTCACCCGGACCATGGGGACGCTCTTGTCGAGCGGCGTGCCGATCCTCGACGCGATGGACATCTGCGCGCGGAGCGCCGGGAACGTCGTGATCGAGAAGGGCATCCGCTACGCTCGTGACCGGATCAGCGAGGGCAAGGGCATGGCGGAGCCGCTGCTCGAGACCAAGGTCTTTCCGCCCATGGTCGTCCAGATGATCGCCGTGGGCGAGCAGACCGGCGCGCTCGACCAGATGCTCCAGAAGATCGCCGACTTCTACGAGGAGGAAGTGGACATGGCGGTCGAGGCGCTGACCAGCGCTCTCGAGCCGATCATGATGGTCGGGATCGGCGGCATGGTCGGGGTCATGCTCATCGCGATGTACCTGCCGATCTTCGACCTGGCCGGGAAGGTCCAGACCCATTAGCTCGCCCGCAGCTCCCCGGGATCAGTCCGTCCCGATCCCCCTCCCTTCCGGACCGGACCTCGCGAAGAAGCTCCCGATCCTGATGGGGCTCCGCGCGGTGATCGTCACGATCCTCCTGGGAGCGACCGTGGCGCTCAACTCCGGCTCGCTCAGGGATCTCGAGCGCGCCACGCCGCGCTTCCTCATGGCGGTGATCGCCGCCACCTACGCGCTCACGCTGGTGTACGCGGTGGCCTACAGGCGCGCTGGCCAGCGCCCCTGGTTCGCAGGCGTACAGATCGGCTCCGACATCCTGGCCTGGACGGCCGTCGTGTACGCGACGGGCGGCACCGACAGCGGCTTCACCTTCCTGTACGGCGTCCAGATCACCATCGCGGCGATCCTGCTGGGAAGGCGCGCCGCGCTCCTGACGGCCGCGGGCGCCGCGGGAGCCTACGCGCTGCTCGTCTGCCTCGCCACCTTCGGCGCGATCGCGCCGCTGCCGGACCAGCTCCAGCGCCTCACCGGCATCGGCTCGCCCGAGACGGCGTTCTCCGCGCTCTTGAACGTCACCTCGATCCTCCTCGTGGCCAACCTCTCGGGCTACCTCGCGGAGCGGCTGCAGCGGGCGGGTGGGGCCCTCAGAGCCGCCGAGAGGCGCACCGCCGATCTCGCGGCGCGCCACGAGGACATCGTCCGTTCCCTCGAGAGCGGGCTGGTCACTGTCGACACCTCGGCGATCGTGCGGTCCGCGAACCCGATGGCGCTCGAGATCCTCGGCCGCGCCGACGTCGACGTCGTCGGGCACCCACTTGGCGACGTCCTCCCGATGCTCGCGAACCTCGGCGAAGGCACGGTCCGCGGGGAAGCGAGCTACGAGCGCGCGGACGGCGCCGAGATCCCGCTGGGCTTCACGGTGTCGCCGCTCATCGATTCCGGCGGCACCGAGGCGGGCCACCTGGTCCTGTTCCAGGACCTCTCGGAGCGCCAGCGGCTCCGCCGCGAGGTCGAGGCCGCGGAGCGGTTCGCCGCCCTCGGCCGCCTGGCGGCTGGCCTGGCTCACGAGATCCGCAACCCGCTCGGTTCCATCTCGGGCTCGGTGGAGATGCTCAAGGAGTCCGGCGCGCTCTCGACCGAGGACAGGAAGCTGGCCGAGATCGTGCTTCGCGAGACGGCGCGACTGGGGGGGCTCGTGACGGACATCCTCCTGTTCGCTCGGCCCCGTGCGCCCGCGCCCAAGACGACGGCGGTCGGCCGGCTCCTCCGCGAGGTCGTCGAGATGTTCCGGCGCGGCCCGTCCGGCGAGCGGGTCCAGGTCCGCGCCTCGATCGACGACGAGATCCAGGCGCGGATCGACCCGGACCAGATCCGGCAGGTCGCCTGGAACCTCCTGAAGAACGCGGCGGAGGCGTCGGCGGCGGGCGGCGAGGTCGTGATCCACTCCGCTCGCGCGCGGGATGGCGATCTCACGATCGAGGTCACCGACAAGGGTCGCGGCATCCCCGAGGCGATCCGCGCCCGGATCTTCGACCCGTTCTTCTCCTCGAGGCCCGAGGGCCTGGGCATCGGGCTCGCGCTGGTGAACCAGATCGTGCAGGCCCACGGTGGAACGATAGAGATCGAGTCCGCGCCGGGCGCGGGCACGACGATCAGGGTGATCGTCCCCGATGCCCGGGCCTCGGCTCCGCCGGTCGCGGTCTGATCAGCTCCTCGTCACGATCTTCCGGCGGAGCTCGGCGCGCCACTCGTCGAGCGAGCCGTCAGGCGTCCAGGAGACCAGGAAGTCGGCGGCCGCGAGGAGCTTCTCGGCATCCGCCAGGGGCACGCCCCTGCGGTAGCGCGCCACGGCGCTGTCGATGGCGTTCGTGATCAGGGCGACGATCTCCGGCGACCTGTCGCCCTGCTGGGCTCGAGCCACGAGCTTCTCGACGAGGCGCAGCGTGACCACGCTCTCGGTCGTCGGATCGTCGACCACGATGTCCTGGGTCGAGACCCGCCGCCGCCCCGGCTCGAAGCTCGACTCGTAGCTCGTACGGATCACCTCCAGCGCGGCCTTGCCCACCAGGATCACGTCTCCCACCGCCAGCTTCCGTTCGCCCTCGATGCGCTCTCCATTGACGAAGGTGCCGTTGCGGCTGCCCAGGTCGACCACCACGAACGTGTCCCCGGTGAGCCGCAGGGCGACGTGCTCGCGTGACACCGACGGGTCGGCGATGACGATCGTGCAGTAGGCGCTGCGGCCCACGACCGTCTCGCCCTGTCGCACGGGAAAACGCGTCCCCTCGTACCGGACCCAGAGCTGGCTCATGGCTCGCACACCACTGGGTGCTCCTCCGCGCAGGCCTTGTCGTTCCACCCCCCATCGAAACCGGCGTCCATCACGACGCAGTTCTGATCGCGCCCGCCGTTGGGTCGCTCGGGAGCCCACGACTCGAACGCGATCTCGGCGCCGTCGGGGCCGACCCAGGTTCGCTCCGCGGCCCGGTCGTCGATCCCGATCCACCAGTCCTCGCGCGATCGCGCGAGCGCCCCCAGGACGGTCGCGTCCTGGCTCGCCTCGTCTCGCGGCAGCGCGAGCGTCCCGCCCTCCGCCTCGCACCGCGCCTTGCCCGAGGGCCAGGTTCGTGGTGTCGCGCAGAAGAGGAGACCCCCGTCGACGACGCAGTCGCCGGCACCGCAGTGGCTGCCGCAGCCGTCCCCGTCCAGGACGTTCCCGTCGTCGCAGTCCTCCCCCTGGTCGACGACCCAGTCGCCGCACGCGCCAGGTCCGGAGCAGTCGCTCCTGCAGAAGCCGCCGTCGCAGAATTCGCCGAGCCCCGCCTGCACCGTGCCGTCGCCGCAGTACTCGAGCTGGCAGGAGTCGTCGCAGCCGTCGCCCTGATCGAGGTTGCCGTCGTCGCAGGGCTCGAACCACTCCTGAGCGCCGTCGCCGCAGCTCGCGGGCCCCGTGCAATCGGCGTTGCAACCCCAGCCGTCGCATTCCTCGCCGTCCTGAACGATGCCGTCGCCACAGTACTCGACCTGGCAGATGTCGCTGCAGCCGTCGTTCGCCAGGTCGTTGCCGTCGTCGCAGCCCTCGGACGGCTCGACCTCTGCATTGCCGCAGGTCGCGTCCAGCATCTCCCGTACGATGGCCGGCCGATCCCGGAGGTACGACCGGATCCATTCCACGAACTCACGCTGCCACTCGGTCGACTGGAACTTGCGCGGATCCTCCTCGACGGCGTCGGCGATGAGGTCCGAGGCCTCGTCGATGCGCTCGATGAACGCCGCCTCGTCCCAGTCCTCGTCGAGCAGCGATCGGATGGCGTCCTCGTAGCGCGTCTCGAGCTCGTCCAGAAGGTGCATCCTGAGCGACAGGATTCCGACCGGGGGCCTCTTCACGTTCCAGTACAGATCCTGGAACAGCTGATCGAGGCCATGCGGAAGGAAGATGAAGCGGCCGTCAGAGGGGCGGTGATAGAGGTAGAAGTTGTTCCTGTTGTAGTTGTAGCCGTCCCAGTGCCAGACGATCGATTCGAGCGCCCAGCCGCGGACGAAGGCGTCCACGTCGAGGAGCGGGTCGAGGTCATCGAGGTACTCGCCGTCGTTCGAGCCCCACGCCACGTCGATCAGGGCTTCGAGGTCGCTCGTGTCGCCGGCCTCCTCTCCGTTGTTCTTGAGCTCGGTGAAGCCCACCTCGAGCTCGCCGCAGCACTCGCCTTCGTAGAGGTTGCCCGAGTCGTCCCCGAAGCGGCTCGCGGTGAAGTCGCCGTTGACGGCCTCGACGACCAGATAGACGCCGTACAGCTCGTCGTTGAGGAGCACCCGACCGTATGACGTCCGCGGCGCGGGGATCCCGATCCTCCGGTACATCTCGTAGCCGACGTGCTCGGCGACCATCCCGGCATCCTGCTGGAAGTTGTTCAGGATGAGCTTGTGCAAGCCGTACAGCGTCTGGTCCTGGACGAGCTCGTCGAACTTGACCGAGAAGCCGGGCTTGCCCGCGAGGTCGGAGACCGACCCGATGCCCCCTTTTATCCGGATGCCCGCGTCGACGACCTGGGTCCCGTCGAACCGGAACGTGCAGGGGACGCGGTTGACGCGGTCGAGGTCGAGCCGGGGCAGATCCGATTCGGCGACCTCGATCTCGATCTGGTGGACCGCCGCCATCGAGAAGACCGCGTCGGCATCGGCGTCCGAATCGGAGTCCGAGTCGGCGTCGGAATCCGAATCCGCGTCGGAGTCCGAGTCCGAGTCGCCGTCCGCAGCGGAGTCCGCACCCGAGTCGGTGCCGGCCCCGGCATCGGCGCCCGAAGGCCCGTCGTCATCGCCACAGCCGCCCATGAGCGCGAAGAGCACGATCCGGAGGGGGCCCCGCGGCACCAGCGAATTCTATCATAGGCGAACTGCGAACCTAGGACGCGTGACACAGGAGGAGCACGCCGTCGCCCTGGAACTGCACGAGGTCGGGCGACCCCCCGAGCGCGGGGTGCACGAGTGGGACGGCGCCGCCGCGCGGAAGGAGGCGCCCCGTCCAGCCGAGCAGCGTCCTCAGGGCGATGGTAGCGACCCGGCCGGCGGGAACGTCGAGGGCGCTCCACGCCGATCGCGTCGCGATCACGAACGAGCCGCGCCCGCGCAGGTTGACGAGAGGGATGCCCTGGTCGCCGGCCGGCAGCCGCCCGTTCTCCCACGACAGGTTCCCGTCGATCGCGACCAGAACATCCTCGCGGACGTAGGCGATCTCGTCCTCCAGCATGAACGCCTCGAAGCGCTGGTCCGCCGGGTCGACGAGGAGGGCCCCCTCCCCCGTGATCCGGGAGAGCGGCGCCTCCGTGGGACCGAGCCAACCTTCGACCACGCGGCCGCGCACGTTTCGCGACGCCGGGAGCGCCTCGAGGTCCCCCACCATCGCGACGACACCGCGCAGGCGACAGTACAGGCTCCCCTCTACTCGGGCGCGCAAGCGGCCGTCCGTGTCGATCGCAAACGCGTCGTCGGACGGGAACGCCAGCGCGACCTCGCGGATCCGCGAGCCGAGTGACGGAGGCGCGGCGGTGATCGGCGCCGCGCCCGCCGGCCGCTTTGGCTCGCTCGCCGCGGTGCGCGTCG
This sequence comes from Deltaproteobacteria bacterium, assembly GCA_016190375.1. Classification (GTDB taxonomy): domain Bacteria; phylum Myxococcota_A; class Polyangia; order JACPQR01; family JACPQR01; genus JACPQR01. The sequence goes on from JACPQR010000225.1 coordinate 18,582, forward strand.
AGACGGGACCGGGGCCGACCCGCTGCCACTCTCCGTCGGACGTGATGCGAGCTCCCGCCTTCTCGATCCGGAAGGGGTTCTCGGCGGCGTCGAGCTCCTGGAAGGCCTCCTGGGCGACGCGCTTCAGATCCCTCTGCCTCACCTCGTCGCGGGCGAGCTCGCCCGGGTCGGACCCGCGCCTCGACGCCGCCGACCTGGCGAGCCGTTCCATCCTGGCCGCCATCGCGGGTTGCCCGCCGCGCTCGAAGGCTTCGCGCGCAGCGGCAAACTCTCCCTGCTTCGAGAGGATCAGGCCGAGGTAGCCATGCGCCCTGACGTGATCGGGCTGGAGCTCGATCGCCCTCTCGAGCGCGGTCCGAGCCGGGACGATCTGACCGGTCTTGATGTGGACCATGGCGAGGTTGACGTGCAGCGTCGCCACCGACGGGTTCTCGCGGACGAGCCGGTCGTAGATCGCGAGCGCTCGCTCGTAGAGCCCGAGCCGGAAGTAGACGACTCCGAGCAGGTCCTCGGCGTGGGCGTCCCGCGCCTGGTAGCTCAGCGCCCGCTCGAGCTCCTGCTTGGCCGCTTCCTCCTGGCCCTCCATGAGGAGCTCGCTGCCGCGGTGCAGGTGGAAGAGGAACTCCTCCGCGGCCGCCTGCAGCCCAGACCCATGCACGGCAGGCTCGCCTGCAAATCCGCGGTCGACGCGCACCTTCGAGGACGTGGGCATTCCTCGACGGGCATCCTACCGCGTCAGCGGTCGCTACCGGAAGCGGACGAAGCCTGGACGGGATCAGTCGCCGGCGCGGAGGAAGCGGTCCCCGTCTGGGCCTTGAACGAGTAGTAGTGTCTCAGGACCCGCTGCACGTAACCCTGGGTCTCCTGGAAGGGCGGGATTCCGTTGTAGCGCGCCACCGCCTGTTCGCCGGCGTTGTATCCCGCGATCGTCAAGACGATGTCCCCGTTGAACATGTTCGCGAGCCAGCGGAGGTAGCGGGTACCGCCGAGGATGTTCTGGCGCGGGTCGAAAGGGTTCTGCACGGCCATCCGCCTGGCGGTCGCGGGCATGAGCTGCATCAGGCCCTGCGCCCCCATGTGCGAGGTCACGCCGGGCGAGAAGTTCGACTCGACCAGGATCACCGCCCGGATGAGCGCCTCGGGGATGATGTAGAGGCGCGAGGCCTCGCGGATCACCTCGTCGTACCGGGCGAAGCGCGCCGGATCGGAGGCGACCGCGCCCTGCGCCCCTCCCGCAGCCGGCGCTGGTCGAGGCGTGCGCATGTACAGTCGGTACCCGCCGCGGCCGCCCCGGCCTCCGCCCTGGCGCGGCATGTTGGTGAAGTGGCGGACTCCCTCGGAGTCGGTCCAGACGTAGATGTCGGCGCGTGCCACGGCCGGCAGAGCCACGAGCAGGCAGACGAGGGGGAGGATCCGCATCCGTCCGGTCATGGTAGCGAGGGTCGGCCCGAGGCGTCCACTTCCCCGCCCTTGTAACGCGCGGCCCAGCGCGATAAGTCCCGCTCATGCGCCGATCGTCCTCGTACCTCGTCCTCGGCAGCGGAATCGCCGGTCTCTCCTTCGCACTGAAGGCGGCCCGCCATGGGCACGTCGTGGTGGTCACGAAGCGGGCGAAGGACGACGCCGCCACCGCGTTCGCCCAGGGCGGGATCGCTGCCGTCCTCGGAGAGGGCGATTCCTTCGACGCGCACGTCCAGGACACGTTGGCGACCGGCGGCGGGATCTCCCATCGCGACGTGGTCGAGCTCTGCGTCCGCGCGGCCCCGGACCGGATCCGCGAGCTCGCCGAGCTCGGCGCGAGGTTCTCTCACTCCGACGACCGCGGGGGTCCCCTCGATCTCGGGCGCGAAGGAGGACACTCGGCTCGCCGCATCGTCCACGCCGGCGACATCACGGGCCGAGAGGTGGAGCGAGCGCTCGTGCACGCCTGTTCCGAGAACCCCAACATCGAGGTCCTCGAAGAGCACATGGGAGTCGACCTCATCCTGGAGCGCGACTCCGCGGGAACGAAGCGCTGCGTGGGCGCCTACGTGCTCTGCAAGCCCACGGGGGTCGTGCACACGTTCGCCGCTCCGGTCGTCGTCCTGGCGACGGGAGGAACGGGCAAGGTCTACCTGTACACGTCGAATCCCGACATCTCGACCGGTGACGGCGTCGCGATGGCCTACCGGGCGGGCGCCGAGATCGCGAACATGGAGTTCTTCCAGTTCCACCCGACTTGCCTGTACCACCCGGCCGCGAAGAGCTTCCTCATCTCGGAGGCCCTGCGCGGCGAGGGCGCGGTCCTGAGGCTCGCCGACGGCCAGCCGTTCATGAAGGCCCACCACCCGATGGCCGACCTCGCGCCCCGCGACGTCGTGGCGCGCGCGATCGACCTCGAGCTCAAGCGCAGGGGCCAGGACTGCGTCTACCTCGACATCACCGGCAAGGATCCATCGTACCTCCGCGAGCGCTTCCCCAACATCCACGCGGAGTGCCTGCGCCACGGGATCGATTTGACGAACGATCCCATCCCGGTCGTCCCGGCAGCCCACTACTCCTGCGGCGGAGTCGTCACCGACGCCCAGGGCAGGACGACAGTCGCGGGCCTCTGGGCCATCGGCGAGACCGCCTGCACGGGCTTGCACGGCGCAAACCGGCTCGCCTCGAACTCGCTGCTCGAGGGCCTGGTCTTCGCGCACGTCGCCGCCGAGGCAACCCGCGAGCTGGCGCGGGACAAGATCGAATGCGCCAGGGAGTGGCAAGTCGGGGAGGCCGCTCCGTCCGAGGAACAGGTCGTCGTCACCCAGAACTGGGACGAGATCCGACGGTTCATGTGGAACTACGTCGGCATCGTCCGCTCGACGAAGCTGCTCCGGCGCGCCGCCCGACGCATCGGAGTCCTGATGGACGAGATCCGCGAGTACTACTGGGACTTCATCGTGACTGCCGATCTCCTCGAGCTGCGCAACATCGCTCAGGTGGCCGAGCTGGTCATCGGGAGTGCGCTGGCTCGTCAGGAGAGCCGCGGTCTGCATTTCAACCTCGACTTCCCCCGGCCCGACGACACCCGCTTCCTCTGCGACACCGTCGTGCGGCGCGACCTTCCTCCGCACGCTCGCCCAGTGAATTGATCTGGCGGTTGCGCCAGCGGCCTTTTGGGTTCCGCGGCCGCCAAAGCGGCCGCGGAACCCGGCCTGCCATGGCACGCAGGGGCATCGGGGCCGCTTGCGGCCCCGATGCCCACCCGAGCCCTCCGAAGCCAGCCTACTCGTCGAAGCCGGGGCCGCTGCACCAGCCCTCGTCGTTGCACTCGCAGCCGCTGCCGCACTGAGCGTCGTTGCTGCAGCCGAGCTTGCAAACGGCATTCACGCAGTCCCAGCCCGCGGCGCAGTCGGCCTCGACCGTGCACTGAGGAGCGGGACCCACGGGGATCTCGCCACCGCCAGGATCGCCGGGGTTCGAGGGGTCGCCGTCACCGGGGTCGCCGTCGCCAGGATCGCCGTCGCCGGGGTCGCCGTCGCCGGGGTCGCCGTCACCGGGATCACCGTCGCCGGGATCGCTGCCCGGATCTTCGCCGGGATCGCCGGGGTCGTTCGGATCCGGATCCGTGCCCGGGTCGACGCCCGGATCCTGTCCGGGATCGGCCACACAGAGCCCGTCGAGGCATAGACCGCCCGCTCCGCAGTCCTCGCTGACGCTGCAGTCACCAGGGTCGAGGACGGGATCCTCCGCGCCGGGCTCCAGGCAGAAGCCGCTGTCGGCGCAGATGGTGCCGTCGGGGCAGTCCTCGTCGAGACCGCAGACGAGCGTGCATCCGTCTTCCGTGCACCGCTGGTCCGCGCTGCACTGCCAGTCGCCAGTGCATTCGGTCCTCGGCGGAGCGTCGGCCTCGCGGCAGCCCAGCCCGTCGCAGGAGTAGCAGCCGGTGTCGTCGCAAAAATAGTCGTCGCCGCCGCAGCTGCAGCCGGCGATCATCGCGGCCGCCGCGAGAGCCGAGAACGTCGAGATGATGCTGTTCGGTACCAGGTTCATGTTCGGCCTCCTGACGACGGGCCCGAGAAGCAAGCTTACCGTCCGAATCCGTTGCATGCGGACCGCGTGCCACCAGGAATGCCCTGAATTCACGGGCGTTTTGACGAGAGCGGGCCGCGCCTCCGCCAACGGCGGTTCACAGGGGGGTGTGAACGGCCGGGCTCATCGGGGGCGGCCCGCGAGGAACGGAGGCGCCGGGCACGCCTATCGCTAGCGAGTCGAGCGAGAGGGCCTGTCATGAAGAGCAACGGACAAGAATTCTCCAATCGAAGCCAGCTCGCGTACGGCGGGACCCCTCGACCGCAGGCGGGGGAGCCTCGATCTCCGGCGCTCGTCCAGTCCCGTGGCGACGAGTTGGCCTCGCCGAGCGATCCCCCGAGCGCGTGGACCTATCTGAAGCGGGCGGCGCTCCACCCCTATCACCTCCTCGCGGTCGCCGGGACGACGGCCTTCTGCATGATCACCGGGAGCGTCCTCCTCGTCCTCGCGGGCCTCGGCGCGGAGCTGGCGTATCTCCGGCTCGTCCCCATGCTCCGGGCCTTCCGCCGGAGCATCGATGCCCAGCTCGTCCAGGCCGAGCATGCCACTCAGGCAAGGGAGCGCGAGAGCCTCCTGGCCCAGATGGACGGCGCGCTCAGGTCGCGTTTCGAGAAGCTGGAGATCCTCGTCGGTCGGATCCACGAGAACTCCAGGCGAGACCGCGCCTCGGTCGAGTCCGCCCTCTCCGACATCGTCGATCCGACGCGGCTGACGACCACCTACGTCCGGCTCGCGATCGCCCACAAGGGCTACTGCGAGTACCTGGCGACGACGAGCCGCACCGCGCTGCAGGACCAGATCCGGGCGCTCGAGGAGGCCGAGCGCGGACCGGCTCCGGCCGCCGATCGCACGAGGGCGCTCAGGCAGCAGCGCCTGGCGATCGCGCGCGAGCGCGCGGCCCGCTGGGATCGGACTCGCGAGGATCTCGATGCGATCGGCCACCAGCTCGCCGCGATCGAGGAGCTGATACAGCTCATGCACGAGCAATCCATCACGCCCGCGGCGCCCCAGCACGCTCGCGTCGAGCTCGAGCGCTTCATGGCCGATCTCGAGGAGAACGAGGCGACCTGTCGAGAGCTCGCCGAGATCGCGGCGCCAGACACGCCCGGACGGGAGCTGCCTGCGTAGTGGCAGCCGTCAGCTGTTAGCCGTCAGCCATTGACCGGTCGCCTCCCGCGCGGCGCTTTGCCACGTGTGGCCGCGGTGTGTGGCGGATCTGTAGGGCGAGCGCCATGGCGTACGCGGCCAAGGCCAGGGCACGCATCTTGCCCCGAGGACCGGTCATGGAGAGCAAGATCAAGGTCCTCGGTCACCCGGCCCACCAGCAGCTCATCGTGATCCCGCTCGGCCTCTTGATCGTCGGGACCGTGTTCGACGTCGTGTACGTGGTCGGCGGCAGGCCGATCTTCGCGGCCGTCTCGTTCTGGAACATCGTGATCGGTGTCGCCCTGGCCCTCGTGGCGGCGGTCTTCGGCCTCGTCGACTTCCTGGCGATCCCGCCAGGCACGCGCGCGAAGCGGATCGGCCTCGTCCACGGCGGCGGAAACGTCCTCGTCACGCTGCTGTTCCTCGTGAGCGCCCTGATTCGCGGCGGGACAGTCGACCACAGACCGACCACCGCCGCCTTCGCCCTCGAGATCGTCGCGCTTGCGCTCGTCGGAGTCACCGCCTGGCTCGGAGGCGAGCTCGTGTGTCGCCTGGGCGTGGGCGTCTACCCGACCGCGAACCTCGACGCCCCGAGCTCCCTCGGACGCAAGCGCGGCCTGCCGCTTCCGGTCGAGCACGTCCCTACCTGGCCGGGCCCGCATGTCACGGAGCCGTAGCTCAATCCAGGTCGAGCACCCGCCACTCGCCGTCCTCTCGCACGAGGTCGATGCCGTGGCCGGGGGCGTACTCCACGCGCGCGTGGTCGCCGTCGACCGTCACGTCGAGGTTCTCGGCCGCCGACAGCCCGTCCACGAGGCGGCGCACCTCGTCGTCGATCTGCGAGCGGCTCCGGCGCGAGAGGATCCTCATCACGGAGTCGAAGCTGCGGCGCTCGAGGGCGCGCCGGAGGGAACGAAGGGTCTCGCGGGGCGACCGCAGGCTGTGCGCGTCCGCGACGCCCCCGGCGATCCGCCACTCGGTGCCCTCGAGCGCGACCGTCGCGCTCTCGCCGTCCGCGTAGGCGACCTCGCTCTGGACCGGAACGTCCGCGGGCCGAAGGCGCCGGAGCGCTCGGGCCTGCGCCTGCAGCTCCGCGCGGTTAGCCCTGAAGGCCACCGCGAACTCCTGCCGGGAGACGGCCGCGCGCTGGGCCGCCGTCAAGAGGTCGTAGGCGGCGTCGGAGTCGCCCCCGTCGATCGCGGTCACGTAGCGCGCCAGCGTCTCGTCCGGACGCACGGGCGCGGCCGCGGCGCCGCAGCCGGCGAAGAAGACCGCGGGGACCAGGAGCACCCTCACTCTGACGACCTGACGAAGACGATCTCCATGCGCTCGTTGCGCTCGCGGGCGGAGGTGAGCGTCTCGGCAGCGATGGGGTGCGAGGCGCCGAGGCCGACCGCTCGGATCCTGGCGCGGTCGATCCCGAGCGCCTCGAGGGCGCGCGCCACGGCGGAGGCCCGCTGGGCGGACAGCTCCTGTGCACCCCTGCCCTCGGAGGTGTGGCCTTCGATCACGAGCGGGTATGTCGGGTGCGCGCGCGCGAGGCGGCCGACCGCCTCGATCGCGCTCCGCTCGCGGACCTCGGCGCCGCGCGCCGCGAACACGCCCCGGAGCGTCACGACCACGCCTCTCGAGTCTTCTCGAGGTCCGAGCCCTCCGGCAGCGCCGGCCTCCTCGAGGAGAGCCGCGTCCTCGGCGCGCAGGCGCGCCTGAGTCCCCCGGCCGGCCGCCGCGCGCCTGGCACCGGCGAGCGCCTCCTGTGCCTTGCCGCGCGCCTCGGTGGCGGACGCGAAGGCCGCGGCCGCGGGCTCGGCCGAGAGCGATCGCTCCGCTCGGGCGATGGCCTCTCGAGCGCGCGCCGAAGGGCCGTCCGCCTCCGCGCTCTGCCCCAGAAGGGCGGCGGCCGCGACGAGCAGTACCTTGGCGCGCGACACCAGCTCCGTGGCGGCGGCGCGCTGGTCGCGCTCGCGCCCGCGGGCCTCCTCCCCCGCCGTCCTCGGCCGTCCGCGCTCGTCCGCCTCGGCCCGCAGCCTCTCCTCCTCGAGGATCCGGTCGATCTCCTGCTGCTTGAGGAGCACTGCGATCCGGTTCTCCTCGGCGCGTCGGGCGGCGTTGTTCTGGTCGCGCTCGCGCTCGGCCTCGCGCGCGCTTCGCTCCGCCGCCGCGATGCGTTCCCTGGCCGAGGTCGCGTCGGAGGTGACGATCGCGATCTCGAAGCGGAGGGAGGCCTCGGTCGCGAGGCGATCGGCCTCGGCGTCCCGTCCCTCGTCGCTCGCGCGGCGGGCCTTCGCCAGGGCCTGCCTCGCCAGGAGCACCTCCTGGGGCGCCAGCCGCCGCGCCGCCGCGACCGCCGGCGACCGCGCCAGCCTCGACGCAGCGGTCAGGGGCTCGGACGCCGGCGAGCCTCCGCAGCTCGCGACCCAGAGACCGAGCGACAGCGCCACGACCGCTCGCGTCGTCATTGCTCGGCCCCCGTCGTGCCCGGCGATCGCTCGGGTGCCGCAGGCCCACGCTCCTCGACGTACGGCGGCGGAGCCTGCTCCAGGGCGATTCGCCGCTCGACCGCTTGCTCGAACGCCGCGCGCGAGACGCGCGCCTCCTCGAGGAGCGTCAGCGCCCGCCGCTCGCGCTCACGCGCCATGGACTGCTGTCGTCCCGCGTCGACCGCGAGCGACACGAGACGCACGCGCAGCGCGAGGAGCGGCAGGGAAGCTCGCGCGATCTCCGTGCGACCGCGCCTCACGAGATCCCTCGCTTCGGCGAGGGCTCGGGACGCGTCGGTGAAGAGGTGACCCGCGAACGAGCGCGCGGCGGCGTCTGGCGCGGCCCGCCCCAGCTCGGCCTCGAACCTCGCCAGCGCATCGGTGACGCTCGCGGGTGGGTCCGCGAGGGCCAGGGCCGGAAACAGGACGAACGACAGCACGAGGACCAGTGGCGAAGTCGAGAAACGCGCCGACGCTCTCACTGCCGGGAGCTTGCAGTTCGCCCAGATGGTTGTCAAATGACGCAAAGTCGGCGACAGATCGGCCCCCTTGGCACCTCTGGCCGCAGCTCTCGTCACGGGGATCGTCCTCGGGTTCGTGACGTCCATTCCGCTCGGGCCCGTGGCCGGGATGGTGGTCCAGCTCGCGGTGCGGCACGACCGCCAGGCCGCGTACCTCTGCGGCCTCGGGTGCGCGGCGGTCGACGGCGCCTTCTCCCTGGCCGCGGCGCTCGGTGTCTCGCGGCTGCTCGAGTCGTGGCCCCCGGCCGTTCCGGCGATGTATGCCCTGGGCGGCCTGGTCCTGACGGGCTTCGGCTGGTTGACGCTTCGAGAACGGCCGAGCGCCGCCCACCCTTCCTCTCCGGACAGACCTCCGCCGCCTCGACGCCGGGCGTTCTTCACCGGCGTCGCCCTCTCCGCGACGAACCCGGTCCCCTTGCTCGCCTGGGTTGGCCTGTCCGGAACCGTGATGGCCACGCTCCCCCGGCAAGGCATCGCGCTGTTCTCCGCAGGAGTGGTGGGCGGCGTTCTGGCCTGGTTCTCGCTCGTCACCGAGCTGACGTTGAGGGGCAAGCTCCTCCTCGGCCGCCACCACCGCGTCGTGCCGCGGATCGTCGGCGTTCTCCTCCTCGCGTCCGCCGCGGTGTGCTTCTGGAGGGCGATCGTGACGTTCCTGGGGTAGTGAGCTACCCTCCCGGCCTCTTGCTCGAGCGAGTCGTCCTCAACCAGAACCGATTCCGCATCCCCGGCGTCGCGCCGGACCCGAGGGGTGCGGTCCTCGGCCAGAGGGGCGCGCTCCTGTTCCCATCGATCGATCGCGTCGTCGGCTTCTTCCGCGTGTACAGCGACGAGAACTCGATCGACGACCTGCTCTCCAGCCTCTCGATCCGCAAGGTGCGGACGAGCCTCGGTACCCACGAGTTCGTCGTCTGGTTCAACTCGACGAGCTCCTACGTCATGGACAAGGCCGCCGCCATCACCAAGCTCCTCGGCGGCTTCGCATTCACCGGGACGAGCCGGCACTTCGTCAAGTACCGCGACGCCGCGTCACCCCTGGGCTACGACGTCGCTGAGCTCGAGCCCGAGGGTGGCGACATCGCGCTCTATCACGACACGTTCCGGCAGGTGTACTGGACGGAGCGCGAGATCGAGTTCGGCGATCTGCTCTTCAGGCTCTCGCCGCACCGCGTCCCGAAGAGCACCGTGCGGATGCCGGAGACGGTGCTGGTCCTCGCGCGACCCGGGCTCGGCCCGTTCACGCAGGGCTACCTCGTCCGCAGCCGCGTCACCGCGGAGGTGGCGCTCGTCGAGCGCCCGGCCGCGAGCGCGTTCGACGAGGGACCCGAGCGGCTCTTCCTGTTCAGGGCGCACGAGGTGCCCGAGCGAATCATCGACCTCCTGTGCGCCACGCCGGGCCTGGAGGTCTTCGATCCGCTGGGCGACAACTTCGGCGTCGAGCTCTGCTTCCGGCACCCGATCAACCTCGAGTCCTGCGCCTCGGTGTTCGCGAGCGACAGGCTCTACCTCTTCGCCGGCCGCCGCGATCGCGTGGAGATCCTCGAGAACCTCCCGCCCTTCACCGATCTGCGCCGGATCACCCGGCTGCAGGTCGACCTGGGAAGGGCCGACCCTGCACGCCTGAAGGCGTTGCCCCCGCGCTCCGATCCGGTCGGTCTGAAGGTCCGCCTCGTGACCACGACGGCGCCCTGGAAGCACGTCACCGCGACGGTGGTCCCGATCGCCCAGGCCGAGTGGCTGAGGAAGATGATCTACGTCCTGCCACCTCGGGTCCTGTCGAGCTTCCGCGTGTTCGTGGGCGAGGAACGGATAGTCCTCGTGTCGCAGGAGGGCGTCGAGAGCGTCCCGCTCGGGACCTACTACTACCCGTTCGGAAGCCAGATATTCCTTCCGGCGGGCTACACGCTCCTGCCGGCGGCTTCGCCTCAGGTGCTGCTCGATGCGCTCGGCGGCTCGCCGGGGACGCTCTTCTTCTTCGAGCCGGGAGGACAGGCGCCGCTGGCGCTCCGGGAGCCCGACTTCGCGCCGCTCGCGCGCCGGTCGCTCCTGGACGTGGCGTCCGTCCCCTCTCCAGCGGCAGCCCGCTCGACGGGCGACACGTCCGGGCCACGGCACCTCGTGCACGACAGCCTCGGGCTCTTCCCCCTCTGGGGCGTTCCGGGCAAGAAGCTCCCCAAGAAGACGGAGTAGGAGCGCGGGTGGCCGACAAGAAGCTGAGCGCCCTGCAGGGGCTTTTCGACCGGTTCTTCTCGGGGTTCATGGTGCCCCTGGTCCGCGGCGGAAAGGTGGAGATCGGCGCGCCGATCGCCCCCGGCGTGATCTCGTACTTCGAGGAGGCGGTGCCGTCCAACGGCGCCGATGCCGCGGAGCTCCTCGCGGCCCGACAGGCGATCGCGGCGGACGTGCTCGCCGAGGCGGTGCCCGCGGCGCCCAGCTCGGACGACATCCGCGTCGCCGCCGCTGTGCACAACATCCTGTACCGCACGCACCCAGATCTGGAACGGCTGGGCGCTGGCCGGGCGCGGCGGCGGGCGGCCGAGTGGGCGCGGCGCTTCCTCGAGGAGGCGCGCGAGCCGGAGGGGCGCAACGAGCTCGTCGAGCGGCACTCGATCGTGTGGCCGCTCTTCCGCACGAGCCGGGTCGACACCGTCCTGTACAACTGGTCGTACAGGTATCGTTTCTACGGCAGGGAGCCCCCGTCGCGCTTCCTGTACTGGCCCACCGTGCGGCGAATACGCCAGGAGCACGCGGAGACGCCTTTCGGAGAGCTCCGGTTCGACGAGGAGGGGCTGGCGGTGCTCTCGTTCCTCATGCGCCGGAGCGCCCTGACCTCCCTGCTCACGCCCGCGAGGGCCCTTCCGCCCTTCATCTGGGACCACGACATGGTGGTCGCGCTCAGGGACCACGCCGTCTGCCGTGCCGTCACGTACGCGCACGTCGAGCAGGGCCTGGCGCGGACCGGCGGCCCGCTCGGGTTCGCCTTCGACCAGGCCGCGTCGGCCGGCGGGCTGGTCGCCGAGGACCTGCGGTTCCTCGTGTGCTTCTACTACAACCTGCTCCTCACCCTGGCCGTAGGCGACCCGCACGGCCTCGCCAAGCAGATCGAGTCCGCGGGCCGGCAGACCGCGAACAGGACCCTGTTTGCGCTCCAGCTCGCCATGCTGCAGCGGGTCGACCCGGGCTGGGCGCCGGCCCTTCCCCTCGCCGAGAGCGAGAGGGCCGCGGTCGTGGTCGCCCTCGCCGGCGCCGTCGGCACGGACGGCGAGACGCTCGGGCGGGCGGACGCGCTGGTGGCGGAGCTCCTCGCCGCCGGGCGGCAGGGCTTGCCGATGGCGGCCGTGGCGGGATAAACCTCCGATGCCCATGCAAGAGACGAGACCGAAGGGCCAGCTTCCGCGCCTCGGGCCGAGCCTGCAGAACATCGCGCGCACGCTGGAGGCGCACTTCCTCGGCAAGCAGGAGGTCATCCGGCTGATGCTGATCTCCGCAATCGCCGGGGAGCACATGGTCGTGGTCGGCCCCCCGGGGACGGCGAAGAGCGCGATGATCCGGATGTTCGCGCGGCTGATCGACGCCAAGTACTTCGAGTACCTGTTGACGCGGTTCACCGAGCCGAACGAGCTGTTCGGTCCGGTCGACATCTCCGCGTTCCGGACGGGCACCTACCGCCGCAAGACCGAGACGATGCTCCCCGAGTCGGAGATCGTGTTTCTGGACGAGGTCTTCAAGTCCAACAGCGCGATCCTCAACTCGCTGTTGACGCTCCTCAACGAGCGCATCTTCATGAACGGCCAGCAGCGGATCGACGTCCCGCTGATCTCGGTCTTCGGCGCGTCGAACGAGGTCCCGAACGACGAGACGCTGATGGCGATCTTCGATCGGTTCCTGCTCCGGGTCCGCTCCGACAACCTCGACAGCTACCACTTCCACGACCTCCTGGCCCGCGGCATCCGGAACGAGGTGATGAAGATCACCGGCGCCGAACGATCCATGAGACCCGTCCTGCCGGCGCGGGAGCTGCACGCGCTTCATGCGTCGTTCGACTCGTGCATGGTCTTCCCCGAGGAGTTCCTCGCGACCTACAAGGGCCTCGTCTTCCAGATCCGGAGCGAGGGCATCTCGCTCTCGGACCGGCGCGTCATCAAGATCACGAAGCTCCTCGCCGCGAGCGCTTTCCTGGACGGTCGCGCGGCCTGCGACGCGGGCGACTTCTTCGTGCTCAAGCACATCTGGAACAACCTCGATCAGTCCGAGATCCTCGCCGAGATCGTCGGTCCCGTGCTCGAGGCGTACTTCCGCGAGCACCCCGAGGCGCGCCGCCACGCGGCCGCCGAGGTGGGTCTGGACGCCCTGATCAACGAGGTCAACCTGATCCGCGACCTGATCGCGTCCGGCGAGCCCCTGAGCGACATCCAGCTCTTCAGTCAGCTCAAGAGCCTGAACGAGATCCGCGCGGCCCTGCAGGCCATCGGGACCGAGCAGGCCACCCAGGTGGGCGGCATGGTCGACCAGCTCCTCGAGCACGTCTTCCAGTCGTCGAAGTTCTCTTGACACGCCTGTCGCGCGTCGACGCCGTCGTCGTCCGGTGATTGCCGCGCTCGTCACCCACCGACTTCGGCCTTCGCGAGAGCCCCTTGCGCGTGCCTGCCGCCTCATCAGGTTGTGGGCATGGAGCGCCTCATCATCATCGGATCCGGCCCGGCGGGATTGACCGCGGCGATCTACGCTGCCAGGGCGCGCCTCGATCCGCTCGTGCTGGAGGGATCGCTCTCGAACGAGCGCGGCGAGACGCCCGGCGGGCAGCTCATGACGACGACCGACGTCGAGAACGTCCCGGGGTTCCCCGAGGGAGTGCAGGGGCCGGACTTCATGGAGCTCCTGCGGAAGCAGGCGACCCGGTTCGGAGCGAGGGCCGTGCAGGAGGACGCCTCCCGGGTCGACCTCGGGCGCCACCCCTTCGTGGTCGAGGCGTCGGACGGCGAGAAGCGCGAGGCGCTCGCCCTGATCGTCGCGACCGGTGCCCGCGCGAAGAAGGCCGACCCCGAAGGCCACGAGCGCTTCTGGCAGCGCGGCGTGAGCGCGTGCGCGATCTGCGACGGCGCGCTGCCGATCTTCCGCGACAAGCCGCTGGCGATCGTGGGCGGCGGGGACAGCGCCATGGACGAGGCCGGCTTCCTGTCGCGGACGGCCAGCCGCGTCTTCGTCATCCACCGTCGCGACGAGCTTCGGGCGTCGAGGATCCTGCAGGAGCGCGTCCTCGCGAACCGCAAGATCGAGGTGGTCTGGAGCCACGTGGTCGAGGCGCTCGAGGGCGGCGAGATGCTCGAGCGCGTGGCCCTTCGCTCAACCAGGGACGGGTCGAGACGCAAGCTCGAGGTCGCCGGCCTCTTCTGGGCCATAGGCCACGTGCCGAACACGGCCTTCCTCGCGGGCCAGGTTCGAATGGACGAGTCCGGCTACATCGTCCTCGAGGACGGCCACGGCCAGCGAACCAGCGTTCCCGGCGTCTTCGCCGCCGGGGACGTCGCGGACCGGCGCTACCGGCAGGTCGTGACCGCCGCGGGCGCAGGCTGCGCCGCCGCGCTCGACGCGGAGCGATGGCTCGCCGAGGTCGAGCACTCGCGAGCCTAGCGATGGTGCTATCTTCGCCCCTCGATGCCCGTTCCCCAGAAGCTGGAGACGACCGAGATCGCCCGCGAGATTGGCGGCCTCGCGCTCTCCTGCGTCCGGGCCGAGAACCCCATGCTCCTCATCAGGGCCGCGACGTGGCGGAACACGCTCAGGCGGATCGGGGTGCACGTTCCGTTCTTCGTCGTCCATGACATCGGGCTCGTCCTGTGCGCGGACGAGGCGGCGGCGCCGCTCGGGCCTCGGGAACGGGTGGATACCGGGCTGCAAGGAGCAGCAGGCGATCCCGGGACGCTGTCGGGGCAGTACACGGAGCTGCTCCGCGACATCTCCTCGTGCGAGGTGGTCGACAAGGCGCGGGCCTGGCGGCTCGAGGACGAGCTGGTCGCGGTGCTGCTCGCGAAGCTCCTCGGGCAGCTCTTCGACCGCTGGCCCGAGCGCAGGCTCGCCCCCATCGGCGACAACCTGCCCATGGACCCCGACCTGTACGCGAACCTCGGCCCGCAGATCGGACACCTGTTCGCGCGCTTCGACCGGACCGCGGAGACGAGCTTCCTCAGGTTCATCTGCCAGCAACGCCTTCATCTGCTCACGGCCGTCGAGCAGGTCGACCTCGACACGCTGCGGCTGCTCGGTCTGTTCGGCGGCGAGGCCGGCGCGGCGGGGCTGGTCGACCTCATGGACCTGTTCCAGGTGTTCTCGAGCCCCGAGGCGAACGACGTCATCAACTTCTCGCTCGACATCCTGCCGTCGGTCCTCGAGACGAAGCGCGCCAACTGCCAGCAGACCTTCAGCGTGGACGGGTACTCGGGCCTGACGCGGCGCGGTCATCTGGACAACCTTCTCCTGTCGGAGATGGCCTACGACGACGACCTGTTCGAGGCGCGCTACCTGGAGAACGAGCTCTTCTACTACGCCCACGAGAAGCAGCGCGAGGAGGAGCGGCGGCTGCACTACATCGTCGTCGACGCCTCGGCCTCGATGCGCGGCGTCCGCCAGGTGTTCGCCAGGGGTCTCGCCCTGACCCTGACGAAGAAGCTCAGCCTGCGCGGCGAGGACGTGTACCTCAGGTTCTTCGACAGCCGCCTGTACGATCTGGTCAGGGTGCGCAACGGGTCGGTGAACGTGCCCTACCTCCTGTGCTTCCGCTCGGAGCGCGGCCGCAACTACGCCAAGGTCTTCTCGCAGCTCCACCTCGACCTGCTCAAGCTGCAGCGGCGCGAGCGGCGGAGCGCGGCCCTGTACATAGTCACCCACGCCGAGTGCCACATTCCGGTGGACCTGGTCGACAAGCTCCGCAAGAGCGCCTTCGTCTACGGGGTCTTCATCCTGCCCTCGGGCGAGGTGGAGCTCGATTACCTGACGCTCCTGCACCGCCACCAGATCGTCGACGCCCAGACGCTCATGAACCGCAAGGAGCGCGCCGAGCGAGCGCTCGAGATCATCGACGACGCGGCACGGATGACCCAACCACCCCCACCACCCCCGGGAACCGAGGTGTGATGGTGCGACCCGGGGACGTGTTCTCGTTGCGACAGCGAACGGAGGCGGATTCACTCCGCCGTAGTGAGCGCGCGCACCGAGCTCCGAAGCGGGGGGCCCGCGGGGGGGCGCAGCCCAGCCCGCGCTCGATGATGACCCAGCCGCCTCCACCCCCAGCAGGAACGGAAGCGTAGTGGACAAGGTCGAGGCGGCCCGCAAGGCCAGGCAGCTCCTCTCCCAGAACCACGCGGCCGAGGCCTTCAAGTTCCTCTGGTACCTCGCCGAGCAGACCCACCTCGTCGACGCCGAGTACGACGAGAACCTCCGACAGCTCGCGAACTGCTACCGGATGGTCGGACGCCCGCGCAACGCCGCCTTCGTCCACCTCTACCTGCACGACGTCCAGCGCGCGGCCCAGCTCTTCGGGACGGCGCCGCGGGACATCGCACGATGCCAGGCCATCTCGGGGGATCACCGCTCGGGGGCGGCTCAGTTCCTGGAGGCGGGCCGTCCGGCGCACGCCGCGATCGAGTACGAGCGGGCGAAGGACGATCCGGCGGCGAGGGTCCTGTGGGAACGGATCTCGCAGGACCCGAGGTCGCGCTCCGATCCATACGTGAGCTCGCTCGTGTCCTTCAACCTGGGGCGGTGCTGCGCGCGGCTGGGCGATCGCGCGGCGGCGCGCAAGTCGCTGGTCAACGCGACGCGCCTGCTCGAGGAGGCCGCGGACGACTTCGAGACGCGGGGGCTGCGCGAGCGAGCCTTCGATTGCTTCCAGATCCTCATGACCCTGGGTCGGGACGAGAAGCAGTTCGAGAACCTGGCCGAGGGCTACCTCAACTGCATCCGGATCCTCAAGGAAGACCACCTGAAGTACTACGTGCTCCAGTACTTCGAGGACTTCCAGAAGATCGCGCTCGAGAGGGAGGAGCACCACGCGGCCGCGACACTGTTCCGCGAGTCGGCCGAGTACTGCCAGCGGCTCGGCCTGCCCTACGAGCGCTCGTATCGAAAGCGCTGCGCGACGACCTGGGTGCTCGGGGCGCACAAGACGATCGCGGACGGCGGCCCCCTCGAGCTCGCCGAGAACGCGTACCTCGCGGCGATCGACGGCTTCAACGCGCTCGGCGACTACGTGCGCGTCAAGGGCTGCTACGACGCGCTGTGCAAGCTCGAGCTCGGCGTCGAGAAGCAGAAGCGCTATGCCCGGATCTCGGCGCGCTACGACAACGCGTACGAGGCGGAGGTGGATGCGCCCCCGTTTCCCGACTACCTCAGGCAGGACACCGCCTACCCGGACATCTGGTACCTCGACCTCATCGAGTGGGAGCAGGCCGGCGACATCGGCGAGGTCTCGACCGAGATCCTCGTGGACCTGAAGTACCCGGACGTCACGAGGCGCAAGGCGCTCCTGTGCAGGCTACACGCTCTCGACGCGCCCGAGGGCGACGAGGAGCAGCTCGCCGTCCTCGCCGAGAGGCTCGGCCAGATCCAGCTCTACGCGTCGCTCTCCCCGCTCGAGCGCATGGTGACGCACCCGGCGGCCCGGGTCCGCGCCGCGGTGATGCGGGCCCTGAGGACGCTCTTCTACAAGCGGAGCTTCGGGCTGCTCGTCAAGGGTCTCGCGGATCCGGAGGCGGCGGTCCGCCGTGACGCGCTCGCCGCCGTCTCGGCGCTCCACTTCCCGCACGCCTTCGATCCGCTCGTGCGGATCTTCCGCGAGGCGACCGACCCGGAGGTCAAGCTCGCCGCGCTCGGGAGCGTGGGCAGGATCAACACGCTCGAGGCAGCAGATTTCCTCCTCGAGGTGCTCCGCCACGGGGAGTCGCAGTTCCGCACGACGGCGAAGGACCTCCTGGTCAACCTCGACCTGCAGGACCTGCCCACGATCCTTCGCCAGAGCCTCGCGCTCGAGACGGGCGAGAGCCGGAACCTGATCGCCCAGGTCCTGCGGGCCAAGGGCGACTTCGGAGTCTGATCCCTACCTCGCCCTCAACTTGACCAGCACGACCGCGGGCGACCCCGGTCCCACGAGGCGTTCCTCGGGGACATAGCCCTGCAGCCTCAGCCGGATCGTCCCCAGAGGACGGTCGGCGGGCGTGTCGTACACGAAGGGAGTCGTGCCTATGAGGTCCTCGCCGCGGAAGACGAGGGCCCCGTGCGGCTCGGAGTCGATGATTCGTTCCTCGCGCGGCTCGGTCGACCGGCTTGCTTCGGGAGCGCTCGAGCCGACCACGGGCAGGGCACGGGCCGTCAGCGGCTTGTCGGGCTCGGTCGGCCCGAGGGCCGCCGCGAAGCAGAGGGCAACGCCGGCGGTCAAGAGGACGAACGCCCCGATCGCGATTCCAGGGCGGCGCCACGGCCGTGACCCTGCCGCGCCGCGGACCCGCCTGCGCACATCCGGCCTCGACAGTCGCGCCAGCCACCGCCCGAGCTCGTCCATGAGGCGGGACAGGCTTCCTGATCGGACCTCGGTCATGAAGTGAGCCGTGTCGCGCATCAGCCGGGACGACATGCTCCCCGAGCGGGTCTCGCCCAAGAACTCAGTCGCGTCGGGCTCGATCAGTAGGATCTGTGCCGAGCTGACTTCGCGGTAGTGCTGCATCGGCGGACGACCCCTCACCCGAGCAAGAAGCAAGGCCGGGGCCAGGCCGGAGAGGCGTCGCCAGTGGTGGGAATCGGGGCTCGAAGGGGACTACAAGCCCCGATCCGGACTCCTGACCATGGTCAGCTGATGATGCTTGGGGTCCTGTGACCCCAGCCTACTCGTTGATCCCTGGCATGCGCTCGTCGAACCTGATGGGGGGCCCGAGCGCCTCGCGCACCGCCTGATCGCCCTGGGGTGCCGGGCGCTTCGTCGGCGTCTTGTCGAAGATGCTGATCACGGTCTCGGTACCGGCCCGCCCGGACCTCAGGACGACGTCCACGCGCCGCCGAGGGTTGCCCGGAGGAAGCGGTCGGGCGCCGAGGATGTGGGTTCCCCGCTTCGCTCGTTCGATCCGACCGGTCTGCAACCGCTTGCGAAAGAACCTCTCGACCGCCTCGTAGGGGATCCCGCGAACCGAGACCGTCGCCACCTCGTCGTCCTCGGAGAGGACGCGGGCGACCTTCGGCACCGCCACTCCCAGGACCGGCCTTGGCGCGGGAGCGAGCTCGCCGGGTGACTCGTAGGGTGACGGCGGCCTCGAGGGAGGCGTCGGCGAGAGAGGACTCTTCTCGAGCGCCTCGCGTCGCCTGGCCTCGTTCCTCGCTGGCCGGTCGGGTCCGCAGGCCGCGGCCGCCAGTAGTGGCAAGAGGAGGAGGAGCGAGCGCTTGACCACGTCCCGACCGGAAGACTACTCGATCAGGGCACCCCAGGAGTCAATCTTCGCGTAGCCCTCGCGAGTCGTCTGCCGGATCTCCACGACCCGACCAGGGCCGACGCTCCTGTCGTTGCACCCGGGGCAGGCGTCGGCGTCGTTGTCCGGCAGGTGCGCCACGAGCTGGAAGTCGCCCGGAGTGATCGCCGAGATCTGCTGCCTGGTGAAGCCCAGCGGATCGGTGACGTTGGCGCTCTCCACGCAGGTTGGGCGCCTCACGGCCTGAAGCCCGTACAGCACGGTCCCGGCATCCAGATCCTCGGCCCGGCCACCCTGGTCGGAGCCCGGCGCCTCGTTTCCATCGCTCGCGTCGCCGTTGACGTCGAGCCTGAGCTTCGCCAGGGGGCCGCTCATCGGGTCACCCAGGTTGACCGGCCTCAGGTAGTCGACGCCCCAGATGCGCGCGTTGCCGAAGTTGCAGCGGTCCTTCGTCGCGTTGGGGGCGGGGATGAACGACGTGAAGTAGGCGATCCCGTCCGTGACGCTGATGGCTCCCGTGAGCTTCTCCTCGTCGTCGGGCAGGACGAGCTGCCAGTTCAGGATCGCCGTGTAGTCGTCGTTGACGCCGTTGGCGTTGATCTCGGCCTGCTCCGTCAGCGAGACGACGCGGTTCTCGTCGTCCACGTCGGCCGACAGGTTGTCCGGATCACCGCTGCCGTACATGACGATCACCCGCTCCAGCGTGTCCGTGCTCAGCGCCGGCTGCTCCGCAGCAGGCTGGTGCTTCTGCCCGCTGTTGTCGTCGTTGAAGAGGTCGTGCATCAAGGAGACCGTCCACTGGTTGGGATCGGGGTTGTCGGTCTGGACGCGCCAGAGGCCGCCGTCGGCGTCGCCGACGAACGCACGCTCCATCGTCGTGTCGAAGCCGTTGAGGAAGATGGCCGGCGTCCCGATCACCGGCGAGTCGAAGGGGTTGTTCGCGCTCGCGGGGCCACTGTAGGTCGACGGGCCCCAGCTCCGGATCACGTTCCCGGTCATGAGGTCGATGATGAAGAGCGATCGTCCACGCGGGTTCCAGCACCTGACCCGCTGGCTCTGCAGGGTCCCGTGGTCCGCCGTGTAGGTGTTCGTCTGGCGCCTGCAACCGGCGTTGCTGCTCAGCGTCCCGGCTCCGCCCACGAGCACCGCCACCGCGCGCTCGGCGGGTGCAGCCTCGCCGCCGAGCTGGACGAAGACCTTCGCGATCTGAGCGCCACCGTAGGACTGCCCCAGGTTCGGGTCGACGAACTGCCAGAGCATCTCGGGCTCGTCGAACGCCCCGGCTCGGTCGGGATCCAGGAGGGAGTCGGTCAGGTCGAGCGCCACGTAGGCCTCCGCGCCCTGACGCATCCCGTACACCGCCACCGTGCGCCAGTCCGTGCCCTGCGGAGTCGAGCCTTGCCTGAACACGGGCAGGACGTCGGCCACGGCGATCGTCCCGTCGACGTAGAACTGGTGAGAGGCCGGCATCTGGGTCTCCAGCGTCTGCAAGTGGTAGGGCGCGACGAAGCCCCACAGCTCCTTGCCGGGTACGACTCCCGTCCCGTCATCCACCGCGGCGGCGTCGAAGGCGTGCAGGATCCCGTCGTTGGACCCGACGAGGACGACCGGACGGCGCTTTGCGTGCAACGTCTGGAACGCAGTGTACGAGGGACTTCCGAAGCGAGGCGTCGGGGGATCGATCACGACGGGCGCGGAGTGGTAGATGTCTCCGAGCCGCCGGCCCACGCGCCTCTGGGCCATCGAGTTGGTCGGATCGATGTCGAGCGACGGGTCCGCGTGGACGAAGGCCAGGATGCTCCTGCGCCGCGCCTCCGTGGGCACTCCGAGCTCCGCGGCCGTGACACTGGCCGCGGCGAACGGCTCGGTGATGCCGTTCGCCGAGCGCAGGAACGACCGCTGGGCTCCGGGTCCGGCCGCCGGCTGGAAGGTGTACAGGCGCCGGGGGGTGGCCCGCTGGTTGAGGATGTCGCCGAACGAATCGGTGTCCGCGTCGTACCCGACCTCCTCGAGGTTCGCGTCGTTGCAGAGGAACCGCGAGCGGACGAGGTGCCCCTGCCACGGGTACCCGTTCGAGACCGTGAAGAACGCATCGAACTGGTTCTGCTCGCCCCCACCGGTACCGCTCGTGGCGCCGGAGAAGGACGGAAGCGTGCGGCTCGTCGACTGCGCCCCGATCGCGTCGAAGATCTGGGAGAAGGCGCTCGCGACGGCCTGGCGGCAGACCTCGGGCTGCCCCGGGTCGCAATCGACGAAGAGGGCGCCCATGTGGAAGACGCCGGACGCCGGGTCGATGGTCCTCGGGCAGGTGGGAGGCGTCGCCAACAGGTCCAGGTCGCTCGGGCAGGCATCCGCCGTGTCGCCCTGGACCGCGATGTCCCACAGCGCCCGGCGGTTCGCCAGGTTCTCGTCGTCCGTCGAGCCGTCCCCGTTGATGTCGGAGAGCTCGAGCGCGTAGCCGATCACGAAGACCGGGATCCCCTCGGCCGCCAGGTCCGCGGCCTGCTCCGGCGCCGTGTCGTAGGGGCAGGTGCAGCCGAAGGTCGCGCCGTCGCCGGCGTACTGCTCGCAGAAGGGCCGGGCGTCGAGGTTCGCGATTCCGTCGGTGAAGACCACGGCGTACTTCTTCCGGCAGTTCCCGTACAGGTCCCGGCCCTTGCCGGCCCCGCCGGGCAGGTGGGCGCCGTCTCCGTCGTCGCCGTCGTTCGGGGGATCGGGAGCCGCGGGATCCTTGGGCAGGACGTCCTTGTTGTTCAGGAAGTAGAAGTGCATGTCGTCGAGGAGCGACGCGAGCGGCGTCGCGCCGAAGGGCCTGAGCGCGAGGAGCTCCTGCTGGATCCTCGCGTTGACGGCGTCGATGCTGGCCTGGTCGTCCTCGTCGCCCGCGGACACGAGACCGCCGTCGGTCACGCCCGCGGTCTTGTTGCGCGCGCCCGCGTCCCAGATGAAGGCGTTCGCCCCGTGCCAGCCGGTGCAGTCCTCGTCGCCGTCGCCGTCGAGATCCGGGAAGCAGTCGAACACGTGGTTGTGGCCATAGCTCCACATGCCCTGCTGGCCGGCGGTCCACGACTGCATGGGCTCGGGGTAGTTCGGGCCGCCCGCCCAGCTATCGAAGGTCATCAGCGCGAACTTGATCCGCTCGCTATAGTTGTCGAGGACGCCGTTCTGGAGCTGACCGGCCAGGGTCGCCGCAGAGATGGCGTAGTGGTCGAGGAAGTAGTTGTAGTCGATCGAGTTGGGCGGCAGCGTCGACCGATCGACCACCGTGCAGTCGAAGCTGGGGAACGAGCCGGTCATCGCCGCCATCGCGATGTTGTAGCGGTTCGCCTCGTCGAGCCCCGGCCCGAGGTTGCAGTTGGGCAGGTCGTCGTTCGCGAGGTACTCCATCGACCCGGAGCTGTCCATGCCGAGCAGCACCACGGGCCGGGGCAGGCTGGTGTCGTCCTGCGCCCGGGCGCTCGCTCCGAACGCCATCAGCCCGAGGAGGAACGGAAGCTCGATGGATCTTCGTCTCATGGCGCCCCTCACTGCCCGTTGACGCGGATGAACGCTCTCATCCGCTGCGTCGTGACCGTCCGGTTGTTCAGCCCCTGGGTCGCGTCCGCCCGGCCGACGGTCGAGCCGTCCACCGTCATCCGGAAGCGGCACTCGACCGGACGGAACTGCGGGTCGTTGATCTGCTCTCCGGCCACCTCGACCGGACGCTCGATGATGTCGTCGAAGGTGATCGAGGCGTACGGCCAGACCGGCGTGTACCCGAACGCGCCGACGTTGGGCGCGACGACGTCGCTCCCGGTGCCCGTCCCCATGGTGTCGACCCGGACGAAGTCCGTCAGAAACAGCCGGCTCGACTGGGTCTCGGCGCAGGCCGGGCCGCCATTCATGTGGGGGACGTACATCTGCGATATCTCGCGTCCGAAGCGGCCCGTCAGATCGCTGACGTACTCTGCCTGCGACGCGCCACGCACGTTGGCCGACGTCCGCACCTCCGACGAGGTCGAGAACGCTGCGACGATCCCGATGGCCGTGGCGCTGGTCAAGACGAGCAGCGTGACGAGCATCGCGGCGCCCTGTTGATCTCTACTGCTGGCTCTGACGCTGGTCACATGCATGGAGCACCCGCCGACGTGGGAGACTGGATGTTGGCAGCCGCGAAGTTCGGCAGCTCCACCCGGGTCGAGATCGTCCGGACCCTGCAGGCCGCGGTGGTCGTTCCGACGGGCCTGAGCTTGAAGCGCACGAGAGGCAGCCCGGGATTGGCGACCCACGGGAAGCTCGGATCCTCGTTTCGCGTCCTCACCGAGAGACGGAAGAGGACGGCGCGGACGCGGCCCGCGAGCGACCCGGCCCCGCCCACGGCCCATGCCGCCGAGCTCGCGAACGAGCACTGCTGGACGACCGGAGGGTTCACGGTGCCCGGGACCGCGGGCGTCGCGGCCGTGTCGACGTCGAACGAGACGTCGAAGTCCACGGCGTACTCGGCGACGATCCTCTCCGTGCCCGCGATCTCGACGAGCGCGGGCGTCAGATCGACCCGGATGAGATCGGTCTTGTCGGGCTCGCCTCCTGCCCGGCAGGTCGCGGGGAACAGAGCGCAGACGTTGCGGACATGGTAGCGGGCGAACGTCGCCGTCGAGACCTCGCACCGCCAGCCGATCCCTGCAGGCTGGTAGGGCCCGACGGCGTTGAGCATGCCGTAGGGCACCTGCACCGTACTGCCCGTCCAGGTCGCGGGTCCGGTGATCGCCTGGAAGACGGCGGACTGACCGGGGCACTGGATCCTGAGGACGCGATTCGCGTTGAAGGAGTCGGCGATGACCGCGGCGATGTTGCCCGCGATGACGGCCGCGCCGAACCGCTGCTGGAAGGACTGGGTCGTGTTGTCCAGCTCGAGCATGCCGGCGCCGAGCGACGTCGTGAAGTACGAGTCCCCGTCGTCGAACGCGCCGAAGATCGTCAGCTCGTCCGGTCGCGCCACGATGTTGGTCCCGGGCTCGGGAATCGCGGCGGCCGCCACGGGATCCTGGTTCAGGAGCTGGACCCCTCGCAGCGGAGGGTTCGGGCAGTCGAGCGAGCCCGGCGGGCAGACGTCGGGGTCGACATCGCTGTTCGGCGTCGCGAGGTAGCCCGCCCGGCCGATCTCCGCACGCAGCCGCTCGACCGCAGAGCGCAGGGCGAGCTGCGACGCGGCGATGCGTTGCTGCTCGTAGAAGATCTGGCTCGTGCCGGACGTGAGCGTGTACAGGGTCAAGCTGATGATCGCCCCCAGCCCGAGGGCGACCACTAGCTCGATCAAGGTGAAACCGGCTTCGTGATCGTGTCGTCTCATCAGGATTGGTCGTGGGGTGTGACGAGGGTGGTCAGGTACACCCAGTGGAAGCGGATCAGGTTCGGCGTCATGAGCGCTTCCTGACCCGCGCCGCAGTTCGGGTAGACGGCAGCGTTGTGGAATCCGCCCTTGAACCACCAGACCCGGACGGTCACCTCGATGCCGGGGGCCTGCGGGACCCCTACAGCGGCCGGCGTCGGAGTCTGGAAGCGCGCATGGGCGCAGAAGTCGCCATTGGCCGCGAACCTGCCGTCGCGGGTCATCGGGAGTATGCCCACCGCCGGAGCCGGTTGCGCCAGCGTCACCCAGTTTCCCGTGGGCGGATTCTGGCCGGCGAGGTACTGCGTGTCGTTCTGGTCGTTGGCCGGAGTCGGGCCCGGAAAGTTCCACTGCACCGCGTCCGTCTTGATGAGCTCGATCCACCAGCGCGCGACGTTCGTGGCCGCCGTGATGTCCTGCGCGTCGCTGTTTCCGCGGATCGCCACCGACTGAAGGGCGAAGATGCCGGCGGCTCCGATCGCGAGGACCGTCAGCGCCATCATCACCTCGATCAGGGTGTAGCCGCTCTGGCGTTTCATCAGTTCCCCAGCCTCGGCATCCCGCTTCCCAGGGGCACGACCACGTCGCGCGTGATCGCGTTCTGGGTCCTGCGCACGCCGATCGTCAGCGCGCCGCCCGGAGCCGCGCCCTGCGCGTCGCTGAACGGTCCGGCCGCGCCGTTTGCCGAGTAGTAGACCCGTCCGAGCGGCGTGTAGCAGACCCCCGGCGTGCCCGCGCCGCCGTTGAAGATCACGTTGATCCCGAACGCGTTCCACTCCTCGTCGGCAGCCAGGTCGTCGAAGTTGAGCACCGTGTTGAGGGGAATCTGCTGGAGGCCCGCCAGCGCCACCCAGTTGACCGATGAGCAGCCTACGACCACGCCCGGCGTCTGCGGCGCTTGCAGGATCCAGAACTCTCCGCTCGGCGCGGCGGTGGCCAGGACCAGCGTCGGAGCGCCGGACTGGATCGCCCTGCTCCTCGCGGTCCGGAACACGTCCAGGACCGAGAGCGATGCGTTGCTCTGGGTCTGTTCGGCCATCGCCGTGCTGATGCTCGGCATCGCCAGGGCCATCGAGATTCCGATGAGCAGGACCACCAGCATCAGCTCGAGCAGGGTGTAACCGCGGTCACGGTTCATGAGCGGCGGACCGAAACTGCAAGCAACATGCCCCCTCGCGAGCGCCGTTAAGTGAGCGTGACTATACGTGATTCTCAGAGCTGGCGGGGCTCCCGCCTCGCAACGAGTGCACAGCTACGCAAGCATTTCGGGCCGAGCCGGCGCCGCCGTGGCAGCGGAGCGTCGAGATCCCGGCGTGATTCCTTGGGGTTTGATTTGCGCGGTGCCCGACGCTAATACGAGCTCCTCGATGGACTCGGCCTGTCACGCGATTTCCGGTGTGTTCATAGTGGCGGCAATCTTCGGCTGCAACTCGGGGACCGGAGGGTCGCGCCCGACGCCGCGGCGGGAGACGGCGCGAGCAGCCGCCCGCGACGGAGGGACCGGCGGTGCCGACCAGGGTCTCGCGGGGCCGGCCGCGCTCCTTCCTCGGCCCGAGGTCGGCGGCTTTCGCATGTCGGCCGAGGGACCGCGGACCTTCGAGGCCCAGAATCTCCACGAGTACATGAACGGACAGGCGGACTCGTACCTCGAGTACGCCTTCGTCATGCTCGCGGTCGCCGACTACCGGTCGGGCTCGAGGTCCGTGCAGGTGGAGATCTTCGACATGGGATCGAAGCCCGGGGCGTTCGGGCGGTTCAGCCGCATGGCTCTCGAGGGGGGCGACCCGGCGACCCTGGCCGAGCGCTTCGTCGAGCTCGGTGGCGGCGGGACCGCGAGCGGGACGGACCTCGCCTTCTGGAAGGACCGGTACCTGGTGAAGCTCACGTACCTCGACGAGAGCCCGGACGCGACGGAGGAATCGTTGCGATCCGCCGGACGGGCGGTCCTCGGGCCGATCGCGCGCACGATCGAATCGGGGATCTCCGGCGACGTGGCGCCGCTGCCCGAGCTCTCGCGCTTGCCGGCCCGAGGTCTCGTCGCCCACAGCGAGGTTCGCTACGGGCGCGCCCTGCTCGGCGTCGATGCCCTGGGCCCCGGGATCGCGGCCGAGTACTCGATCGACGCCAAGAGGATGCGGCTCGCGTTCGCCGAGCGGTCGACGGCGGCCGAGGCGACGAGCGCGTACGAGGCGTTGACCAGGCCGCTCGCGGGGACGACGCCGCTTGCGAACCTCGGCGATGCCGCGGCCCTTGGCGCCGACCCCGACAGGGGAGAGATCGTCGTGGCGCGAAGGGGCACGCTCGTGGTCGCCGTGACCAACAGCGACACGCCGGGCGCCCCGGCTGCCGACCCCGAGGCCAAGACCGCGCTAGCACGGACGTTCTTCGGGGACACGCACTAGGTCCGCATCCACGCGGAATCACGACGCTTCCAGACCATACCGCGCGATCCGTCACGCAGGCGCCGCGCGCCGAGCGTTTCCGCCGGACTGCGCGGCGACCCACGTCGAAATCTGTGGGGTTTCTTGCGGATGCCTGATCAGGGGCCTTATAAAGGCCTCGATGTCCGAAGGGATCTCGCGGCGCGAAGCCATCGTCAGGACGGCCAAGGCGGCCGGGGGTCTCCTGGCGGCCTCGGCGGTGGGCACGCTGGCCTTCGACCGCGGCGGCCTGGACGTCGAGCGCCGCACGGGCAAGCGAGTGGTGCGCGACTTCGGCGTGCCGCGGGAGGGCAATCTCGATCTGGTCGTCGCGCGGCACGGCGAGCCCGAGGCTCTCGTGCGCAAGGCCATCGAGGCGATGGGAGGGATGCGGCGTTTCGTCTCGCGGGGTGACAAGGTCGTGATCAAGCCGAACATCGGCTGGGATCGAATCCCTCTGCAAGCCGCGAACACGAACCCGGTCGTGGTCGCCACGCTGGTCGAGCTTTGCTTCGACGCTGGCGCTGCCCGCGTGACCGTGACGGATGCCTCTTGCAACGACCCGCGCCGGTGCTTCCAGCGGAGCGGCATCTGGAGAGCGGCGCACGCGCGTGGCGCGACCGTGGTGCTTCCGGTCGAGCGCGCGTTCCGCAAGATGAGGCTCGGTGGCGAGGTGCTCGACGAGTGGCCCGTCTACACGACCCTGATCGAGGCGGACAAGGTCATCAATGCGCCGATCGCGAAGCACCACAACCTGGCCGGTTACACGGCGGCGATGAAGAACTGGTACGGTTGCCTCGGCGGGCGGCGGAACCGCCTGCACCAGAGCATCGACGTGTCCGTCGCCGACCTGGCGACCTTCATGCGCCCGACCCTCACGGTGGTCGACGCCGTCAGGGTGCTCGTACGCAACGGGCCGCAGGGCGGGAGCCTCGACGACACCCGACGCATGGACACCTTGATCGCGAGCGTCGACCAGGTCGCCGCCGACGCCCTCGGCTGTACGCTGATCGGCAGGACCAAGGATGACCTGCCGTACCTCCGGCTGGCCGAGGGGCGAGGGATCGGAACGACCGATCTGACGCGGCTCCGCATGCGCGAGATCGAGGTCGCATGAAGCCGCGGCCCGTCATCCGGACGCTCGTCTGGCTGCGCCGGCTCGTCCAGGGCACGTGTCTCGTCCTGTTCCTGTTCCTCCTCTACCGCACCGAGTTCCGCGGCACCTTCGGCGCGGGCGCGAACGAGCCCGTTCGCCTCCCCTACCCCGTCGAGGCGTTCCTGCAGGCCGACCCGTTCGTGGCCGTGATGACGTTCCTGTCGACCCACACCATCTACCGCGGCCTCGCGTGGTCCATCGCGATCCTCGCCCTGACGCTCGTCTTCGGCCGGGTCTTCTGCGGCTGGATCTGCCCCTTCGGCACGCTGCACCACGTCACCGCGTGGATTCGCCCGAAGTCGAAGGGCCTGCAGCGGGTCAAGGCGAACCTCACGAAGGGATGGCAGCGCCTCAAGTACTACCTGCTCGTCGTCTTCCTTGCCGCGGCCGTCACCGGCAGCGCGATCGGGGGCATCTTCGACCCGATCTGCGTCATGGTCCGGGCCGTCGGCCTGACCGTCATGCCCGCGGTCAACTACGTCGCCGACCGCGCGCTCGGCCGGATCGACGCGTCGAACGTGAGGACGCTGCAACAGGCGGCCGACGGCGTCCACGGGGCGCTCCAGGAGGTGCTCCTTCCCTACCGGCAGTACAACTTCCACGAAGGCTGGCTCATCGCGGTCCTCTTCGTCGCCATCGTGCTGATGAACCGGGTCATTCCGCGCTTCTGGTGCCGCGCGCTCTGCCCGCTCGGCGCGCTCCTCGGCTGGCTGTCGAGGTTCGCGCTGTTCGGGATGGAGAAGGACCACTCGAAGTGCACGGACTGCAACCTCTGTCTCGTGCACTGTCAGGGCGCCGACTCGCCGCAGGGGGGCGTGAAGTGGCGCCAGGACGAGTGTCACGTTTGTTTCAACTGCGAAGCCGCTTGCCCCGAGAAGGTCATCGAGTTCCGCTTCTTCCCCAGCCGCAAGAGTCAGCTCGACTCCGCGGAGCTGGACCGGCGCAAGGTCCTGGCGACGGCAGCCGCGGGCGCTGCGCTCTTGCCCGTGACCCGCGTGGCCGATTCGCTCGACGTCAACTATCACGATCGCCTGATCAGGCCGCCCGGTGCAGTCGAGGAGCGGTCGTTTCTCGAGCGCTGCATCCGCTGCGCCGAGTGCATGAAGGTCTGCCCGACGAACGCGCTCCACCCCGCGCTGTTCGAGGGCGGCATCGAGGCCCTCTGGACGCCAATACTCATCCCGCGGATCGGCTACTGCGAGCCGTCGTGCGTCCTGTGCGGCCAGGTCTGCCCGACCGGCGCCATCCAGAAGATCGACGAGCGCCAGAAGCTCGGCATCGGACAGCCTCCCATCCGGCTCGGGACGGCGTTCTACGATCAGGGTCGCTGCCTGCCGTGGGCCATGGACATCCCCTGCATCGTCTGCGAGGAGTTCTGCCCGACCTCGCCGAAGGCCATCTGGGTGGAGCCAGTCGATCGCACGAACCGCGAGGGCCAGCGCGTCCACCTCCAGCGCCCGCGGGTCGATCCCGACCTCTGCATCGGCTGCGGCGCCTGCGAGAAGGTGTGCCCGGTCCAGGACCGCCCCGCCGTCTACGTCACCACCGTCGGCGAGACACGCTCGAAGACGAACGTCATCCTCCTCGAGAACACGAGCTACACGAGCGCGGAGTGAAGGTTTCCTGGTTCTTTGAACCCTGAGGCGCGCCCGGGGTACCATCGTGACCCGGCATGCAGCACCTGCCGTTCCTGCCGTCGTATGTCCTCGCCGCGGAGCTCGCGGAGGGACGGCCGGTCGTCGAGCTGCTGCCCGCCTGGACCGGGCAGGATCTCGCGACCGCGGGCGCGAGGGCCGTCGTCGTGATCCCGCCCACTGCCTCCGCCGCTTCGGCGGGCGCACCTGCGGTGCGGGCTCGAGCCGACGCGACGCCGCTCGCGGACGGTGTCGCGGGCGCCGTCGTCTGCTCGGGCCTGCACTCGCTCGATCCGTCCGAGTGGAGCCCCGTGCTTCGCGAGGCGCGGAGGCTCGCCGGTTCGGAGGGCGTCCTCGTCGCGGTGTTTCCCTCGAGCTCCGAGCCGACGCTCCTGTCGCTTCCGGGCTCCGGAGGGCCCTCGGTCGAGGAGCTGCAACGCGCGATCAGGCCACACTTCCCGCACGTCGCGCTGATCGGCCAGGCGCCGCTCGCCGCTTACTCGCTGAGGCGTCTGGCTTTCCACGACGAGCAGGCGGCGCTGACGCTGCACCAGACGTTCGGCGAGCGTGACGCCGGCGAAGCTTGCCTGGTCGCCATATGCGGAGTCCGATACCGCCGCCTCGACGCGTCCTGGCTCGTCGAGCTGCCCTTCTCCCGCCTCGACGTCCAGACACGCGCCCGCATCGACGAGCTCTCCGACCTCTACCAGAGCGCGCGCTCGGAAGCGGCGCGGGCCCGCGAGACGGCCGCGTCGCGCGCTGCCGAGATCGGCGAGCTTCGCCCCCGAGCGGCGCTGGCGGCCGAGGCGTCGAGCGCGGCGACCGAGCTCGGGCGCAAGCTCCGCGATGCCGAGACCGAGCTTCAGACCCTCCGTTCGAAGGATGAAGGGCAGGATGCGGAGCTCGCCGCCTGCAAGGCCGAGCTGGCCGAGGCCAGCGCACGCGCTCTGGACCTCGAGGCCCGCGCGGCGACCGCGGCCGCCGCGGTTGATCGGCTGTCGGAGCTTCGCGACGCGGTGGTCGCCGAGCGCGGCGCTCTGTCCCGCGAGGCGCTCGAGCTGAACGAGAGGCTTGCGGCTCTGAGGCGGTCGCTCGACGATCGCGAGGAGGAGCTCGCGCTGGCGCGCTCCGAGCGCGACGCCTACTCGGCGGAGCGTGCCGCCCTCAACGGGCGGGCCCAGGAGCTCGAGCGAGCGCTGGTCGCTCTGCGCGCGGGCGCCCAGGCCACCGAGGATCGCGAGCGTGCTGGCCAGGCCGCGTTGAAGGCGGAGGGTCGGCGGGCCGAGGATGCCGAGGGTGAGGCGCGTGCGGCCCGCGATCTGCTGCGGGCCGCCACGGAGCGCGCGGCGCGGGCCGAGGAGGAGCTGCGACGGTCCGATGCCGCGGCGGTGAAGGACAGAGCCGATCACCGCGCGCGGATGGCCGAGCTGGAAGCCGAGCTCCTGAGGTCCACCGAGGCGCTCGCCCGGGCCGGAGAGGAACGCGCCCGGGAGCGCGACGACGCGGCGGGAGCCGCCTCTCGCGTCGCGAAGGAGCTCGAGGAGCAATCGGCGCACGGCGCCAGGCTCGAGGAGGACAGAAGCGTCCTCGAGGGACAGCTCCGCCTTCTCCGTCGCGAGCGAGAGGACAGCCTGGAGCGGCTCGAGGCCTCCGACCAGGTGGTGGCCGCTCTGCGCTCCGACCTGGAGCGCCTGAGAACGGACGCCCAGCAGCTCGCGGGGTCGCTGCGCACGGAGATCGAGCACCAGGAAGCCGAGGCCGACGCCCGCGCAGCCGCCGCCGAGCAAGCTGCCGAGTCGCTGCGAACCGAGATCGCCCGCGAGAAGGCCGAGGCCAATGCCCGCGTCGCCGCCGCCGAGCAAGCTGCCGAGTCCATGCGGGCCGAGATCGCCCGCGAGAAGGCCGCGGCCGATGCCCGTGTCGCCGCCGCCGAGGCGCTTCTCGAATCCCAGCGCGCCGAGATCGAGGGCCACGGGGCCGGGGCCGACGCCCGAGTCGCCGCCGCTGGGCAGCTTGCCGGGTCGCTGCGGGCCGGTCTCGCGGTCCAGAAGGCCGAGGCCGACGCCCGCGTCGCCGCCGCGGAGCAGCTCGCCGAGTCCCTGCGCTCCGACCTCGCCCGCAAGGGGGCCGAAGCCGACGCCCGGGCTCTGGACCTCGACTCGTCGAGATCCGAGATGGAGCGGCTGAAGGCCGACGTCGCCCGCCTCGAGCACGACGCGGAGGACGGGAAGGACGAGCGAGCCTTCCTCGAGCTCGAGCTCCAGCGGGCGGGTGCGGGCGCCGGACGGGTCGAAGGCCTCGAAGGGGAGCTCGCCGAGACGCGAGCCGTGGTCGGTCGCTCGGCGGAGCGCTGCTCCCAGCTAGAGGCGGAGCTCGAGCGGGCGTGCCGCGAGATCGCGGATCTGCGCCAGAAGGTCGGATCGCTCGAGGACGAGCGCATCAAGTCGCGAGCCGGCACGCAGAGGGCGACGGAGCGGATCGCGGAGCTCGAGAGCGCCATGGAGGATGCGCGCCAGCACGCTGCCCAGCTCCAGGGAGCAATGGACGAGGCCCGCGCCGAGCGGGATCGCGGCGCTGGCCTCCTCGACGAGTCCCTCGCCGAGGTGGGCCGGCTCACGGCCGATCTCGCGACGGTACGGGCCGAGGCGACCGGTCTTGCCGATCTGCTCTCGCGCGGCAGGCTCGAAGCGGAGGAGCTCCGTCGCAAGCTGGACGCGGAAGGCGGCCGTCGCCGAGAGGCGGATGAGCTCGCGCGCGCGGCCGCCCTGGCCCGAGACGCCGGCGCCGGCGAGGTCGCGCGGCTCGGCGCCGAGCTCGCGCGTGCCCTTCACGACGCGGAGCGGACCGCCGACGACGCCAGCAAGGACGAAGCCGACCGTCTGGGCGGGGCGCTGCAGGATGCCGAGACGGCACGGGCCGAGCGCGACGCCCTCGAGAGCCGAGTCGCGCACCTCGAGAGCGAGCTCGAGATCGGGCGCGTCGACAACCGCCGCGCCACGCAGAGGATCGCCGAGCTCACCGCCGAGATCGATCGTCTCCGGCGCCAGGCCGACCTGCAGACACTCGACGACCCAATCGACCCCGTCGCAGCCCCGATCCGCGCGAGCACGAAGCCGGGGGTGTAGCCGCGAGCGTCGGGGCCATCCGGGAGTGCCAGCGCGAGCGGTCCGTCTGGCGGAGAGCACCTCGGTCGCGTCGCGGAAGGGAGCGAAGGCGGATTCACTCCGCCGGAGCGACCGGCTTACCTGGCGCAGAAGCGGGGGGCCCGAGGGGGGGCGCAGCCCCGCCCGCGCTCGGTGCCGCCGGGGGTGTGACTACCCCTGCTTCCCCAGCTCCTCCAGCACCGCCGCGGTGTACTCGGCCGTTCCGGCGGTGCCCCCGAGGTCTCTCGTGCGGACTTCGCCCCTCGCCAGGACCGAGCGGACGGCCGACTCGATCCGCCTCGAGGCTCGATCCTCACCGATGTGATCGAGCATGAGGGCGGCGCTGAGGATCACGGCGGTCGGATTTGCGATGCCCTTGCCGGCGATGTCGGGAGCGGAGCCGTGAACGGCCTCGAAGACGGCGCACTCCTCCCCGATGTTCGCGCCCGGCACCAGGCCCAGCCCTCCGACGAGGCCGGCGCAGAGGTCGGACAGGATGTCGCCGTACAGGTTGTCCATCAGGAGGACCTCGAACTGGTCCGGTCTCAGCACGAGCTGCATGGCGCAGTTGTCGACGATGATCGGCTGGCACTCGATGTCGGGGTAACGGCCGGCCACTCGCTGGGCGCACTCCAGGAAGAGGCCGTCGGACAGCTTCATGATGTTCGCCTTGTGCACGACGGCGACCTTCTTGCGCCCCTCGTGCCGCGCGAGCCGGAATGCGAACTCGGCGATCCGGGTCGACGCCCGCTCCGTGATGATCTTCAGGCTCTCGGCCACGCCCGGCACGACGACGTGCTCGAGCCCCGAGTACATCCCTTCGGTGTTCTCGCGGACGATGACGAGATCCACGTCCGCGAACGGCGTCGCGACGTTCGGC
>JACPQR010000226.1 GCA_016190375.1 Deltaproteobacteria bacterium
CCGTCGCCGTCGCCGTCGCCGTCGCCGTCGCCGTCGCCGTCGCCGTCGCCGTCACCGTCGCCGTCGCCGTCGCCATCGCCGTCGCCGTCGCCGTCGCCGTCGGAATCGGTGTCGGAGTCGGAGTCGGAATCGGAGTCGGCACCCGCGTCGGTGGGATCGTCCTCAGGGGAGCTCATCGCGTTCAGCAGCGCGCAACCGCCGGAGAGCCAAACGAACGCGATCAAGAGGACCGAGTGCCGTGCGATGGACGTCCCCATTCCGATCCCGGGTCCATGATAGCGGGGCCGGCGCAGTTCAGGAACCACCCAGGACCCCACGCGCCCCGCCCCGCCCGACGGCCGAGATCGGCGGCGCCGCGAGATCGCGCACCCACGATGCGTCCACCGAGGCAAGACGGTTCACGTCATCGTATTCGTATGGGCGATGAGCTCGAAGTGCCGGGGTCCCGCCGACCCGCCGTTTCTACAGCTCCGCGAGGTCGAAGCTGCACGTCAGCTCGTAGTCCGGTAGCGCGCCCCGAGCGGGAAGCAGGGCCAGGCCTGGCCGCCGGCTCCCGCGACTACACGTCTTCGGGGATCAGTGCTCGATCCACCGGGACCTCGAGGCCCGCGAGCAGAGGCGACGTCGCTACGGCGCCTCTGGCGAACGTTCCGTGGACCGCGTACTCCCCGCCCTCGAGCCGCAGGACCGTGATCGACTCGAGCAGAGGATCGACGATCCAGTACTCCGGGATACCCGCCTGCGAGTACTCGCGCCGCTTGATCTCGATGTCGCGGCGGCGGTCGTCGTCGCTGACGACCTCCATGACGAGGTCCGCGCCCTCCCAGTACTCCTCGTGGCGGCGCGCGGCGTGCTCCGCGAGCATGAAGACCACGTCGGGCTCCCGGAGCTTTCCCGGCCACAACCGGACACGGAGCGGTGCGAAGAGCACGGAGCCGAGCCTGCGCGGCCTCGTGAACGCGACGAGAGCGCTGTACAGAAGCCCGACGATTGCCTGGTGAAGCTGGGTGGGCATCGGCAGGACCTCCACGGATCCATGTGAGTACTCCACCAGCCTGTTCGTGCCCAGCGCCAGATACTCCTCCTCGCTCCAAGAGCCCTGGTCCGGAAACAGCTTGGCGACCTCCCAGGCCGGCTCCGAGGTGGTCGTGCTCATCGCGAGCAGTATACGGGAGGCCTCGAGGCGCCGCCACGCCGGGTTGCGCTGGACCTCGAGGATCTCGTCGTCACCGTCCCCGTCATTCACGCTGCGCCGCGGACGCTCGGCAGGCGCCGGCGAGGGTCGCGGAGTGCGACGGGTGTGCGCATAGCCAGCAAACGCCCTCCGCCCGGCCCATGAGCGCACGCAAGGGGCCGGCGGCGTTCTCGGACCCGCAGCGAGCCGCCTCGGCAAAGCACTCCGCAGCCCGGATGGCGTGGTGGAGGCGGTCGGCTTCCTTGCCGAGCTCGACGAGCCCGGAAGCGTCGTTCTCTGCCGCCCGGACGAGGAACCGGTGGTCCTCGATTGTCGCGATCGGCCCGAGGAGCGTCAATCTCTGCGCGCACTTCGGGCGATCGGGCCGCCGGGCAGTGCGCTCACGGCGGCGGCGCGGTGACCTCGCCGGTCTACGGCGAGAACGCCAGGCGGCCGGCGCGCGCGACGTGAGTGACCAGATCGAAGCGACTGCCGCAGCGGCGGATCGCCGTGACCTCCTGCGCTCGGCGGGCGAACATGAAGCCGTCCTCGACGGCCTGTGCCTCGCGCCTCAGCCGGGAGGCCCACTCAGGCAGCCGATGTATGGCATGCCATCATTTTTCTCGTCATAATGTTGGCGATGTTTACACGCTTGCTCGAGCCTCCGCCGCGATCGTTCCTTCTCCTCGGACCGCGTGGTACCGGTAAGACGACCTGGCTTCGCGACCGGTTGCCACGGGCTCGATGGTTCGATCTTCTGCTGGACCGCGAGCAACTTCGCCTGATGCGCGAGCCCGACGCGTTCCGGCACGAGGTCGAGGCGCTGCCATCCGGCTCCTGGATCGTGGTCGACGAGGTGCAGCGGCTGCCTTCGCTCCTGAACGACGTGCATGATCTGCTGTCGCGCGCCCCACGGCGCTGGCGATTCGCGCTCACTGGCTCGTCAGCGCGGAAGCTCCGCAGCGCGGACGTGAACCTCCTTGCCGGGCGTGTCGTGATGCGGGCGTTCTTCGCTCTGACCGCGTCGGAGCTGGGTGCGAGCTACCGTGTCGAGGAGGTTCTGAAGTACGGTGGGCTGCCGCTGGTCGCGTCGGAGCGGTCTCGGGAAGGGCGGTCGGATCTGCTCGAGGCGTACGTCGAGACCTACCTGGCACAAGAGATCCGGGCGGAAGCGCTCGTTCGACGGCTGGACTCCTTCGTTCGGTTCCTGGAGATCGCCGCGCTGGCGAATGCCCAGGTAACGAACGTGGCAGCCATCGCGCGCGACGCCGCGATCGCCAGACCGACCGTGCAAGGTCACTTCGACCTGCTCGTCGATACGCTGATCGGTGCCTGGCTCCCGGCGTGGCGACCCCGCGCGAAGGTGAAGGAGGTGGCTCATCCCAAGTTCTACTTCTTCGACCCCGGCGTCGTCCGGGCGCTGGCTCGGCGGCTTCGTGAGCCCCTCGAGAGCGAGGAACGCGGCCGACTCCTGGAGACTCACGTCTTCCACGAGCTACGCGCTCACGTCGCCTACTCGCGCTGTGGTGGACGGCTTTCCTACTGGCGAACGCCGTCGGGCAGCGAGGTCGACTTCCTGTGGTCGCGCGCCAACCGAGCGGTGGGCATCGAGGTCAAGGCCACGGCTCGCTGGCGATCGGAGGATGGGCGCGCTCTGAAGGAGCTCCATCGATCGGGCACGATTCAGGAGTGCTTCGTGGCCTATCTGGGAGATCGCGAGCTCAGGGACGGGGAGATCCGCGTTCTTCCGGTGGCGACGTTCCTCGGCGAGCTGGCAGCGGGACGAGTCCTCCTCCCCGGGCGGCCGTGACTCGAGCAGTCCGCCGGCGCCAGCTCATGTGCGCGGTGTCACCGTGACCTCGTTGGCCGCAGTCCGCTCGGTTTTTTCGGCGCTGAGGAGATCTTCGTGCGCGCGCTCGCAGGGATCCGCCGCCTGGAGGATCCAGCCGCGCTCGGCGCCTGGCTGACCTCCATCGCGGTCCTCACGGCCCGTGGCTGCATCCGCAGGCGCCAGGCCCGCATATGGGTGCGGTTCCTGTCGTCCGAGGAGCTGCCCGAGGCGGAGGCGCGGAGCGCGAGCGCGGAGCAGGTGGAGGCGGTGCGCACGACCTACCGGATCCTGGACCGTCTCCGCGCGAACGAGCGGAGCGCGTTCGCGCACCGGTCGGCGCGCTGGAAGGCCGCGGGCCACCGCGCGCCTTTCGCGGCTCCGCCAGGTCCTGTCGGACCCCATGGCGGAGGCGCCGCCCGCGCTTGAGGGTCACGATTCTGGTCGCTACTCTCCGCATCGAGGCCGCGGGTCCGACGCATGGCGAGCGCGATCGTCCTGGGAGGTTATGGCGTCTTCGGCCGGCTGGTCTGCCGCGAGCTCGCCCGGCGCGGCGTGACGGTGACCGTGGCGGGTCGCGACGTCGCGCGGGCCGAAGATCTCGCCACGGAGCTCGGAGCGCCGCACCGTGGGATCCGTGCGGACGCGAGCCGGGCACACGAGTGCGGGGCAGCCTTCGAGGGCCACGCGGTCGTCGTATGCGCGGCAGGACCCTTCTCGGAGCTGGACGGCGGGCTCCTCGAGGCATGCCTGGCGGCGCGCTGCCACTGGGTCGACATCGCCGACGATCGGCAATGGGTCGCACAGGTCCTGTCGATGTCGGGACGCTTCGCCGAAGCTGAGCGAACCGCGGCGTGGGGGTGCTCGAGCCTGCCGGGGATATCCGGCGCGCTCGGCCTCGTCGCGCGTGAGGGAATCGAGGAGGCGCCGCAGGCGGCGCGCGTCACGCTCTTCATCGGCAACGACAACCCGAAAGGCGCGGCGGCGATCCGGACGGCACAGGCCCAGCTCGGGCGGGCGATCCGCGCGCCCCAGGGCGTCCTGCGCGGCTTCCGGGGCGGCGAGGTCGTCGATCTGCCCGCGCCGTTCGGCCCGCGCACCGTGCGGAACTTCGAGAGCCCCGACTACGACGTCTTGCCGGAGCGGCTCGGCGTGCGCGAGGTCCGGGTCAAGGCCGGCCTCGAGCTCCGCTCCGCGAACGCCGCGTTCGGCCTGCTCGGGTGGCTCGGGATCGGCCGGGGCAAGACGATGGCTCGCATTCTCGTCGCCATCGGGAGGCTGGCCGGCGGCCGGGGCTCCTCGGGAGGCGTCGTCCAGACCGAGCTCTTCTGGAGCGACGGTTCGAGCAGCCGCGCCTCTCTCTCGGGCGCCGCACGTGGCCAGCACATGGCCGCCCTGCCTGCGGCGCTGGCGGCGGAGTCGCTCTGCGACGGGTCCGGGCCCTCCCCGGGCGCCGTTACGGCCTACGACCTGGTCGGCCCGCGCCGGCTTCTCGACGCGATCGCTGCGGAAGGGTTCGACCTGCGGATCGACGGCCGCTCCCGGTAGGAGCTACGGGCACCTCCAGCGGTCGATTGGATACCCGCTGCCCGTCCCGAAGTCGCTCTGGACCGCGAGCTCCATACCGACCCCATCGACCTGGTACTCCATGACCCCGGCAAGCCGGCCCACCACCAGGAACTGGACCTCGGAGGACGCCGCCTCCATCGTGATCGATCCCCGCCAGGCCTCGATGGCGGGTATCTGGAACGACAGCATCCCCTCCTCGAGGAGCTCGCCAAGGGCCATCCGGCTCGCCTGCGCCGAGTACTCGATCGAAGCCGAGCCGAGATCGTCGACGAAGACGAGGTCGGACTGGACCTCGAGAGCGCCGAGCAAGGATGCGAACGGTCCCAGATCGAAGGACGGGCTGCCGTCCGAGGACAGCAGCTCGTAGATCTGGGAGAGCGAGAGGTCCACGACGAACGGGCCCCGCAGCGGCTCGCCACCATTCAGGAGGTGGGCCAGCGGCCCCGGGCCTGCGAACCGGAAGGCGAACCGGCAGGGGCGGTCGGGGTCTTCCCACATCTCGTCGAACGTCATCGAAGCATCGACCTCGGGTCCCGCCAGGTAGCTCTCGAGATCGAAGACGTTCCGGATGATGGCTTCCTCGTCGCCGGGCTCGTAGAAGCGTATCGAGAAGATCGATCGGCCGTCGTCTCCGACCATCATCTCGTGTGTTCCGTCCTGACGAAACGTGGAGGTGGGGACCATCGTGGCGAGCTGCGCCTCCGCTTCGGGCGTCATGATGTCCGCGTTGGAGGCGACGAGCGCCACCATCAACGAACGCCCGAGCCTCGCCTGGATCCCGCCGCAGGTGATGAGCTCGTGGACGGAGCTGTCGCAGGCTTCGTACAGGCTCTCCACCTCTTCTTGCGTCTGCGCGTCGAGTCCGCAGTCCGCGAGCCTGTCGTTTCCCCAGGCCTCGCTGCCCGCCTCGTCTTCGGTCCCACCCGGGGCGCTGGCTCCGTCTTCGTCTTCGTCGGATGCCCCGTCACGGCAACCAGCCATCGCCCACACGACGGCCAGAGCCAACCACCTTCGTTTCGCGTAGGTCATTCGAGTCCTCCCGTTGCGCTGGGCCGAGTGCAACCTCGGTTCCACGCGCCTTGCCGGAGATCGTGGGCGTAGCGCGCCGCAGCCTTCACCGTTCTGGGGAATACCTGACAGCGTGAATACGCAGCACATGTGAGCGTGCTTCACGGCCGCACGAGCGCGACCACGGATCCCGCTCTCCCGTGGGGCGCGCCCGTGGCGGATGGACCACACACCAGCGAAGGAACACCGTCTGCACGGACCGATCGCCAAGCGGAGGAGAGTCCATGAGCCGAGCACACAGTCTGGTCGCGCTTCCCCTGACGCTGGGTGCGCTGTACTCCGGCGCCTGCGATCCGGAGAGCCACCCACCCGCCGATCCGTTCGCGGAACCCGAGGCCGACGAATGCGACGCCGGCGAGGAGTCGACGCAGGGCGGCGAGGACGATGTCTGCGTGGTGACACCGCTGCCCCTTGGCGAGATCGTGACCGGCGACACGTTCTTCGGGGCCGATTCCAGAAGCGCTGCGTGCGGTGGCTCGAGCGCGCAGCGCGATGCGACCTACGCGATCCCACACGACGCGGGCCTGCTGACCGTCGCGGTCGCCTCCGCTCACGACGCCGTGCTGGAGCTGCGGTCGGACTGCTTTCGGGCGAGGCCCGAGCTCTGCTCGGACGTCGAGTTCGAGGACGGCATCGAGGTCGTGTCCGCCTGCGTCGAGGCCGGGATGACCTTCGCGATCGTCGACGGCAACGGCGATGCCGGAATCGAGCACGAGTTCTCGGCAGGTCCCTTCTCGATCCGGGCCACGCTCGATCCCTGCGCGACCGGGTGCCGTGCCGACCTCGGCGCCTGCGTCTCGGAGGCCGACCCAGGTGATGACTGCGCCGATGCGGCGCCCCTCGCCCTCGACAGCACGGTGGTGACGAGCTTGGCCGCGCTCGGGGACGATCTGTCGGGGCTGGCCTGCCCCACGCCTGGCCCCGGGCTCCCCGATGGCGTCTTCGAGGTCCAGCTACCGACGGCGGGCGAGCTGTCGGTACGGGCGTGGGATCCCGACTTCCAGATCCTGCCGCAGGTAGCGATACGACCGGACTGCGCGGACCGGGCGAGCGAGGTCGCGTGCAGCGCGCTCGGCTCGACGCGGGCCTGCCTCGAGCCGGGGCCGTACGCGCTGATCGTCGAGGCCGAGGACGAGCGCGAGCTGGCGCTCTCCACGAGCTTCCGGGCGTGCGCAGGCACCGAGACCTGCCAGTGGGGCTACTGCCTCCCGCCCCTGGCAGCGGAGATCGAGCCCAACGACGACCCGGAGACGGCCATGGTCGTCGGCGACGGCGCCTGGGTCGAGGCGAGCTTCGACCCGAGCTCCGAGATCGACTACTACCGGGTCACGCTCGAGCCCGGTCAGACGGTCACGGCCTCGACGACCCGCGGTTGCGACGCCGATACCGTGGTCCTCTTGGCCCACGGGGCCAGGCGACCCGCTCCGACGGTGGATAGCTGTGACGACGTCTCGCCGGATACGCAGCTCGACTGCTCCGATGACGCCGAGAACACACTCTGCAGCGTGACATCGGCGAGCCTGCCCGAGGGTGGGGACGTCTTCATCCGGGTGAACCGCCACGCCCTCGAGCGAGACATGACCGAGCCCGGGCGTTACGTGCTCGACGTCGAGATCGAGTGATCGGCACCACCCGAGCCGATCCCTGAATCCTACCTGGGCTCGAGGAGCAACTCCACGTCGCAGCAGTAGAACGTCCGCTCCTCGTCGAGAACCAGGTCGCAGTCAGGGCAGCGCACGTTTCCGTCCGGCTCACGGTGCTCCGTCATGATGCGGTACGAGCAGCGGGGGCAGGTGCCGTACCACACCGAGCGCGCGCGGGCGAAGTCCGCTCCGGCGTTCGAGCTCGGCACCGGATCCGGCGCCGCACCAGGCGAGCGGCCATCGCCTCGGCCTCCGCTTCGGCGGGACGAGCCCGCACGAGCCGCTTCACGGCGCCGGAGGAGCGCGAGGACACGGCGGCGATCACTCATCCTCGTCCTCCCTGGCGGATGGGCTCGCCTGCCAGCGGGAGAGGGCCCGGCCGAGGGCGGCCGACGTCTTGTACCTCGAGACCAGCGCGGCGCGGCGGTCGCGGGCGAAGGCCAGCGACGTGAGCTCGCCGCCGTCGGGACGCGCCGCCAGCGCCATGGCCAGGGCGCGGCGGCTGTCGCGGTCGCGCGGCTCCGGAAGCCCCGCGAGGAGGACGTCCAGCGCAGCGAGGGAGTCATCCACGAGATGCTGGCCGGGCGGGCGCTCTGAGCTCGTGTCGTACGCCGCGCGAGTCGCGCGCCAGTGGTCGGCGCTGGCCCGGACCGAGACCAGCCGCTCCTCGGGCAGGACCAGCGCGGTGAGGCGGCCGCCGCGGTACACGCCGGTGTCGATCCCGAACGTGCGACCCACGACGCGCGGCTTCTCGAAGACCGTGTGGCCGCACACGATGGGCTTGTCGCCCCGGTAGCGCGCGGTCCAGCGCTGCGGATCGCCACCCAGGCCCTTCTCGCCAGGCCACGTGGCGCGCAGGAGCACGTTCCGCGGCTGCTCGGAGAGCGGAAGGTCTGGCTCGAAGCCGGCGTGTACGATCAGCGCCTCGGGCAGGTCGAGGCACGGGGGCAGCGTCGCCGCGTAGTCGAGGATCTCGGGGTACGCGTCGCCTGCTTGCCGGCGGCAGATGAGCTGCGATGGGGCCGGCCGCAGCTCCCCTCGGTGCGCACGCAGGTGCTTGTCCTCGTGGTTGCCCATCACCGCCGCGGCGCCCGGCGTGTCGCGGAAGAGCCGGACGACCGCAACGGGGTCGGGCCCACGGTCCACGAGGTCGCCGACGGACACGATCCTGTCGTTCGCGCCGGGACCGATCTGGTCGCATAGCTCGCGAAGCTCGTCATGGCAGCCATGGACGTCGCCGATCACGATCAGCATGCGGTCACGAGAAGGCACGTCGCATGCCGGAGCGCTCCCACGAAAGGACGAGGCTATCGGCGCGCCGGCTCGCAGCCAACCCACCAGTGGACGCGA
The DNA here is from genome assembly GCA_016190375.1 of Deltaproteobacteria bacterium. GTDB lineage: Bacteria > Myxococcota_A > Polyangia > JACPQR01 > JACPQR01 > JACPQR01. The sequence goes on from JACPQR010000226.1 coordinate 8,633, forward strand.
AACTCGACCCCCGATCTCGACCGGCCGGGTCCTCGTTGGCATTCCGAGGCGGCTCGCTTCGACAGGTCTCGCAGATCGATGCTCTCGTACGAGCCTTTCGTTGACACCCCCTGGGGCCTCTCGCATACTCCGGGCCCCATGCGCCTTTTCTCCGGGAAGGTGAGCATCATTGCTCGAGAGATCTGCGAGGTCCTGACCCGCAACAACGACATCGAGGTCACCGACAAGGAAGAGGTGATCCTCGACATCGAGGCCGTCCTCAAGGAGTACTTGAGGCTAGAGCGGGAAATCGTCGAGAGAGTCAAGGACTTGCTGGAGACCCGGAAGCTCCCCTACGCGCAGTTCGGCCGCCTGAAGAAGCAGGTCGCGGACGAGCGTCAGTTCGGGATCGGCGAGGACTCCATCGAGCACATCTGCGGCCAGATCATCGGCAGCTTCATGCACTCGGTCCACGTCGAGGAGGTCTTCGGCGAGGACCACGACCTCCGAAGGAAGATGGCCATCGTCCTGCGCAAGCACATGGCCGTCGACGAAGAGGTCGACCGCGAGACCCGCGACAAGATCAAGAACCTCGAGGAGGGGACGCGGACGTGGGAGATCGAGTACCAGAAGGTCATGGAGCAGATCAAAAAGAAGCGCGGGCTCACGTAGCGCGATCCGGGCACAACCACCGTCACGATCCAATCAAGACGGAGCGGAGGCGGATTCACTCCGCCGCAGCGACCGAGCTCACTGTCCGTCGCGCGGGGGGGCCCGCGGGGGGGGCGAAGCCCCACCCGCGCGAGATGTCCAAGAACCTCGAGGAGGGGACGCGGACGTGGGAGATCGAGTACCAGAAGGTCATGGAGCAGATCAAGAAGAAGCGCGGGCTCACCTGACGGCACCAGTTCAGAAAAAACCATCCACTCCCGGAGATGGGTCGCGACCGGTGAAGTCGACGGCGTTGTCGTTGCGGTCGATGCCGAGCGTGCGTCCGATGGCGCCGCGGTCCCCGACGAGCGCGGGATCGCCCTCGGCCGGGTCCGACGCTCCGAAGGCGACCGCGTCGACCACCTCGCCCCCGTAGCGGACCACGACCACGCCGTCGAAGGGGACGCGGGCATCGAGGAAGACGTCGGGCGCGAGGGCGTCGGCGGCTGACAGGACGAAGAGGGCATTCGAGCGGGCGGCGAGGCGATCGAGTCCGACCTCCACGATCTGCCGGCCCGCGTCGTCCAGGAGCTCGAGCGAGTAGTCGTCCAGCGGCAGGTCCGGGGCGGCCCGGAGCTCCAGAAAACCGTCGTCCTCGCTCCATCCGATCTCGTTCACGACGACGGCCGATCGAAACACTGCCACGTAGGGGCCCATCGATCCGGCCAGACCATCGAACCGCACCGTGACGGGCTCGGGCTGGAGGAGGATCGCGGGGTCCTCGCCCAGACCGGCCGCAGCCTGACCCACCAGCTCCCCCTCGGGATCGAACAGCGAGATCGACAGGTCCGGCGTGACCGCAGATGCACCGGAGAGCCTTCTCGACCATGCCTCGACGACGGCCGGCAAGGTGGGCTGGACCACGAACAGGTCCAGCTCGGCGGTCGGCTCGATGGCGCACGCCAGCACCGCAGGCGAGATCGTCGGGTCACCGATCGGCTCGGCGAGATCCTGGGCGTCGTTCGGCTCGAGCTCGCTCTGGGCGTCCGCCGGCAGCTCCTGGGCGACGAACATGAACCCGACGGGTCCCTCCGGGGCCGCGCCCGGCTCGAGCTCGATCCGCGCGATGGCCCCTTCCGGTGCAGGGTAGACGACGCTCGAACCGATCGGCAGGGCGAGACGCGTGAAGCCGTCCGTCGCGATCAGGCCCACGCGCAGTCCCGGGCCATCTTCGGCCGCCACGGCGCTCATCGCAAGGAAGCCACCTCCCGCGTCCGTCCGCGTGACCAGCGCGGACAGCCCGGCGAGGACGGTCCCGGCGACGGTGCGGCCAGCCGTGAACTGCGCCGGCGCGGATCGGCGGACGTCCATCATCGCCACGGCGAGATCGGGGCCCGTCGTGAGGAGGACCCGCGACGGTCCGTCGGCTGCCGCGGAGACATCCACGGCCAGGCCGAGCTGGGTCGGGCCAGCGACGGCCGGCTCGCCGAACCGCAACGCCGAGAGCGGCGCGCCGGAAGAGGCGACGGTCTCGCCCGGGCTGAAGGTGGTCATGGTCCCGGTGACGGTCACCTCGTTCGACACGCTACCCGACTCGACCGACGCCCCGGCGGTCGACGCCGACTGAAGGCCGGGCGTGACGATCAGCCGCTGTCGAGCTCGAGCGCCTGCCGCCTCGAGCCCGAGCCAGATCGCAGTGTCGTCGACGGCCGAGTCCACGGTGACGTCCATGTCCGCATGCGTAGCGTCCACGACCCTCACCGCCACCACGACGCCGTCCGCGGGCTCGGAGAACCAGCTCGGTGCCTGCGCTCCGAGGTCCATGCCCTCCGCCACCGCCCCCAGGGTCGTCGTCTCGCCGCGCCGGACCGAGTACGGCTCCAGCCGCAGGATCGGCGCATCCGGCGTGATCACCGCGATGCCGCTCGTGATGACGTCTGCGCCCGACTGGACGCGCAGCGGCACGGTCCCGGCCTCGGCGTCGGGCTCGACGGCGACGTCGATCTCGAGCGTGTCGGCGTCCAGGAGGCGCGCCGCCGTGGCGGCGAGCACCTCCCGGGATCCGGGGAAGTCCACGTTCGTCGAGGTGCCCGAGAAGTCCGTGCCCACGCCATGAACGGTCAGCGTCGTCGCCTCACCCGGCTCGAGCGTCGCCGGCTCGATCGAGATCGACGGGACGGTGGTCGCCGCGGTCAAGGAGAGGGGAGCCGTCGCGATCTCGCCGTGCGTGGCCAGGAGGATCCCCGTGTCGCCGGGCGGCGAGTCCGACAGAACCGTGAGCTCGACGATGGCGGTCGTTCGATCGATCACCGTCAAGCCGCCTACCGACAGCCCTCGGCCAGGCGGTCCGGCGGCGACCGTCACGCCGTCGATGAAGCTCGTCCCCTCCCCGACCAGGAGGAGCAACCGCCCGGCCGCGCCGGCCGGCAGCGACGAGGGCGCTGTCGTCACGACGGTCGCCCCGTCCCCGAGGACGGTCAGCCGGCCGGCCGTTCTGTCCGTACCGTCGCCGATGACGACGACCGCAGAGCCGACGCGCGCGGCGCGCCCGATGTCCAGACCGATCCGGATGCCCCCCCCGCCGTCTGCCTGGACGTTGCCGACGGCGATCGAAGGATCGGACGTGACGACGCGAACCTCTGAATCGGCGCCGATCTCGAGCTCCTCGCCCGACGCGACCACCTCGACCTGCCCAAGTCCCGCACGCACCACGGGCGGGTCCAGCTCGACGGACGCTTCGTCGCCATCCGGAACGATGGTGAGCGGTGCCTGGACCCGCTCGCCCTTCGTCTCGAACGTCAAGCTGGTCTCGCCGTCCGGAGCGCTCGGTTGCACGTCCAGGACGACGGCCGCGGAGGTCTCGTCCGTCACGGACAGCGAGGTCACGAAGACGCCCGAGCCAGGCTCCACCGATGCGAGCGTCACCCCGCGCTCGAACGACGTACCGATTCCGCCGACCTCGACCTCGGCCCCGCTCGCGCCGCGCTCGATGCGGCCCGGCGCCAGCGAGGCGCGCGGCTCCGGAGCTGCCAGCACCTCGAACGGAGCGGAGACCGGGGACCCGTCGTCGATGGTCAGCTCCGTCGTGCCGAGGAGCGCCTCCATGGCAACGTCCAGGCGGACCGCGAGTTGTTCCGGCCCGAAGATCCACAGGCCGGTGATCGCCACACCCGTGCCCGGCACGGCGCGCACTTGCGTCCCGGGGCCGAACGCGGTGGAGTGACCCTCGACCCAGACGAACGGCCGGGTGCCCTTGGAAACCGAGTTGGGCGACACGGACACCGATGGTGCGCCGGGCGCACGCACGTAGAACGGACCGCTCGCAATGACCTCGTCGATGCCTGTGTCCCGATCGAGGTCGACGCCGACCGTGAATCGCCGGAAGCCCTGCGCACTGTCCGAGGGGATGGTGAAACGCGCTCCGAGGACGGAGGGCGAGACCACGCGCACGTCCGACACCCAGATGGCCGGGTCGTCGAGGAAGGCGACCACGGCGTCGCCCCCCGCGTTCCGGAAATCCACCGGGCCCGAGATCGTGACGTCGACCCGATGACCGGCAAAGCCCACGCTGGGATCCGACGTGAGCGTCGGGGCGGCCTGGGTGACGACCTCGAATCGGTCGTAGACGACGTCGTCTCGCGTCATCACGGCCGCCGCTACGGCGCCCCCCGGGGCGTCTGCGTCGATGTGGATGCGCGCCGTCGCCGCCGTCGGCGACCTCACGACCAGGGACCGCACCTGGATCCGCGCCGCCTCGGGGAAAGATAGGGATGTCGCGCCCTGCTCGAAGTGGGTCGACGTTCCGGCCAGGTCGACGTCGACGTCCGCGCCGGGTGTCCCGACCTCGGGCGCCAGGGCCACCGCCGCCTCTCCGCGCTCCGCCACCCGGACCTGGAACTGCTTCTCGAAGCGTTCGCCGGCCGCCTCGATCACGAGCGTCCTCGAGCCCGGCGCAGCGTCCTCGTCGATCTCGAGGACGACGCGGGCCGCCGTGGCGCTGTCTGGTCGCTCATCGACGATCCGGACGTCCGGACCGACCATCGCGAGTCGGAAGTCCGGGGCATCGAAGTGCGTGTTGCTCCCGCGCACGTGGACCGTGACCCGCGTGCCCGCGAGGCCCTCGGCAGGCTCCAACTCGACCTGCGATCGCGCCGGCTCGTCAGCAACGGGGCAGGCGCCGAGCGCGAGGAACAGCACTACCTTTGACCGATGCCCCACGTTTGCTAAGGTCTCCCCGGCCATGATCGAGGAAAAGCGGTATTTCTGCCACAAGTGCCGACAGGAGATCGTCTTCGAGGTCAAGATGGCCCGGACGGACGGATGCCCGCACTGCGGGGTGGACCTGCACTGCTGCAAGAACTGCAAGTACTGGGACGTCTCGGCCCACAACCAGTGCAAGGAGCACATCACCGAGTACATCACGGACCGCGAGCGGGCGAACTACTGCACGTTCTTCGAGTTCAACGTGGGCGAGCGCGAGGCGGATCAGACCTCGTCCGCGAGGGTGAAGCTCGACGCGCTGTTCAAGAAGAAGTAGGGGGCTCACTCCAGATTGAGGTGCGCGCTCTCGGTCGTGCCGCCTCCGACGATGATGGTCCGGCGCGCCGAGCGGCCGTCGGCGCTCTCGACGACGACGTTGTGACGACCGGGCGTGACGCGGACCGTGAGGGGCGTCCGGCCGGCGCGGCGACCGTCGACGAACGCGGTTCCCGTCGGCACTGCCGTGATCCGGATCGAGCCCAGTGCGCCGGATGGCGCCTGTTCCTGGGGGCCTTCGCGGTCGGTCGCGGCCGTCTCGCCACCGAGCCTCGAGCCCGGGAAGGAGCGCGCGGGGTCCTCGCTGTGCGGCGGCCGGTTCCGGGGCCTCCGTGCCGCGCGTCCTCCACCGTCGGGCAGGCCTGGTTCGGCGCTCGAGCCGCCGTCGAGAGCCTCGGGTGCACCGGCCAGTGGAACCGGCGGCGCCGGCGAGGGCGCGGGCGCCGGCGGCGGCAAGTGGAGGGCGAAGCCGACACCCGCGATGCTCCCGGCGACGACGACGGCCGCCGCGACGAGCCATCCCCTTCCGGACCCGCGCCCTCCTGTCGCCCCGTCCGGAGGCTTCTGGGCCCCGCGCGCCGCGGGAGGCACGCGAGCGTCCGAGGGCACCCTGGGGGGCCCCGATCGGCGGTCCTGCTCGGGCAGACGGCGAAGGCTCGGCGGTGTCGCCGCGATCGTCGCGCTGGGGATCGGCGTGGCGTCGATCTCCGAGATCGGCTCGAGGTCCGCCGAGCGGAGCCGGTCCGAGCCGGACCACATCTGCGTGGCCACGCCGTCGTCCGCCTCGCTCCGGCCCAGCTCGGGAAGGACCTTGGCGACCATGCGGCCGAGCCTCGTGCGGTCGAAGCCGTGTCCCTCGCGGCGCGCCAGGTCCGCGAGGGCGTCCGCGAAGCGGCGCGCATCGATCCGGGCGGCTCGCGACGGCAAGAGCGCCTGGCTCAGGATCCTCTGCAGACCCGCCGGCAGTGTCGGGCAGAGCTTGGCGAGTGGCGGGTAGGCGCCCTGCCGGACCTGCTCGAGCACCTCACGGGTGAAGACCTGCGGGTACAAGGGCACGCCCGAGACGAGCTCGAACAGGACGATCGCCAGCGAGAAGACGTCCGCGCGCCCGTCGAGGGGCTCTCCCCGAGCGTGCTCGGGCGACATGTAGCAGAACTTGCCCTTGAGCACGCCGGCCTCGGTCCTCGCCATGCGCGCGGTCGCCTTGGCGATCCCGAAGTCGCAGACCTTCACCTCGCCGTGCGCGGAGACGAGGATGTTCTGGGGAGAGACGTCGCGGTGGACCACCTCGAAAGGGCGGCCCGCGCCGTCACAGAGCGCGTGCGCGTAGGCCAGGCCCTCCGCGGCCTCCCGCGCGATCCACACCGCTCCCTCGACTGGCAGGCCGATGCCTAGCTTCCTGGCCCGGCGCACGAAGTTGCCCAGGTCGCAGCCCTCGATCAGCTCCATCGCCAGAAACCAACCGTCGCCCTCGACGCCGAAGTCGAAGATCTGGCAGATGTTCGGGTGGCTCAGACGTGCCGTGATGCGGGCCTCGTCGGCGAGCATCTTGATGAAGAGGTCGTCGGCGGCCAGGTTGGCGTGCAGCCTCTTCAAGGCGACGCGCTTGTCGAACCCTCCGGGCCCGTCCATCCGCGCCTCGAAGATCTCCGCCATCCCGCCCTTGGCGATCTTCCGGATCAGCGTGTAACGACCGTAGCTCTGCTCGGTCCCGGTCATGGGAGACTTTTCGCGGGATCATGCTAGCATGCGCGCCCTCATGGCCAGATTCCTCGTGACGGGCGGGGGCGGGTTCATCGGCTCGAACCTCGTTGCCGCCCTCGTGGCCCGCGGCGACCAGGTCCGCGTGCTGGATGACTTCTCGACGGGTCGCAGGCAGAACCTCGATGGGCTTTCCGGGGTCGACCTCGTCGTCGGGGACCTGCGCGATCTCGACACGGTCCGGCGGGCGATGGCGGGCGTCGACTTCGTGCTGCACCAGGGAGCGCTCCCTTCGGTGCAGCGATCGGTCGAGGATCCCGTCACATCCAACCAGGTCAACATCGGCGGCACCCTCAACGTCCTCGTCGCGGCCCGCGACGCAGGGGTCGCGCGCGTCGTCTATGCGGCGTCCTCGAGCGCCTACGGCGACACTCCCACCCTGCCCAAGCGCGAGGACATGCCGCCGACGCCTCTGTCGCCGTACGCCCTGCAGAAGCTCGCGGGCGAGCAGTACATGCGGGTCTTCCACTCGCTCTTCGGCCTCGAGACGGTCGCCTTGCGCTACTTCAACGTCTTCGGGCCCCGGCAGGATCCGAAGAGCGACTACGCGGCGGTCATCCCGCGTTTCATCATGAAGATCCAGCGCGGCGAGGCGCCGACGATCTTCGGCGACGGCGAGCAGACCCGCGACTTCTGCTTCATCGAGAACGTCGTCCAGGCGAACCTCGCGGCGTGCACGGCTCCGGCGGCTGCGGGGCACGTGATGAACATCGGCGGCGGAAAGCGGATCTCGCTCAACCAGCTCGTCGAGACCATCTGCCAGATCACGGGCAAGACCTGCGAGGCCGTCTACACCGCGCCGCGGCCCGGCGACGTCCGTCACTCGCTCGCGGACGTGGGCCGAGCCCGCGAGCTGATCGGCTACGAGCCACGGTTCGACGTCACGGAAGGGCTCCGGCGCACCGTGGAGTATTTCGCCAGCCACCAGTCGCCGTGAAGAGCATGACCGGCTTCGGGCGGGGTGAGGCCGCCCTCGGCGAAGGGAGAGTCGCCGTCGAGGTCCGCGCCACGAACCACCGCAACATGGAGGTCCGGCTCCACGCCCCCAAGGAGATCGGGAGCCTCGTGACGGAGATGATGGAGGTGGCCAGGCGTCAGGTTCGCCGCGGACGGCTGGAGCTGCACGTCTGGCTCGAGGGCGAGACCGGGCTCAGGGTGACGATCGATCGCGGCCTGGCTCGCGATGCCTACCGGGCCCTCTGCTCGTTGCGCGACGAGATCGCGCCGGGCGAGCCCGTCCCGCTCTCGCTCCTCGCATCGGTGCCAGACCTGTTCACGCCGGTCTCGGCCACGCTCGGCGAAGCGGCCCGGCTTGCCGTGATGGCGGCCGTCGAGCGCGCCATCCTCGACCTGGACCGGATGCGACAGAGGGAGGGCGCTGCGCTCGGGGCCGACCTCGCGTCGAGGCTCGGCACCGTCCGCACGATCTGCGGCCAGATCGAGTCTCGCGCGCCGGAGGCGCTCGTGGCGCATCGGCGCCGGCTGCGCGAGCGGATCGACCGGCTGATCGCCGACCGCGCCACCGAGATCGATGGGATGCGGATCGAGCAGGAGGTGGCGCTGGTCGCCGACCGCACGGACGTGGCCGAAGAGCTCACGCGGCTCTGCTCGCACTGCGACCAGCTCGCGGGACTGTTCGGGGTCGACGAGCCCGTGGGACGCCGCCTGGACTTCATGCTCCAGGAGCTCGGGCGCGAGGCGAACACGATCGGCGCCAAGTCACAGGACACGGCCACGGCCCACCTGGTCGTCGACCTCAAGACCGAGATCGAGCGGATGCGCGAGCAGGCGCAGAACGTCGAGTAGGCATGAACCCGGGCGCAACGTCGGCCGAGCCGTTCCTGCTCATCGTCCTCTCGTCGCCCTCCGGCGCTGGCAAGACGACCCTGGCTCGCAGGCTCCTCGCGGCTCAACCGGAGCTCCGGTTCTCCGTCTCTCACACCACGCGACCGCCTCGGCCGAACGAGGTCGACGGACGCGACTACCACTTCGTCTCCCCCGAGGCCTTCGACGCCATGGTCGCGGCCGACGCATTCGCGGAGTGGGCGACCGTGCACTCGAACCGATACGGGACCTCGAAGAACGAGATCGAGGCGGCGCGCTCCTCGTGCGGCGGCATCGTCTTCGACATCGACTTCCAGGGCGCGCGGCAGCTCCAGGCGGCGTACGCGGACCTGGTCACGGTCTTCGTCCTGCCGCCGTCGATGAAGGAGCTCGAGCGGCGCCTGCGCGGTCGCGCCACCGACGACGCCCAGGCCGTGGCCCGGAGGCTCGAGCAGGCGTCCGTCGAGATCGCGAACTACGGTCTGTTCCAGTACCTGCTCCTGAACGACGACTTCGACCGGGCATTCGCCCGCCTCCAGGCGATCGTCTCGGCCGAGCGGTGCCGCCGGCAGCGGCTCGCGCTCGTCGCCGAACGCCTCTTGCGCCACGGGAAGACGGAGCCGTGAGGATCAACTTCGTCCCTGCAGAGCTCCGCCGACTCGACCTCTTGCGCTCCGACGTCCTCGCGCTCTCTCTGTTCGAGGACGAACGGCCGCTCCGCGGAGCAGCGGGGCTCGTGGACTGGCGGCTGTGCGGCAGGCTATCGAGGCTCCTCGAGACGGGCCGGCTGCGGGGCTCGGCCCCCGAGATCACGCTCGTGCCGCCTCGTCCCAGGCTCCCGTTCGACAAGCTCCTCCTGGTCGGCCTCGGCCGGTCGGCAGATTTCTCGGCGGCGACGTTCGCCGCGGCGATGGAGCAGACCTTCGAGGCCCTCCGCTCGATGCGCACCCACTCGTCGGTGATGTCGCTGCCGGGGCGGGCCACCGGCAGGATCCCGCCCGAGCAAGCGATCCAGCTCTTCGTCGAGATCGCCGCCGCGCACGATCACCAGGATGAGGTGACCCTCATCGAGGACCTCGAAAGCCAGAAGCTGCTCGCCCCGCTGGTGGACCAGCACCGCAAGCGGGGGGACACGCACCCGGCTCGCAGCTAGCGAGAATTGGACCAGCACCGCAAGCGGGGGGACACGCACCCGGCTCGCAGCTAGCGAGAATCGCTCGTCTTCCAAGGACAACCGCGCGAACACGAATCGTGCCATTGGCACGGAAAGTGTTCGCGCGGTTAGGCCCAAAACGTCCATGACATCAGCTACTTGCGTCGCGGGTGCGTGTCCCCTGCGTGTCCCACTTGCGTGGCGGGTGCGTGTCCCCTGCGTGTCCCCTATTCCTTCTGTATTCCCGCTGCGATCCTGTCGAGGATGCCGTTGACGAAGGCTGGCGAGTCCTCGGCGCCGTAGCGCTTGCCGAGCTCGATTGCCTCGTTGAGCGAGACCCTGCGTGGCACGTCGGGGACGTGGTAGAGCTCGTACGTCGCGAGCCGGAGGATGTTCCGGTCGACTCGCGCCATACGCTCGATCCGCCAGTTCTGGCTGGCGCTCTTGATGACCTCGTCGATTTCGGCGAGCTTCGAGGCGACGCCGCGAACGAGGATCGAGGTGAAGTCGGTCGACTCGCCTTCTTCCGCGAGGTTCTGCAGGTAGGCGGCTATTGCCTCCTCGGCGGTCTGTCCGGTCGCATCCATCGCGAACAGGATCTTGAGCGCGGCCTCGCGCGACTTCCTTCTGGAGCCCATGCGATCACGCTGGCGGACGGAGCTTCGGGATGAGGCGGACCATCTCGATTGCGGCCAGCGCTGCGTCCTCTCCCTTGTTTCCCGCCTTCGTCCCCGCCCTCTCGATCGCCTGCTCGAGGGTGTCCGTCGTCAGGATGCCCATCACGATCGGGACGTCCGTCTCCAGGCAGACGGCCTGGACCGCTTTGATCGCCTCGGCGGCCACGTGCTCGAAGTGGGGCGTTCCGCCGCGGATCACGGCGCCCAGGCAGATGATCGCGTCGTACCCACCGGCTCGCGCGAGCCTCCTGGCGGCGAAGGCGATCTCGAGAGACCCCGGCACCCTGGCGATCGTGATGGAGTCGGCGGCCGCGCCGTGGCGCACGAGGGCGTCGACGGCGCCCTCGACGAGGCGGTCGACGATGAACGCGTTGAATCGACTCGCGACGATCGCGAAGCGGCAGCCCTGCGCCGCCAGGTCGCCTTCTATGATGCGGGGCCCGTCCCTCATGGCGGCGCAGACTATACCGCTATTTCGCCCTGAGCGGGCTCACCGCCTTGATGGGCAGGACGGCGTCGAGAGGGACGTGCTCGACGAGCTCGAGGCCGTGCCCTTCGAGGCCGACGATCTTGCGAGGGTTGTTGGTGAGGAGTCGGAACCGGCGGACCCCGAGGTCCGCGAGGACCTGGGCTCCGAGGCCGACCTCCCGAAGGACCGCCTCCGGCGAGGGCCGCTCCGCCGGGGCGAGCTCCGCCACGAGCCCCTCGCGCGGTGGCAGGTAGAGGAGCACGCCGGCGCCCGCGGCGTCGATGGCGCGCAGGGCCTCGAGGACCGTGATTGCCCGGGCCGAGCGCCGCTGGCCCAGCACGTCCTGAACGACGGACCCCGTGTGGGCGCGGACCAGCACCGCCGCGTCCGGATCGATCTCGCCGACGACGATTGCCAGGAACGACGGCCCAGCGAGGCGCACGTCGACCGGGTGGTAGTCCGTCTCGTAGGCGTAGGCCTTGGCGGGTCGACCGGCTGGCGGCACGGTGATCGCCGACTCCGCGATGCGGTGCACGAGGCGCTCTCGCATGAGGCGGTACTGGATGAGGTCTGCGATCGTCACGATGCAGAGGTCGTGGCGGGCCGCGAACTTCTCCAGGTCGGGCATCCGCGCCATCGTTCCGTCGTCGTTCATGATCTCGCAGATGACCCCGGCCGGAGTCAGCCCCGCGAGGCGCGCGAGGTCGACCGAGCCCTCGGTCTGGCCGGTTCGCTGCAGGACGCCGCCGCGCCGGGCGATGAGCGGGAAAACGTGCCCGGGCCGGACGAGGTCCTCGGCTCGCGCATCGGCGGCGACGGCCGTTCGTACCGTCGTCGCACGATCGCGGGCGCTGATCCCCGTCGTGACGCCACGCCTGGCCTCGATCGACACCGTGAACGCGGTCCCGAGGGTCGCCTGATTGTCACGGACCATCATGGGCAGGTCCAGGCGGGCCGCCCGCTCCTCGGTCAGCGTCAGACAGATGAGGCCGCGCGCCTCTCGCGCCATGAAGTTGATGGCCTCGGGCGTCACGAGGCTCGCGGCCATCACGAGGTCACCCTCGTTCTCGCGTTCCTCGTCGTCGACGAGGATCACCATGCGGCCGCTCCGGACCTCCTCGATCGCGCGTTCGACGCGCTGGATGATGAGGCTCGCGTGCTTCTTCGAGGTCACTCGTATCCTCCACGCTCCAGGAGCTCCATGGTCACGCCGCTCTGGACGCCCGGCCGGAGCTCGAGCGATCTCAGCACGTAGCGGGCGACGACGTCGACCTCCAGGTTGACCTGGTCCCCGGGATGCTTGCCCCCGAGCGTCGTCACCATCTGGGTGTGGGGGATCAGGACGACGTCGAAGTGGGCCGGACCGACGCCGTTGACCGTGAGGCTGATTCCGTCGACCGCCACCGATCCCTTTCGGGCGAAGAAGACCGCGAGCTCGGAAGGGAAACCGAACGTCAAGCGGACGGCGTCGTCGCCGACGGGCTCGCTCGCCTTGATCTTCCCGACACCATCGACGTGACCGGTGACGATGTGACCGCCGAGCCTGTCGGAGAGCGAGAGCGCGCGCTCGAGATTCACGCCCGAGCCGACCGCGAGCCGCCCGAGCGTCGTGCGTTCGAGCGTCTCCACCGTCGCCTGCGTGCGAAAGGAACGCCCCGCGATGCCGATGACGGTCAGGCAGACACCCTCGACGGCGACGCTCTCGCCGATCGAAAGCCCGTCGAATGGCGTCTCGATCGCGATCTCGGCGCCGCTCTCGCCGCGTCGGAGCGACCGGATCCGTCCGATTGCCTGCACGAGCCCGGTGAACATGGTCTGAGTCTTTCGCGGGCACCATACCGCCCCGTCTGTGCCCTCGCAACCACGGGCTTGGCCCTTTCCGGATCGGAGCAACAGGAAGGCGGGAAGGCGGGAAGACCTTTCTCTGTCGGGAGAAGGCAGATGCCATGGGGCGAGATCGGCTTCGAGGCCCTCCATGGGCTCGACGCGAGGGGCTCGATTCGAGCACCTTGAACGGCCGGCACGTGACTGGCGTTCGACGCTCGCCTCGATCACTGGTTCCGTTCGAGCCTGTCCTTCCCGCCTTCCCGTCTTCCTGTTGTTTTTTTCGGCTCCGTGGGCTGCCGTCGTGAGCCGGCAAAGGCGCGCACGGGGGTGCGACGCAGCCGCCGCAGAGGCGGGGGGGCCCGCGGGGGGGGGCGAAGCAGCACCCGCGCTCAATGACAGCAGCCGTGCATGGAGTGCCCCGGGCGCTGTATCCTTCCTCCCCGTGGGGATGCTGCGGCGGATCCTGGCGTTGATGGCGGTGGCGGCTGGCTGCTCGGAGGCCGGCGGCGGCGACCCGCGGGGCGGCGATGCGGGTGCCGGCGACGGTGACGGAGGGTGGGGCTCGGCCGAAGGATGCGCAGAGCCTGACCGCTACTGCCCCCAGGAGCACCCGCAGCCCGGCGGCCCCTGCGAGGGATCGCTGGAGTGCCGGTACACCGGCGAGGAGCCGGACACGAGCTGGACGTATCGGTGCGTCGAGGACGCGTGGGAGCCGACCTACGAATGCCCGACGGACGGATGCTGGGCCCCGCCGCCACTCGCCGAGTTCTGCCTCGATCCCTTCGACGGCGAGATCGAAGGTGGCACGCTCGAGATCGGTCCCGAGTCGGTGACCGAGCCGTTCCGTCCTTTCTCGGAGGAGGAGGCCGTCGAGCTGGTCGTGGGACCGCAGGGCAGCGCGATGATCCCCTATCGTGTCCACATCGGCGGCGCCGGGTCGCTCGAGTGCGTGGCCCTGTCGTCGACCCTGTCCGTGGCGGACCGCAGAGGCGACACCGCGACCAACCGGCTGCGGATGCACTGCGGGGTATCGCTGACCGTCTTCGGCGTGTTCCCGTTCGATCAGATGCTCTGCGATGAGGGCGAGCCGATCGTGACGCGCCTGCACGTGACGGCCGAGGGAATCGGCGAGACCGAGGCGACCGTACGCTTCGACGCGCCGGGCTGCCCGAACGAATGAGCTCGGCGAGGTACGGGTGTCTTCGCCTCCTACTGCTCTTCGCTTGCGGTCCGGCGGCTCCTCCCGCCGCGACCCGATCGACGGGGAGCACCACCCCCATCGCGCGTCCGGTAGCGACGGCGCCGCGCCCTCGAACGCCGACCGAAGCGACCGGGCAGCCGATGGTCTCCGATCCGCCCCCGCTCGCCGCGGCCGATCCGCCCGCCCATTCACCCTCGCTCGGCCTCGCCGAGGCGATCTCGACCCTGTTCCCCGAGGGGCTGCCGGCCACGGTCGCCTCGGCCTGCCCCGGAGGCCCCGCCGACGAGAGGGCGAGATGCCTGGTGCGGGCGCGGTTCGAGGGGTCGCCCGGCGATGCGGATCGGGCCCTCGGCATGCTGGAGCGGGGCGGCCACGTGGCCGGCGTCGAGCGCGAGTGGGTCATGGAAGGCGGCTTCCGGGGAACGATCCAGATCGTCCCGGAGCTTCCCGTCGCCCGCCACGCGCGGCACCTCGAGTGGGTCGCGGCCGCCATGGACGACTTCTCCGAGTTCTTCGAGGGCCTCGCGGCCCGCGCGCCCCGTCCCCTCTCCTATCGGTGGCGCGCCCTCGCCTTTCGCTTCTTCCGGTCGGTGGGAAGGACCACTCCTTCCGCCTACGCGAGCGACTGGACGGTGGCTTACAACGTTTCCGGCTCGCTCCACCGCTCGGCCGACAAGGTGCGCGAGACGCTCTTCCACGAGCTGTTTCACCTGAACGATCAGGCCCACGGCGACTGGACGAGGTCGAACCTGGCCCGGCCGTTCGACGAGATCGTGGCGCGGTGCGGGACGAACCGCGCTTGCCTCGCGCCGTGGGCTCCGAGCCAGACGACGGTCCGCGGCGGGACCTACTACGCGTTCCAGCCCGACAACGGCGAGGGCTTCCACGAGTACGGCGCCGAGCTCGCCCTGCGCTACTACCGGGAGCAGCGGACGGCCCTGAACGGGCGCCGTGTCGCAGGGCCGTTCAAGTGCGGGCCGGATCCGAACCGCCGCGTCTGGTCGCTCCTCGCCCAGGAGTTCTTCGGCGGTGCGGACCTGGTCCCGGACTGTTGAACCTCCCGGCCACCATGAGGTCGTCGCCGAGCCGCCTGATGCGGACACCGGCTAGTCGATGCGCGTCGGCCAGGCGGGCGACGCCGCGTCCCGCGACGGCGGCAACCGCGTCGGCGCCGCCCACGATCCTCGGCGAGACGAAGACGACCACGCGGTCCACCAGGCCCGCGTCGAGCATCGACCCCGCGATCTCGCCTCCTCCCTCGACCAGCACCGAGAGGACGCCCGACAGCGCGAGCTTCGAGAGAGCCAGGCGCAGGTCGACCCGGCCCGAGCGGCCGGGGCATCGAATCAGCCGCATGCCCGCGGCCTCGAGCCTCTTCACCCTCGTGGAAGGAGCGCTGGAATACGCGATCGTCGCCCCGCCCCTGAGGACCGCCGCATCGAGCGGCGTCCTCAGGCGCGAGTCGACGACGACCCTGACGGGGCTCGGGCCGCTGACGAGCCGCGTGGTCAGCGCCGGATCGTCCGCGAGCACGGTGCCCACGCCGACGAGGATGGCGTCGTGCGCCGCGCGGAGCCGGTGGGCCTCGCGGCGAGCCTCGGGACCGGTGATCCAGCGCGCGTCGCCGGTCCGGGTCGCGATCCGTCCGTCGAGCGTCTCGGCGAGCTTGAGCGTCACCAGCGGGAGACGATCGCGAACGGCCTTCGTGAAGTCCTCGACGAGCTCGGCGGCTTCGGCCTCGCAGACCGACTCGACGACCTCGATGCCGGCCTTGCGCAGGTGTGTCGCGCCACCCCCTCGAACGTTGGGGTTCGGATCCCTGCAGCCGATCACGACACGCTCGACGCCGGCCGCCACGATCGCGTCCGTGCAGGGCGCCGTGAGGCCCCAGTGGTTGCACGGCTCGAGCGTGACGTACAGGTCCGCTCCTCGCGCCGCGCCGCCGGCGCGCTCGAGCGCGACCACCTCGGCGTGGTCCTCGCCGGCTCGCCGGTGCGCCCCGACCGCGATGACCTCGCCCCGCTTCGCCACGACCGCCCCGACTCGGGGGTTCGGGCTGGGGCGGTGTCGTCGCGCGGCGGCGAGCGCGACTCGCATCAAGCGTGGGTCGATCTGTCCGAGCCGTTTCATTCCGGCTCGTGGCGGTCGGACTTCGTCCTCTGCAGGTCCTGCAGCTCGTCGATGAACTCGCGGACGTCCCGGAACTGGCGATACACGCTGGCGAAGCGGACGTAGGCGACGTCGTCGATCCAGCGCAGCCGGTCCATCACCTTCTCGCCGATGGCGGTGGACCCCACCTCACGGTCGCCTCCGTCCGCGAGGTCGCGCTCTATCTCGGCCGCGATCGACTCGATCGCCTCCGCCGAGACGGGCCGCTTCTCGCAGGCCTTCTTCAGCCCGAGGATGATCTTGGCGCGGTCGAACTCCTCCCGCCTCCCGTCCTTCTTCACGACCACCGGGAGCGACTCCTCGACGTACTCCCGGGTCGTGAAGCGCCTCCCGCAGCTCGGGCACTCCCGCCGGCGCCGCGTCACGGCGCCGTCCTTCGACAGCCGACTGTCGATGACCTTGCTGTCCGGGTGGCTGCAGGTCGGGCACTTCACAAGGCCTCAATCCCCCTTGTACCGGGCGATCACGAGCGCTGCGTTCGTGCCGCCGAAGCCGAACGAGTTGGACAGCGCCGCGTCGACGCGGACCTCGCGGGCCTGGTTCGGCACGTAGTCGAGGTCGCACTCGGGATCGGGATCCGTGAGGTTGATCGTCGGCGGCAGGACGCCGTGCCGGATGGCGAGCGCCGAGAGCGCGGCCTCGATCCCGCCCGCTGCTCCGAGCGCGTGGCCGTGCATGGACTTGGTGGACGAGACCGCCAATCGCCTCGCGTGGTCCCCGAAGACGTGCTTGATCGCGACGGTCTCCACCACGTCACCCGTCGGCGTCGCCGTGCCGTGAGCGTTGATGTAGCCGATGCGCTCGGGGTCGAGTCGAGCGCTCGCGAGCGCCTTGCGCATGGCCGCCTGCGCCCCTTCGCCGTCGGGCGAGGGTTGGGTCAGGTGGTACGCGTCGGCCGTGGCGCCGTATCCCGCGAGCTCCGCGTAGATGGTGGCGCCCCGTCCTTTCGCGCGCTCGAGCTCCTCGAGCACCAGGATGCCGGCGCCCTCCGCGATCACGAAGCCGTCGCGCCCTCGGTCGAACGGCCGGCTCGCCCCCTGCGGGTCCGAGTTGCGCGTCGACAGGGCCCGGAGCGCGCTGAAGCCGCCGACGCCCAGCGGCGTGATCGTGGACTCGGTTCCCCCGGTGATCATCACGTCCGCTTCGTCGAGCCGGATCCAGCGCGCCGAGTCCCCTATCGCGTGAGCGCCGGACGCGCAGGCGCTGACCGTCGCGATGTTCGGGCCCTTCAGCCCGAACCGCATCGAGATCTGACCGGGGGCGAGGTTCGCGATCAGCATCGGGATGAAGTACGGGCTGATCTTGCGAACGCCCCGGACCTTGTACGACTGCGCGGTCGACTCGATCGTGCCGAGGCCTCCGAGGCCGACGCCGAGGATCGTTCCGGCCCGCTCGCCAAGCTCCCCGCGGAACGACAGCCCCGCGTCGTCCACGGCCATCTGAGCCGCCGCCACCGCGAAGTGGATGAACCGATCCATCTCGCGGACGTGGCGCTTCTCGATCCAGCGCGCCGGATCGAAGCCCTTCACCTCGCCCGCGAACGTGGTCGGGAGCGCCGAGGCGTCGAACTGAGTGATGGTTGCGATCCCCGGGCGGCCGTTGGTGATCGCGTCCCACGTCTCGGCGGTCCCGATGCCGCAGGGCGTGACCAGGCCCACGCCGGTGATGACGACTCGCCTTTGCAAGCCGCCTACTTGCTCGTGTGCGCTGCGATGTAGTCGATGGCGTCCCCGACCGTCCTGAGCTTCTCGGTGTCCTCGTCCGGGATGTCGATCTCGAAGGCCTCCTCGAGGGCAAGGACGAGCTCCACGATCGCGAGCGAGTCGGCTCCCAGGTCGTCGATGAAGCCGACGGTCGGCTTGATGTCCGCCGAGTCGACATCGAGCTGCTGCGTGATGATCTCGGTAACCTTCTTGGTGATCTCTTCCTTCGTCATGGCTCCTCCAGCCGACTTTCCAATGCAAGGGGGCCGAGCCCCTCACATGTGAAGACCTCCGTTGACCCTCAGCACCTCTCCCGTGATGAAGCCCGCCTCCTCCGATGCCAGAAAAGCGACCGCCGCGGCGACGTCATCGGGCGTCCCGAAGCGACCGAGCGGCGTCACGCGCATGAGCTCGTCCTTCCGCTCGGCGGGCACGCTCGACGTCATGTCCGTCTCGATGAAGCCCGGCGCGACGGCGTTGACCGTGATCGACCGCGACGCGTACTCGCGCGCCAGAGACTTCGTCATCCCCACCAGCGCGGCCTTCGCCGCGGAATAGGCGACCTGCCCGACGTTGCCCATCTCCCCGACCACAGAGCTCATCGTGATGATCCGGCCCCACCGCGCGCGCATCATGGTCCGCGTCGCGGCTCGCGCGCACCAGATCGCGCCCTTGACGTTGACCGAGAGCATCCGCTCCAGGTCGGGCTCGCGGACGCGGAGGAGCAACCCGTCGACGGCGACGCCGGCGTTGTTCACGAGGATGTCCGTTCGGCCGTAGCGATCGCGGATCTCGCGGAAAGCCTTCTCGACGGCGGCCTCGTCCGCGACGTCGAAGCGAGCGAGATCGGCCCGTCCTCCAGCGGACTGGATCGCCGCCGCCACCTCGCCCGCGGCCGCCTCGCTCGCGGCGTAGTTGATGACGACCTGCGCCCCCTGGCGGGCCAGCGCCTGCGCCACTGCCCGCCCGATACCCCGCGATCCTCCCGTCACCACCGCGACCCTGCCATCCAGTCCAAACATGTTCTAGATACCGGCGCGCGACGAGTTCGTCAGGCGCCCCTCCTTGCATGTCGCCAAGCCGGCGACCGGCGTGCTGGTCAGCTCGAGGCATCTCCGGCTTGGCAACATGTTCTAGATACCGGCGCCGGTCAGGCGCCCCTCCTTGCATGTCGCCAAGCCGGCGACCAACGTGCTGGTCGGCTCGAGGCATCTCCGGCTTGGCAACATCTAGATCCCCTCCGAGGCGAGCTTGCGGACCTCGTCGGCGTCCGACACGCCGAGGGTCCTCAGCGACTTGTCGATCCTCTTGATCAGCCCCTGCAGCACCTTGCCTGGACCGACCTCGACGACGATCTTCACCCCGAGGGCGGCGAGCTGCCGGACGCAGTCCTCCCAGCGCACGGGGCTACAGACCTGTCCGTAGAGGAGCTCGCGAATGGCGGCAGGGTCCGTGACGGGCTCGGCTCCGACGTTCGTGATCACCGGCACCTCGGGCGCGAGGATCTCGGCTCGCTCGAGGTCCTCGGCCAGGCGCTCGGCCGCGGGCCTCATCAGGGCGCAGTGGAAGGGTGCGCTCACCTTGAGCGGAACGGCCTTCCCTCCGGCGGCGGCCACTGCCGCTCCGACTCTTTCGACGGCGCCCTTGTGGCCCGCGATCACGATCTGCCCCGGCGCATTGAAGTTCGCCGGCGACACTACCTCGCCCTCGGCCGCCTTGGCACACAAACCTTCGAGGGTCGCGCGGTCCAGGCCCATCACCGCCGCCATGGCCCCCACCCCGGCGGGCACCGCCTCCTGCATGTACCGACCGCGCTGGCGCGTCAGCCGCACTGCCGATGCGAGGTCGAGGGACCTCGCGGCGACGAGCGCCGAGTACTCGCCGAGGCTGTGGCCCGCGACGAAAGCCGGCCGGACGTCGGTCACGCTCTCGATGGCTCTCGCGACCGCGACGCTCGTCGCGAGGATCGCGGGTTGTGCGTTCGCGGTCAGGGTGAGCTCCTCGATCGGACCCTCGAACGAGACCGCCGACAGCTTCTCCCCCAGCGCCTCGTCCATCTCGTCGAGCGCCGCTCGCGCTCGCGGGAACTCGGCGGCCACGCTCCTGCCCATGCCGACGACCTGGGAGGCCTGGCCGGGGAACACGAAGGCGAGGTCCGTTCTGATCATCGCGCCATCACGCTTCCGGCTTCCCGTTCGCTCGGCGCTCGGCGGCGAGGGTTCGCCTGCCCTCCGCCACGACGTGGGCGTTCTTCCGGATCTGGGTCGTGAGCGCGTCGTTCAGCCCCGTCGAGGCGAATCGCGAGGCCACTCTGATGGCGTTCTTGAACGCCTTGGGCGGCGAGGCGCCGTGGCACACGATGCACACGCCCTTGAGGCCCAGGAGCGGGGCGCCGCCGTACTCGGAGTAGTCGAGCCTCTTCTTGAAGCGATCGAAGGCCGGCTTGAGCGCGACCGCCGCCGCCTTCGACACGACGCTGCGCTCGATCTCCATGCGCAGGAAGGTCCGGATCGCGTCCACGGCGCCCTCGAAGGTCTTCAGGACGACGTTCCCGACGAAACCATCCTGGACGACGACGTCCACCGCCCCGCGAAACAGGTCGCGACCCTCGATCGGCCCCGCGAAGTCGATGTCGATCCCGCGGAGCAGCCGGGCCGCGTCCCGTGTGAGCTGATTGCCCTTGCCGACCTCGGAGCCGTTCGAGAGGAGCGCCACCTTGGGCCGCGTCTTGCCCTGGACCATCCGGGCGTAGGCCTCGCCCATCAGGGCGAACTGCGCGAGGTAGGAGGGCTTGCAGTCGACGTTCGCGCCCATGTCGAGCATCACCGCCTCGCCCTTCACGGTCGGCACGACCGCCGCGATCGCCGGTCGCTCGACTCCAGGCAGCCGCTTGAGGATGTTCAGCCCGAAGGCCATCACCGCGCCGGTGTTGCCTGGGCTGACCAGGGCGGAGGCCTCCCCCCGCTTCATCAGGCCCATGGCGACGGCCATCGACGAGTCGCGCTTCTGCCTCAGCACCTTGCCCGGGGCGTCGGTCATCTCGACGACGGTCGGCGCGTGACACACGTCGACCGGGGCCTTCGGTCCCTCCGTCTTCTCGAGACAGGCGCGGATCTGCGGCTCGTCGCCCACGATCACGACGGGGATCGCCAGCTCGCGGGCGGCCTGGACCGCTCCCTCTACAGCGGCCGCGGGGCCGAGATCCCCGCCCATCGCATCGACTGCAACGCGGACGACCACAACCTGCTTACTCCTCGGCTCCTTCCTGCTCGGTCCGCAGGACCTCTCGGCCCTTGTAGGTGCCGCACTTCGCGCAGACGCGGTGCGGCCGCATGGGCTCGCCGCACTGCGGGCAGGCCACCACCGTCGGGGCGGTTATCCGGTCGTGGTTTGCCCGGCGGGACTTCCTCTTCCCTCGGGAGGTTCTTCGCTTCGGGACTGCCATCGGGCGACTCCTTTTACCTTCGCGCTCGACCGCGCGGTGTTGAACGAGAGTTGGTCAGGCCTTCTTCGACTTGGCACCCTCGGGGATCACGAGGTCCGCGAGCGGGGCCAGGCGCGGATCGATCCGCGCCTTGGGCTGCGCGCCCAGGGCGGCGCCGGCGCAGCCCTCCGAGCAGAGAGGGCTCATGGGGACCTCGAGGAGGATGTGCTCGCGCGCGAGCCCGTCGAGGAGGATCTCGTCGCCCTCGAAGGTCTCCCGGTCCGCGTCGTCATCGGCCGGCGACTCCGCCAAGCACGGTGTCATCAGGACCGCGAAGGAGGAGTCGACGTCCACCTTCGCGGGCTCGAGGCAGCGCACGCAGGTCGCCCGGAGCGGCACCTTCAGGGCGCACTGGATGAGGACGTCGCTGCCCGATGGCGTGGCTCGCACCTTCATCGATCCGTCGGCTCCGCCAGGCTCGATCTCGCAGCCCTCGAGGGCCTCCCGCAGCCAGTCGACGGTCAGCGAAAACACGAAATCGCTGCCGCCGACGGCGAGGTCTTTGACTGCGATCGCGAATCGGCCGCCCACGTGAATCCTCGCAAAAATGAGAAACGAGGGCGCTACTATAGGCGGGCGAGGATCCCTGTCAACCGGCGTCTCGCCCGGGCAGTGGTCGGGCTTGGGGCTCTGCACCCGTTTGACATGACCGCGAACATGCACCACCATGTGGTGCATGCAGAAGAACGAGGTGTACTCGTGGCGGATTCGCCTGCAGACGCGCGCAGAGCTCGAGGCCGCCGCGCGCCGCAAGGGGGTACCGCTCGCCGCCATCCTGGACGAGATCGCCGGCCGATGGCTCGAGGAACAACGCACCGCCGCCCGGGGTGAAGAGGAGGAGCAGGAGCGAGTTCGCGAAGCGGCGGCACTGGCCTTCGGCAGAATTCGGGGCGGCAAGGCACGCAGGTCCGAGCGAGCGCGAGATCTCGTCCGCGACAGGTTGAGGCGCCGCCGTGCACGCTGACGCCACGTGTCTCATCGACACGGGGGCGATCCTGGCTCTGCTGGATGGCGATGACCGGTGGCACGAGCCCTGCGTCGCGGCTTTCTCGGGCCTGCGGCTTCCACTGCTGACGACCGGGGCGGTCCTGACCGAGCTGTTTCATCTGGTGGGCGATCGCAGGCACGACGTCGCCGCGGCCTGGAGCTTCGTTCGCTCCGGTGCCTTGACGTTGGCGACCATCGGCGACGTGGACCTCGCGACCATCGACGCCTTGATGGCGCGGTATCACGACAGGCCGATGGACTTCGCCGACGCGACGCTCGTCCACGTCGCGCACCGCGAGGCAATCACCACGGTGCTCACGGTCGACAACGACGACTTCGAGACCTACCGCATCGGTGCCCGGCGCCGCTTCCGTGTGCTGCCGGGACGCGTCCACCGCTCCCGCCACGCGCCGTGATCGGTCCTACCCCCTAGCCGCCGCGATCGCGGCGAACGGGGCGCGTGCCTTCGACGCCACCTCGGCCAGCTCGCGCTCGGGATCGGAGTCCCAGACGATACCGGCGCCGGCTTGCACGACGAGCTCGTCGGCCTCCGCGACGATCGTGCGGATTGCGATGGCGAGGTCGAGGTTGCCGTCGAAGCCGACGTAGCCCACGGCTCCTCCGTAGATGCCACGCCGGCAGGGCTCGAGCTCCTCGATGATCTGCATCGCCCTGACCTTGGGCGCGCCGCTCAGCGTGCCCGCGGGGAGCGTCGCGCGGATCACGTCGAACGGGCCGACGCCAGGCCGGACGTGGCCGACGACGTTCGAGACGAGGTGCATGACGTGCGAGTAGCGCTCGATCACCATCCGCTCCGTGACCTCGACCCCACCGGGCACCGAGAGCCTGCCGAGGTCGTTTCTGCCGAGGTCGAGGAGCATCACGTGCTCGGCTCGCTCCTTGGGGTCGGCGAGGAGCTCGGCGGCCATGCGCGCGTCGTCCTCGGGGGTAGCGCCGCGACGGCGGGTGCCGGCGATCGGCCTGAGCTCCACCTCCCCACCGGTCCGCCGCACCATGACCTCCGGCGAGGCGCCGACGACCGATCGCTCCGGAAAGCGGAGGAAGAACATGTAGGGCGACGGGTTGATGACCCTCATCATCCGGTAGACGTCGAGCGGATCGGTCCCGCACCGTGCCGCGGTGAAGCGCCGGGACAGGACCACCTGGATGATGTCTCCCGCACGGATGTACTCTCGGGCGCGGCCAACGGCCTCGCGAAATCCTCGCTCGTCCATGCTGGCGTCGCCGAGCTCCGGCTGGAGCCCGGGACCGGAGGGCGGGGTAAGCGATCGGAGGCGGGGGGGCTCGTTCAGCCGCCCCGCGACCTCTTCGATGCGAGCCGCGGCGCGGTCCCACGCGGCGTCCGAATCCGCGCCGACACGCGCCGGAACGATGACCTGCACGGTCTGGCGCAGGCCGTCGAACACGAGCAATGTCCCGCCGATCGCCAGGACCGCGTCGTGCTCGCTCGTTTCGGGGTTCTTCGTCCCGATGTGCTCGATCCCACGCACCAGGTCGTAGCCGAGGTAGCCGACCGCTCCGCCCCAGAAACGCGGGAGCCCGGCCGGCAGTGCAGCCTCGACCGGCCGGTGCTCGAGGAGGATCTCCTCGAGCGCGCGCAGGGGATCGGCCTCGAGCACGGTCGTGCCTTCCAGGCGCTCGAGCTCGACCCTGGATCCACGGGCGCGGAACACCACGTCGGGGTCGACGCCGATGAAGCTGTAGCGTCCCCACTTCTCGCCGCCTTCCACGCTCTCCAGGAGGTACGCGTGGCGGCCCTTCGCGACGGACGCGAATGCCGCCACGGGCGTGAGCTGGTCGGCCAGGATCTCGCCGATGATCGGGACCACCCTGCCCGAGGCCCCCATCCTCGCCAGCTCCCCCCGGGTCGGCCTCAGCTCGAGCACGATCGGGCTTCTAGCACAATGGTCTTTACGCACGGAGGTCCCGAGGCGAGGATTCGGCCCATGCCGACGCTCTCCGAGACCGACCCTCAGATCGCGGACCTCATCGAGCAGGAGGAGGCGCGACAGGCGGAGAAGATCCGCCTCATTGCCTCCGAGAACTACGTCTCCCACGCCGTCCGGGAGGCGACGGGCTCGGTCCTGACGAACAAGTACTCGGAGGGCTACCCGCGCAAGCGCTACTACGAGGGCCAGCAGATCATCGACCAGGTCGAGGAGCTGGCGATCGCGCGCGCGAAGGCGCTCTTCGGCGCGGACCACGCGAACGTCCAGCCGTACTCCGGATCCCCCGCCAACCTCGCCGTGTACCTGGCCTTCGCGAAGCCCGGCGAGCCCATCATGGGCATGGGGCTGCCCCACGGCGGTCACCTCACCCACGGGCACGGCGTGTCGATCACGGGGACGTTCTGGAAGTCGGTCCAGTACAGCGTGCGGCGGGACACCCACCTCATCGACTACGACGAGGTCCGCTCGCTCGCCCGCGAGCATCGGCCCAGGATCATCTGGGCTGGCGCCACGGCTTATCCGCGGATCATCGACTTCGCGGCCTTCGCCGAGATCGCGCGCGAGGTCGGGGCCGTGTTCTGCGCGGACATCGCGCACATCGCGGGGCTCATCGCGGGCGGAGCGCACCCCTCCCCGATCCCGCACGCGGACGTCGTCACGACGACCACCCACAAGACGCTGCGCGGTCCGCGCGGCGGGATGATCCTCTGCCGCGAGGCGCACGCCAAGGCGATCGATCGCGCGGTCTTCCCGGGGCTGCAGGGCGGACCTCACGACCACACGACGGCGGCCATCGCGGTCGCCCTCGCGGAGGCCGCACGCCCCGAGTTCAAGGTCTACGCGCAGCAGATCGTGAAGAACGCCCGAGCGCTCGCCGAGGCGCTCGTCGCCAAGGGCTACCGGCTGGTCTCGGGCGGCACGGACAATCACCTCTTGCTCGTCGACCTCACGCAGCAGGGAGTGCCGGGCCGCGCCGCCTCGCAGGCCCTCGACCGCGCTGGGATCGTCTGCAACTGCAACTCGGTGCCGTACGACCCGCGCAAGCCGTTCGATCCGTCGGGCATCCGCCTCGGGACGCCCGCCGTCACGTCTCGCGGCCTGACCGAGCCCCACATGGCGAAGATCGCCGACTGGATCGACCGCGTCATCCGCGCCCCGGCAGATGCGGAGGTGGGATCTCGCGTACTGTCCGAGGTTCGGGAGCTCACGCGGAGCTTCCCGGCGCCGGGGCTGCCGTCATGACGACCGCGCTCCTGCCCACGACGATGGTCGGCTCGTACCCGCGTCCCGCCTGGTTCGAGGACCAGCTCGAGGGGAAGGACGTCCTCGAGGTCTTCAAGGTCGTCCACCGCGCCGAGGCCTTCGAGGACGCGGTGCGCGTCGTCATCGCCGATCAGGAGGACGCGGGGCTGGACATCCTGACCGACGGCCAGATGTGGTTCGACGACTACCAGATGGGGATCGGCTCGTTCCTCTGGTACTGGCTCGAGCGGACCGGGGGTTTTTCGCCCGAGAAGCTGCCGCACCCCGCAAGGAGCCGCGCCAAGGGCCGGGACGTCTGGGCCCTCGACGAGGCGGGTGGCGTGGCCCTCGTCGGTCCGGTGACTCGCGGGCCGATCCGGCTCGCCGCCCTCTACGACCTCGCGCAGCGCCACACGAGCCGCCCGATCAAGGCCTGCGTGGGCGCGGGGCCGGTGCAGCTCTCGACGCTCGCCCACTTCGTCGGCGGGCCAATCAAGGATCGGTACGAGCTGTCCTTCGCGCTCGCCGAGGTCTTCGCCGCCGAGGTCGCGGACCTCGTCAGGGCAGGCTGCCGCTACGTCCAGCTCGAGGACCTCGGCGCGTGGATCCCGACGCTCTCGGGCGACCGCGACTTCGAGTGGGTCCGCAAGGTCGTGGATCGCGTGCTTGCCGGCGTCGACGCCGAACGCTCGTGGCACTTCTGCCTGGGAAACGCCTGGGGCAACCGCCTGCAGGGGATGACCGCGGCCGGCTACGAGGGAGTCCTGCCCCGCTACTACGAGGCGGACGTGGACCAGTTCGTCCTGGACTTCGCCTGCCGCGGAATGCGCGACGCCGCGCTCCTCGCCGACCTGCCGCGGGACAAGAAGGTCGCGGTCGGGGTGATCGACGTCCGCTCGCTCGAGATCGAGCCGCCCGAGCAGGTCGCCGAGCGAGTCCGGCAGGTGCTCCGGTACATCTCGCCCGAGCGCGTCACGCTGACGACCGACTGCGGAATGAAGCAGCTCCCGCGGCCCTGCGCCGTCGGGAAGCTGCGGTCCCTGGTGGCTGGCGCGGCAATCGTCCGGCGCGAGCTTACGGGAGTCTGATCCCCGGCTCATGCGCTTCTGCGTCGCAGCGCTCCTCCTGGCCGGCTGCGGCGTGGGCATTCGCACTCCCGTGCCCGCGGGCCCGGCGAGCGACGCGCGGTTCGGCCTCCTCGCGGGCCGCGGACCGGATCCCTCGCCACGGGCGCTCTGCGACGACTGGCCCGAGGCGGTCGGCGACCGCGACTCGACGGCGCTCTCGCACGTTTCCTACCCGGAGAGCTCTCCCTCGCTCTCGTGCTTCACCCCCGTCGAGCACGGCGAGACCGTCCGGGCGGGCCCGACGCCCCCGGGCTGCGGCTACCCCGACCCGCGCGGTCTTGGGGCGATGATCTCCCTCGCTGCTCGGCTCGAGGGAGATCGACCGGGCTCGCTCCTCGCCTGCTCCCTCGGTCGAGCCGCGCGGCTTGCCGCGCTCGCCCACAACGCCAGGACGCTCCGGGCGACGATCGCGCGCGCCCGGCGAAGCGGCGCCACGTACCCCTACGCGGCGATCGTCGTCCCGGGCTACGGAACCGCCTCCCAGGGCGAGACGACGATCGCCGACTGGCTGCCGGGCCGACGGTGCCGGCCCGGACGTCCCGGCGACATGGAGGCGCTCGGACCGATCGCGGATCGCGCGACCCGCGCCGCCGCGGCGCTGCGGGCGGGCGTGGCGCCCGTCGTGGTCGTGACCGGAGGGCCGGCGCACTCGCGCCTCGTGGAAGCGTTCGCCATGCTTCACGTCCTCTCCTGTTTCCTCCCCGTGCGACCGGACGAGGTGATCCTCGAGCCCTGCGCCGAGCACACCCACGAGAACCTCCGGAACGCCGGCCGGTGGCTCGTCGCGATGGGCGCGAGGGCTGGATACGTCATCACCGACGACGGCCTGCAGGACGACTACCTGCAGGACTCGACCGGCTGGGAGTGGCTGGGCGGCAGCATCGACCAGCGCTCCCTGCGGGACTGGCGCTTCATCATCGGCTCGTGGCGGCAGGCTTCGACCGGGATATCGGCGGGCTTCTGGTTCTCGCCGTACCGCTTCTGGGCCGAGCCTCGCCGCGGCCTCGGCTCCGTCACGTGCCTGCGGTGATCACGGTGCTGCCCGGGGCCGCACTGCACCTCGCGCCCGAAGGCGGGGCTCGGCGCGCAGGTGCCCGAGGCGATGGCGTGCCTCGAGGACAGCTTCGCCGCGGCCACACATGACCGCCAACTGCGCGTGCGCCGGTCGCCTCCTGGTCGGGACGCTCCAGCCCCCTGCATCGCAACCTCAGATGCAGGTACGCCGGTGTGCTGAGCTCCGCCTCGGCGTGGCGGCCGTTCGTGATCCCGCCGGCGCCCGTCCCGGCGTCGCGCCCGGCGTGCGCTTCGTCCAGCCCCTCGGACTCGCCCACGACCTCGACCACGTCGACTACATCCAGCTCTGCCGGCTCGTGCGGCGCCGGTGCGAGGTCGACGGCGTCGATGCCGACCTCGTCGAAGTGCTCGCCGAGCCCGTCGCCGCCGACCTCCTGAGCCACGAGGGACCTCTTCCGCGGTAACCGCTGTCGTGTATCCTCGGAGCCGTGCTCCGACTCGTTTCCTGGAACATTCGCCGCACCGCCGAGGCGTGGCGGGAACTCGTGCGGGACGTCGATCTGGACATCGCGCTCCTACAGGAGGCGCTTCCTCCGCCGCCCGACGTCGCCGTCGAAACCGCGCCTTCTGGGAGCGAGTCGTGGTGCACTGCTGGCGGGCGTCGTTCGTTCTGTGCAGCGGTCGCGAAGTTCGGCACCCGAACGCGCTTCACTCCCATCACATCCCGGCCCATGACGGAGGCCGACGACCGTGACTTGGCGGTCAGCCGCCAGGGGTCAATCGCGGCGGCCGATGTGGAGTTCGCGAACGGTGAACACGTGACGGTGGCGTCGCTGTACGCTGCATGGGAACGACCACGCGAGGGCCACTGGATCTACGCCGACGCATCCGCGCACCGACTCGTCTCCGATCTGTCGGTGTTCGTCGGGAGCCAGCGGGACCATCGCATCATCGCGGCCGGCG
The DNA here is from genome assembly GCA_016190375.1 of Deltaproteobacteria bacterium. GTDB lineage: Bacteria > Myxococcota_A > Polyangia > JACPQR01 > JACPQR01 > JACPQR01. Next base: position 37,370 of record JACPQR010000226.1, read on the forward strand.
ACTTGAACATTCTCATGGGCCACGGGGAAAACGGAAGCCCGTACTGGAGGGACCGCTACCTGTCGATCTTCTCCCGCATGGCCGCGATCGGCCTTCCGTTCGCCGGCCCGCAGCATCCCAACGGCATACAGGCCGACCCTTGGCCATCTGAGTTGCCGAGCGACAGCAAGAACGTACCGACCTTCCGAGTTCGCCAGTCGGAGCCCGCTACCGCAACCCGCCAGCTCGACTTCGTCTTCGCGTCGGCCGAACTCCATCACCGCCTTCGTGTTCGAGCGCTCAATTCCTGCAACTAGTGGGGGCCGAGCGACCACTGCCGCATCACGATCGATCTCGAGTGAGCCAGAAAAGGACGCCGCGCTACATCCCCAAGACCGTGCTGGCGTTGGTGGAGCCGGTCGGCCAGGCGACGGCAGCTCGCCGCTTCGTGCTGACCAGAGGACGCGCTGGCTCCACTCCCTTCAAGCCCACCGTCGCGACCGCGCGACGAGCACGTCGAACCGTGAAGACTGGGGGACATTGTCGTCGGCGCCGTCGTCGAGTGCCTGGCACTTCTCGGTGTCGCTCGAGCGCCGGCTCGGCATCGGCACCGGCGTCTTGACGCCACTCGCTCGCGCCATCGCAGTACAATACCGGGCGATGGAGGCGTCCAGTGTGCGAGTACGGGACCGCGAGGAGCTGGCCGGCTTCGCCGCCTGGGTCGTCGAGGTCCGTGAGGGAGCAGTACGTGACCGAGCACCGGGGCCGTGTCGTGCACCTGGACGCGACGGCGCCGGTGGCCCAATGGACGGCGCTCGAGCCGATCTTCCAGCGCGCTCTGGACACCTCTCGATGGAGATGAGCGCATGAGGACGATCATTCTCGTCTCCGCATTGTGCTTCGTTCCTGCGACTGCCCTGGCCCAGGACGCGCGCGACGAGGAGGCAGCCCTCGAGGTCGAGCCCGATCCCATCGCGCGCGCCGCCTGGGAGCCCGAGGGCGAAGCGGGCGCGGGCGCGGCGGAGCAGGACGCGGCCGGTACGGAGTGCGACGCCTTGCCCAGGACCCACGACGCCGGCGCGAGGCTGCTCGACCCCGAGCGAGCCCTGCGAATGGTGGGCTTCGCCATCATGGACGGGGCGCGGTGAGGCGTCTCGTACCGCTGCTCCTCGCCGCCTGCGGTGCGAGCTCCTCCTCCCCGCCCGATGCCGCGCATCCAGACGCGGCGCCGCTCGACGCCTCTGGGGCGGCACTGGACGCGGCACCGTTCGATGCGGGGTCGGCGCCCGATGCTGCCAGCCTGGACGCCGCCCTCGACGCGGCGCCGCTCGACGCGGGATGCTGCAAGGACGACGGCGTCTCGTGCACGCGCGAGGTCTGCGACGGCGACGACGCGTGCGCACACGTGGCCGACGACTTGCTCTGCGCGTCGGATGGCTGCCAGATCGGACGTTGCGACCCGGCCGCCGGCTGCGTGGGCGAGCCTGTCGACGACGGAATCCCGTGCGGCGAATCCGCGTTCGGCGGTCCTCCGCCAAGGTGCTACTCCGGCCTCTGCGTGCCGGGCCGAGTGGTCGCGATGCAACTTCTGGATCTCTCGATCCGGAGTCCCGTGCCGGGTCTCGCCCTGAATGTGTTCGACTGCCTCCTCCGCCTCTCGGACGTCGACGGCGACGGTATCGACGACATCGCGGCTTGCGAGCGCACGACCAGCCCCGACCTGGATGACATCGCGAGCAACCGCGGCGCGCTCCAGGCGTACTCCACCGCGACCGGCGAGCTGCTCTGGTCGAAGAGCGGCTCGAACGAAGACGCGTACTTCGCCGTCGCCATAGTCTCGCGCCCGAGGGTCGTGGGTGACCTCGACGGCGACGGGCGAGTCGACCTGGTCGCTTCGGAACGAGAGGAACCCGGAGTCGCGAGCCTCGTCGCGATCGATGGCACTGATGGCTCGGAGGTCTGGCGAGTGTCGAAGGCCACATCCGGTTTGATCCTAGACGAGGCCGCCGGTGACCGCGACGGCGACGGTACGCCCGACGTGTTCGCGATGTACACCATCGAGTCTCCCGATTCCATCGAGCTGTTTCTGGAGATCCTCTCGGGCTCCGACGGCGCGGTCATCCAATCGCGCTCCTGGTCGAACGAGCTGACGGGACGCCTCTCCTCCGCGATCGACGACATGGACCGTGACGGCCTCGACGACCTGATCATGAGGAGCAGTGCCGTCGTCATCGTCGATGGCCAGCCCCTGGCAGAGGACGAGTGGACCGCCTCGGTGATCTCGTCTGTCTCGCTGGACGTGATCGGCACGGTCGAGCCGCCAGGTGACGGGTACTTCTGCGCGCGGGTGGGCGACCTGAACGGCGACTCCACCGACGAGCTTGCCTTCCTGGAGTCCCAGCCGGACTGGGACAATCCGGTTGCCGTTGACCTCTGGGCCATCGACCCGACCACCGGCGAGACGGCGTGGAGCCGGAACGCCGAAGACCAATCGTGCCCGACCGCGACCTACGACTTGGACGGCGACGGTGTCCGCGACTTGATCCATCGGTCGGAGCTCGGCGCCCTCTCGGGCTCCGACGGGACCGTCCTCTTGCAGGAGCAGTTTCCCGCCGATTGGGCTGTCTGGTCCCGCGCTGTCTTGCAGGTCGGGGATCTGAACGGCGACGGTGCCGAGGATTGGGCGTGTGGCGCTGGCGCAAGTTGGCTAGACGGAAACCAGCTCGACCATGTGTTGGGGATCTGGTTCTTCGCGAGCGTTGTCGAGTACTGAAGATGCTGACGACGAGCCGAGGGGCGTGGGTCGTTGCGACCGTCGCGGCGAACAGCGGGCCGGATCCAATGGCGCCCGGAGCCCGATCGAAGCCCGCGTGCATGAGCACGGCCACCGGTCCCAGGTTGGCGATCGCCCCGGCCGCGGCGTCGAGGGTCGCGAACAGATGAACCTCACTCTCGCGTTCCGACCTCCATCCCAACCACCTCACCGGATGGCCGAGTCCGAGAGATCACCCTCATCCCATCGCGGTCGAGCCTGAGAACCTGCCGAGCGAAGAGCGTGCGACACAACACGACGGCCTGTGTCGCAGCACAGGAGGGTTTCAGCTCCGAGAACTACGCGGCCTCGTCGCTGCCCGACGTTCATTCGATGGCCGCTTCCGTCGAGGAAGGCACAAACGTCACGTTCGACCGATCGATGTCGACCACGGCAAGGTGGGTCACGCAGGGCGACTCCTCGCTGCCGACGGGGACAGCGAAGGCGCTTGCATCCCGAGCCCAGACTGGCTCGTTCCATAGCGTCGAGACCGTTGAGCCGGGCGCGCTCGAGATTACCAACCGTAGTGAACGGAGGTCATCAAGGCGGACGAGCGATACGCCTTTGTCGGACAGGCCGGCAGCCCAGGTGCCGTCAGGAGACAGCGAGGCAGACCGAAGCTCGAGTGCGATGACCTCCCTGCCGGTCTCGGTGTCGAAGACCCTGGTCTTACCCTGGATTTCAACCGAGGCGCGGCCGGCAGCCGCGGCCAGCGAGACCGCTGGCGAGCTTGCCTCTGGAATCAGGATCGTGGGAGGACGCGTGCGAGGTCCAGCCATCACTCGAATGCGCCCGCCAAGGATCCCCTGCACGACCATGAGCGTGTCCGTTGCCCGAGCGTATCGGCAGGAGTCCGCGCTCCTGATGCTTGGCCATCCATTCGCGCTCAGATGCTCAGCGGACGACTGTCCCGCCCGAACACGCGAGGGGAACGGGGGCGACCGCCACCGAGCCAGCAGACGAAGCCGGCGTGCCGAGGCGAGCCCCACGACGTCGTCGTCCTCGAGCCCTGGCGACAGCGTCCCTCTCAAGCGCGCGTCGGCGAATTCCACTGCCAAGTTGTCGGATTCCCTGACACTCCAACCTCGGCCGGAGAGAGCGAACACCCACCTCCCACCGTGACTTCGCGTTGGTCTGCCGAGTGGTTGCCATCCCAACCCGATGGCCGTGATTGACCTCGAGCTGGATCCAAGATCGACTGTCTGAGGGCTTCGACCACCCAGGAGCAGCTGGCGAGAACCAAGCCGATCGGCCAGCCGGAATCCATCGGCCGGAAGGAAATCTGCCTTCCGCGAACCGTGGCAGGTCACTGTCCAAGCGTCGGCTGACGCTCGCCTGACCTGAACTTCGAGCCCCGACCAATCGAACCTGTCCTCACGCCGGGGAGCCTCTCGGCGCACGACTAAGTTGAACTCATCTTGCGATATTTCTGGATCGGCAAGAATGGGGACGTGACGCCGACCCGTTGCCGAGGTGACGATCACGCAACACCGTTTCGCACCTTGAGACAACTCGATGCTAGCAGCACCGGCGTCGACCGCAGCCATCATCACTGAAGGCCATACGGGTAACGATCTTGGCGCGCTTCTGCTCAAAGCCCTGCCGGTGGCAAGCAAATGCGAAAATCCCTTCGCCGAAGGAAGCCCGGGTCGGTCACCGGCGACGGGCACGACGGGCCGGTCACAACCGTCCAATGGTCACCCCTCGTGATTCTCCCGGCCTCCTCGTAGCCGGCATCCGTGAGCCACGAGCTGAGAACCGTAGGGCACTCGTAGTGGCAGCACCAGCGGAGTTGGCACCGGTAGTCGACGGCGGTGGGGCTTAGCGGGATCGGGTCTTCCACGAGCACGCATCTCCCGCGTCCCGCCTGCCCACCCGGGTCGATAAGCGCAACGGGCTCGGGGTATCCAAATGGGCTTTCATGCAGAGGCGCGTACTGGGGATCCGTCAACAGTCCATCGACGGATGTGAAGGCGCCGGTCCACTCGTCGTACTCGCGCGTCCAGTTCTGGGCGAGGCCGGCGCGGAGCAGCGTGTTGACGCCGCTCTGCCAGACTCGCGACTCGGTCTCGGCGTCGTACCACTGGCCGGGGAAGCGGTGGTCGACGGCGGCGGTGGAGCCGCCGGCGACGCTGGCGTAGCCCCAGGGATCGTAGTCCGCGCTCCAGACGATCGACGGGGAGCCGGAGGTCGGCCAGCGCTCGAGCTCCATCGGCGTCGCGAGGTGGTCGGCGTGGACGAGGTCGCGCTGCTCCTGGCTGAACGAGCCGTTCACCCACTTGAGGACGAAGCGCATCACCCGCTCGTCGTCCAGGTAGTAGATCACGTGCACGTTGTAGGTCGTCGGGCTCGCGGCGTTCGGGATCTCGCGGACGCCGATGAGGCGGTCGGAGACGTCGTAGTAGAACCACCACTGGTGGGTCACGCCCGTCGACAGGTTCTTGTCGCTCTTGAAGATCCGGCGGCCCTTCCAGTCGTAGGCGTAGGCGAGCTGGTAGGTCTGGTAGCTGGGGTTGACGCTCGGCCGCCTGCCCGAGACCAGCCTGAGCCGCCCGTCAGCGCGGTAGTAGTAGTTCCGGTAGTCGTCCGACAGCGTCAGGTTGTTGTCGTACGTCCGGCGGCCCGACCCGTCGTTCGTGTAGTCCGTCGTCTGGGAGGCGTGGTTGATCCGGTCGAGCTTGTCCGTGGCGGCCGTGTAGACGTAGCTGTCGTTCACGCCGCTGTACTCGCGGAAGGTCTCGCGATTGTCGGCGTTGTCGTAGGTGACGTTGGCGAGGAGGTTCTGGTTCGTCTCCGCCGGGCAGGTGCCGTACGAGATCTTCGTCGCGCAGGTCAGCCGGCGCGCCGCGTCGTACTTGTAGTAGCGGTCGGGGTTGCCCGAGAGCGCGTCGGCGAAGGACGCGATCTGCGCCGTCGGCTGGTACGTGTACGTCCGGTCGAGGACGTCGAAGGTCTTCGAGCCGCCCAGCCGGGAGCGCAGGGTCGAGACCGTGCCGTCAAGGCGCCGCAGCACCTCGCGCGAAGGGTCCGACGGTGGCGTGCTGGTCGAGTTGCCGTGCCAGATCCGCCGCAGCGGGCCGAAGGGGTAGCGCTCGCTCGCCTTCGCCGCGTAGATGTAGGTCACGCCCTTGGTCGTCTCCGACGCCACCCGGTAGGCCTCGTCGGCGTCGGCGTTGTCGCCCGAGCCGAGGTCGTAGTCCCAGCGGGCGTACGCGTTCGTGATCATCGGGTAGCGCAGGCGCACCAGGTTCGAGTTCGAGTCGTACTCGTACTCCGTGTGCCTCGTCACGCCCTCGTCTCCGAGCGTCGTCTCCCGCACCAGCCTTCCCAGCGAGTCGTAATAGTAGCAGACGATCCGGTCGTAGACTCCGTCGCCCAGCGACGAGTCCGCGAAGAGCTGCTCGTCCGCCCGGGCGAGCCGCCCCGCCGAGCTCTGCGGCTTGTCCGTCGGACAGCCGGTCGCCGAGTCGAACGTGAACCTCATGTCGGAGGTGAACGCCGAGGCCGAACCGTAGTCGTGGTCGGCCCAGGTGAGCCTGCCGGCCCCGTCGTAGACGAAGTGCGAGCGCTTCCCGTCGGCCGCGTACCGATCGACGACCCGCGAGGCCTCGTCGTAGACGTAGCGGATCGTCCCCGCGTCCGGCGAGACGACCTTGGTGAGCCGGAAGAGATCGTCCCGCTCGTACGTCGTCTGGTGGCCCTCGCCGTCCGTCAGAGAGGTCGGCTCGCTGCCGAACAGACCGTAGCCGTAGGTCGTCGACATGTAGTTCGAGCCGGAGCCGTCGAGGTGGCGGCGCACTTCGGTCAGCCGGCTGAAGGAGTCGTAGAGGCTCTGGACCAGGTTCTGGCTCTCGTCCCGGTCGCTCACCACGTTGCCGACGCTGTCGTAGCCCAGCTCGCGGTAGGTGCTGTCCGTCGGGTCGGTCGGGTTGTACACGCGCCAGAGCCGTCCCGAGATGTCGTGGGCCTGCTTGACGAGCAGCCACGCCGCCTCGCCCTGCCGGAGCGTCGAACGGGTGAGGAGCCGGCCGGCGTCGTCGTAGGTCATCTCCACCCGGTCCTCGTCGGTCAGGGTGGGGTTGTCGCGCCTGGCGATCTGGGACAGCCGGCCCCACTCGTCGTAGCGGTAAAGGAGGACGTTGCCGCGCGGGCGAGGCGGCCGCCGTCGTCGTAGGAGTAGCTCGTGGTCAGTCCGGCGGCGGTCTCCGTCAGGACCCGGCCGTACATGTCGAAGGTGTAGGTCGTGGTCGTGCCGTTCGGGCCGGTGACCTGCGTCGCGCGACCGTAGGGGTCATACGCCGCGTAGGTCGTGTCCAGATAGGCGGACGCGGAGGTGTAGCGCCGGACCCGCTGGAGCATGTACGAGCTGTCCCCGTTTCCGGAGGAGTAGTAGGTGTACTCGACCCGGTCGCTCGAGCCGGATATCGGCCCGTCGACCCTCGTGAGCCGGCCGAGGGAGTCGTAGTCCCAGTTCGTGACGTAGCTGTAAGAGACGATCGTGTCCGACCCGCTCCTCGTGAAGCCGTTGTGCGTCTCGAGGTCGAGCCGGCCATAGGAGTCGTAGGTGTACAGGACCTGGACGTTGCCGGTCGGGCTGAGGGTGCTCTTGCGCCGCCGCTCGATTGGCTTCCCCGGCCAGGTGGCCGAGTACCAGGTCCCCTCCCAGCGGCCGGCCGCGGGGCAGGAATTCGGGTCGGCCCGCGTCACCGTCGTGTCGCTGTCGTTCTCGCACTTCGCGATCTCGAGGCCGTTCGAGTCGTACTCATAGGTCGTGCGGACGCCGTTCCGGTCGGTCCGCCAGGCCAGCCTCATCCCGCTCGTCCAGCTCGACTGGGCCGTGCCCGAGCACTCGCAGTTGCCGGTGATCGAAGTGACGGCGTTCATTCGGTCCGGGTCGTACTCGAGGCAGGAGTACCAGTAGCAGTAGCCGTCGATATGACACGCCGCGCCGCCCGAGCACTGCGCGTCGCTCGTGCATGACTTGGGGCTCCCGCCGTCGGTCTCGGGAGCGGTGAGGTCGAAGAGGAGCACGCCAGGAGGCCCCCCGGCGTTGCAGGTAACGTCGTACCGGAAGCCGGAGGCGTCGTGGGCCGTGCGGCTTTCGATCGGGCGGCGTGACTCGTCGAACTCGTGCGTCTCCAGCGTCGTCGATCCCGAGTTCTCCCGAACGGCGGTGATGCCGGGAGCGTCCGAAGGCACGTACTCGTAGGTCCTGGTTCCGGTCGGCCGTGTCACCGAGACGAGACGTCCTTCGCTGTAGCCGTACTCGGCGAGGATGATGTTGGTGGGGCTGCGCTGCAGCTCCACCCGCGTGATCCGGTCGCGGCCGGTCAGGAACTCGTAAGCGGCGTCGTGCACGAAGGCCAGCGTGCGACCGGCGCTGTCACTCAGCGACAGGACATGACCGGATCCGTCAAAGCCGAGGGTGTAGCCCCATCCAGTCGTCCCGTCGTGCTTGCCCGTCAGCCGACCCTGGCTGTCGAAGGTCGTCCCCGTGCCCCCGAGCTCGGTCAGCCGCCATGACTGGTCGGAGAGCCGCCGCAGCGCGTGGTGGCGGTTCACCTGCGGCACGCAGCTCCATTCGGCTCCCTGCTGAGTGCAGGTGGCGTGCCCCACGCCGGTCCCGCCGGGCCGTACCCAGATGACGGCCGCAGGCGTGGCAAGGTCGCCTTCCAGCCGCTCGTTCAAGTTGCTCGTGAACCCACGGCCGAAGTAGTTCAGCTTGTACCGGTTCGAGTACTGCGAGGCGTAGTAGCGGACGAGCCCCGCCGAGAACCGTCCCGGACCGTCGAGCTCCACGTCGACCTGCGGCGACAGCGCCATCACGCCGGTAGTCAGGTGCGTGTTCGCGCTGTCGTCCGAGCAGTCGCACTCCGGGTCGTTTTCCGGACAGTCCTCCTCGGGCTCTCTCGCAAGCGGCGGGTCATCGACTCCCATGCCGCCGCCGCCGCCGTCGCCATCGTCGGTGTCGCCACAGTCGACGACGTTATCGATGATGCCGTCGCCGTCGTCGTCATAGCCGTTGCACTCCTCCTCGCGGCACCCGGCGGCGCATGGCTCCCCCTGGTAATCCGAACAGTCGTTCCCTTTGCACGGGTCTTCGTAAGGCGGACCACACGTCATCCCCGGCTCGGCCTCCCTATCCCAGACTTCCACGCAGTCTCCGACGCCGTCGCATCTATCGCAGTATGAGATGTCTCGCATCTCGGCGTGGAAGCACCTGAACAGGTCCCCGCCGTAGCAGGCAGTGCCCCACATCTCGTGCACGTTGTAGGTGCACGTGAGCCCGCTCGTCAGGCAGTCTTGGCCGCTGGCTGTCCGCTCGGCCGCCGTGAGGGAGAGCACGAGGACGACCGCCGCGACCACTCCTGCAAGGCATCGATCCAGTGCCTTCATCGTCCCGTCTCCTTCACTCCTGCTCGAAGTGGTCCACGCTCGACGCGAAGACGAAGAGGCTCTGTCCCGTCGCCCTGTCGAGGGCGACCCAGTCATCGGCCTGGTCCCCGTTGACGTCGCTCACACGCAGGAGATACGAGCCGAGCTCCAGCGGGGTCCCCTCGGCGTCCGCAACATCGAGAGCAAGATCGGTCGCGCCGTCGGCTCCGGACAGCGCCATGAGCCTGAGCCGGCGAGGGCTGTTTTCAGTCCAATAGGTCCCGACCGAATCGTCGGTTCCGTCGGCGTTCAGGTCCCACGTGCGCTCGACGCGATCGAGTGCGCTGGCGTTCTCCCAGACGACCTCGCCGGTGTCGGCATCGAGAGCCCAGCACAGGTCGAAGTGGCCATCGTACGAGCCCCAGAAGTACACCAGGACCTCGTCGAGGCCGTCTCCAGTTGCGTCCGGGACCGTCCCCACGGCACCGAACGCCTCTTCCGGCGGTGGCTCGAAGACCCGAGCAGGAACGAGCTCCGCGGAGCCGAGGATGACGGGAAGCCAGTCGAACGGGCGGTCGGAAGCCGCGAGGAAGTCCGGCAAGCCGTCGCCATCCATGTCCGGCGCCTGACCAGCGAGTAACCAGGTCGAGACGTCCTCCTCCTCGAGCCAAATCCGGGAGCTGATTGTCGAGCCATCCCGGCCCGAGAGGATCGCGGCGAATCCGAGCCGGTCCGAGGTCGCGCCGACCAGCACTAGATCGCGCGTGCCGTCGCCGTCATGATCGCCGGCCGTGCCGAGCCACTTCCTGCCATCCGAGGCAGGGACCCTCCAGAGCTCGTCGCCAGTCGCTCCGTCGAGCGCCACGATCTCGTGGGAGTCGGCGGGCAGATGCGGGAACGCGACGTCACGGTTGCCATCGCCGTTCAGGTCACCCGGCGACACCACGTCTCTGGAATCGCGTTCGTCCTGCGCTTCTGTCACGCGCTGAGCCGACCAGAGGAGCTGGCCCGTTCCGAGCGAGTACGCGCTCACGGTCCCGCCTTCGCCGCCCGCCGACATCCCGATCACGGGGGCGACGTGCAGGACGACGTCGTCCATGCCGTCTCCGTCGACGTCGTCGAGGCGAACGGGCACCGCCCAGTAATAGTCGCCGCCGGCCTCGGGCTCCTCCAGCGGGATCGCGCCGAAGTAGTCGATGCCGACGAGCCGCGGTGGCGTGCAAGCGGCGGCCAGGCAGATCGGGGGCGGGCCGCCGAACGCGGCGGCGGGGCCGCAGGGGATCCCGTCCTCGACGGCGTCACTCACGCAGCCGCCGGCGCCGACGTCGCAGCGGCCGATCTCGCAGGGTTCGGAGGCGCAGAGCACATCGTCGGGCTCGTGCGTGCAGGCTCCGTCCTCTCCGCAGACCTCGCGCGTGCAGGAGATACCGTCGTCCTCGCAGCAGCCGGCGTCGGGCGGAGCTGCATCGAGCGGCGCCGCGTCCGGCGCCGTGGCGTCCGGCGCCGTGGCGTCCGGCGAGGATGACGCATCTGACGGTGATGCGTCTCCGTGTCCGGCATCAGGCAGCGATCCAGCGTCAGGCGACGCCGCGGCATCGAGCGGCGCGGCGTCCGGTGGCGCGGCGTCCGGTGGCGGCGAGGACGAGCTCGCGCCGCAGGCTGCGAGGATCATGGGCGAGAGGCGCTTCAACGCCTCACCGCACGCCGTCCATCACGTCGAAGCCCACCATGCGTCGGGCTCGCTCCAGCTCGGGGAGCCTCGCGTCGTCGTCGTGGATCCTGGCGAAAGCGTCGCTCTCCGCGCCAGCGGCGTCCTGCTCGACCGCCGGTGCGTCTCCCGTGGGGGCCCAGATGGCACGGGCGACCGGATCGGGCTCGATGTCGAGCTCCGCCTCCTCGTCGCGCGTGTCCTGAGCGATGGACGCCGCGGGGAAGGACAGGAAAGCGGACAGAAGGATGATCGTCCTCATGCGTTCACCTCCATCGGGCAGTGTCCAGGGCGCGCTCGAAGATCGGCTCGAGCGTCGCCCACTGGGTCTCGGGGGCCGTGGCGTCCAGGTGCACGATGCGACCTCGGTGCTCGGTCACGTACTGCTGCCTTCGATAACGGGTGCCGTCGCGGTCGAAGCGGGCCTCGACGAGCCAAGCGTCGGTCCGTGCGAGCCTCTCGCGGCCCCGGACGCGAACATGCGAGGCGTCCATTGCCCGGTACTGGACGGCGAGGGCGCTGGCGACCGACTCGGGAGTCCGCGCGACCTCGTCGTCCCGCACGGGCGTGGAGTGGATGTTGATGGTCGTCCGGTGCTCCGCCGAGCCGGGCGGGCCCGACAGCGTCGTCCCGGTCCCGGTGGTCTCCGCCTCCCACCCGGCCGGCACGTTCAACGACAGCCCGCTCTCGGAATGGCGGTACTCCTGGTCGGAGCCTGCACAACCCGCGACCACCCACGCGATCCACACGCTTCTGCGCATCGGCCGCCCCTCGCGTCCGGGCACCTGACCCGTGCGGCGCCCCGCAGCTTCGCCTTTCCCGTTATCAGGACGCCGGCCGCCGGTCTCGGAATTTGTTACTTGGCGAAAATGGCGGACGCTCTGACGTCTGTCAGGTCAGCCGGTCCGCCCTCCGAAGGCGCGCGTGACAGGTCCTCTCGGGAAGACCGACCAGCCGCGCCGCGCCCGCGATGGACCCGGTCATCTCGACGGCGAGGCGGAGGACGCGACCGTCCAGCTTGACGAGGAAGCGGCGGAGGTCGATCGGCCAGGCGGTGTGCCCGTCCGGTCCGAAGCGGGGGCGGAGGCAGGGGTCCTCGTCGCGATAGAGGCGGACGGAGGCTCGGCCGGCGGCGATGAGGTCGCGCGCGACGACGATGGAGCCGGCCGCCCTGTTACCCACGCCGAGCTCCACGAGGAGGAGCCTGACGTGAGCCGGCGCGACTCCGACGACCACGAATGGTCGAATCGAGCGACCGAGGACCCAGGCATCCATGGCGCTCCCGATGTCGCTCGGCTCCACGACGGCGGCGAGCATCGCGCTCGAGCTCATGGTCAGCGGATGCATGGTGCCCGGTGAAACGCACTTCGTGCACACGTGTGCGGATTCGCACGCGTCGCGGATCCAGGAGGGGACGGGAGAAGACGAGCACCAGAGGAGGGTCTCCGCCGCATCCCAGAACGGCTCGTCCTGGTTCCGCACGTCGAGGCGGTATCGCTCGAGGCGTTTGCAGAGGGTCCAGGACGACAAGCCAACGGCCGCCGCCGCGGGGGTCGGCTCCTTGTGCTCGCGCATCGAGGCGACAATCAGCGCGCGCTCCACCTCGTCGCGCCAGCGCTCGACCCGGAAGCCGTCCTGGAAGACGCGGCTCCGGTTCCTCCAGCACGTTCTCTTCCGCGCGTCGCAGCGCGGCGCTCGCGGCGGCTTGCGCCAGCAGTGCCTCGAGGATCGAATCGAAGGAGACCGCAAGCGGCACGTCGGACACGAGGGGCGCACGCAACCCGAGCTGCGCGGTCGCGAGCCCGTGTGAGCGTGGGCTCCCGCTGTACAGCAAGAATGGGAGACCCGGATTGCCACGCAGGCTCATGGCGGCGAACAGCGGGCCGGATCCAATGGCGCCCGGGGCGCGATCGAAGCCCGCGTGCATGAGCACGGCCACCGGTCCCAGGTTGGCGATCGCCGCGGCCGCGGCGTCGAGGGTCGCGAACAGATGAACGTGGTGCCGAGCTCTCGCGCTCTCGAGGATCGGCCGTAGCGGTGCCCGGTCCGGGTCGCGCTCGTCGAGGACGATGAGGCAAGGCCGCGTCGAGGGCCCTCCGATCATGGCTCACCTCGCCGGACTACTGGAGAAGAGGCAGGCAGGCAGGGCAAGATCCGAGCCCGCATCGCGCGTGGTCAGATCGACGGCTACCGCAAATTCGCATCACGAGGTCATCACCACCAACTCCACCGGCGATCAATACTGAATGTCTGTTCGCGCCCTGCTCGGGCGACGACATCCGTTCAGTGGCGTGCCAACCTTCCGGCCGCCGGGTCCCGAGGCCCGCGGACGGACTCGGTGGCGCCCTCGCTGGGACGCGGGCTCGGGTGAGAACGGCCCGGACCTCGTCGACCGCCGTGTCGCGAGCTCACTGACGATCGGTGATCACGGCAAGTGCGCCGGCGTCCGGCTGCAGAGGACGATGCGCTGGAAGCGGAACTGCCGGTCGCGCTCGTAGGTGCCCGTGAGGGAGAGGCACGCCTCGTCGAAGGACACGCTGCGGACGTGACGGAAGCCCTCCTCGTAGAGAACTGGCAGGATGTCGTTCGTGCCGAAGACGATCCGCTCGCCGAGCCCGTCGACGAAGGCGGCGGTCTCCTCGTCGCGCGGCCGCCTCTGGTCGGGCCTCGCCATGGCGCGGCCGAAGTGGTCGAAGAAGAGGATGCTCCGCTCGTGGCATCCCGACGCGACCCGGCGAAGCGTTTCGCGGATCGCGGCCTCCCGCAGGTACGGCGTCACCCCTTCCCAGACGAGGAGCGCCGGCTGGTCCGTCCGGAATCCCGCGGCCGCGAGGCGGTCCAGGAAATCGTCCTTCTCGAAGTCGCAAGCGACCTGGATCGCCGCGTCCGCGGGATAGCCGGTGATCGCCGCCAGCCGCGAGCGCCGGTCCTCGAGGCTCGCCGGGTGGTCGACCTCGAAGAAGACGACCCCGGGCCGTCCCAGCCTCGCCGCGCGAGTGTCGAGCCCCGAGCCTAGGATCACGACCTGCCGCGCCGGCGCCCTGTCGTCCGCCGGCTCCGTCCAGTACCTCACCTGCGCGTCGAGGTAGGCGGTCCGCACCGCCACCCAGAGCTCCATGTGCGGCAAGATCGGATCGAGCCTCTCTCCCAGCGCCTCGCCCTCGGGGCCCGCGAGACGACTGGCCCACGGATCGTGGCAGATGGCGTGCGGCCGTGAGCTGGCGCGTCCTCGATAGGTTGCGATGAGGACGGCGGTCTTGCTGGCCGGACGTCTCGGTTCGTCGTGCAACATCTTCGGACCATACCGCACCGGGGGTGTCCGGGCCCGAACATGCACCAGCGCTCGCCCGCCGCACACGCGGCAGAGCGGACAAGCTCCACGCCACCATTTCCCGAGCTCTACACTCAGCCACGCGCCCTCGAGGACTTCCGAAGACGGCTATGACCTCCGTACCGCCGGCGCGGAGCTCGTCCGACTCGTCCCTCGTGCTTTCGTAACTTGACCCTGCATCGCCCCTCGGGCTATCCGATCGAGTTGGAGTGTCGCGACCTAGGGCCAGGATCACTCTCGCCGTCGCGGGCCTGTTCGCGCTCGACGGGGCGATCCTGGCGTACGCGTTCTGGCCCGAGCCGGCGCCGCCGCCCGGAGCACGGCCCCCGGCCGTCCGGCTGGCAGGGGCTCGGGTGGGACGCGAGACCGCCCTCGATCTGGCGCGGCGCTATCTGGCCACCGAGATCTCCATCGAAGGTCGCGACTTCCGGCTCGTCCGCACGCGCGAGGCGTTTGGCGCGCGGGTGGACCTGCCTCGGCTGGAGCGGCTCCTCGCCGAGGCGCGAGACCCCCGGAGCACGCTGGTCCGCTTCCACGTGAGCGCGGGACGGTCCGAGCTCCAGCTTCCAATGCCCGCCACGCTCGACGACCGCGCGGTCGCACGGGTCCTCCTCCAGATGAAGCAGGACTACGACCGGCAGCCGCTCGACGCGCGCATCGACCCGGAGACCCGCGCGGTCCTGTCCGAGGTCTGGGGCAGGCGGCTCGACCTGTACGAGACGCTCGAGCGGCTCGGCCAGGCGATGCGCACGGGAGAGCCCCGCGTCGCCCTCGCGCGCGAGGCGCTCGCGCCGCGGCTCGCCTCGAAGGACCTGCACGGCGTCGACGTCGGGCACGTCATCGGCTTCTTCGAGACTCGATACGCGACCGACGAGGAGCACCAGGACCGTGCGTTCAACCTGGCCGTCGCCGCGCGCAAGCTCGACGGTCACATCGTCATGCCGGGCGAGACGTTCAGCTTCAATGCGGCCGTCGGGGAGCGCAGCGAGGTGCAGGGTTTCCGCACGGCGAAGGTCATCGCCCAGGGGGAGCTCGTCGACGGGCTCGGCGGCGGGACCTGCCAGATCGCGTCGACGCTTCACGCCGCGGCCTTCTTCGCGGGCCTCGACGTGGCCGGCCGGCGACCGCACTCGCGACCGAGCTACTACATCAAGATGGGGCTGGACGCGACGGTCGTGTACCCGAACATCGACCTGCAGCTCAGAAACCCGTTCCCGGATCCCGTCGTTCTGCACTTCATCGTCGGTCGCGGCACCGCCCGCGCCGAGATCCTGGGCAAGGCCCGGCAGCGGACCGTCACGTTCGTGCGCCACATCGACGAGGTGGTCCCCTTCACCGAGCGAGATGTCGAGGACCCGACCCTCCCTCGTGGGGCGCGCGTTCTCAAGCAGCGCGGGATCGACGGCTACACGGTCCGCCGGTATCGAGTCATCCGAGTGGGCGCGCTCGCCTGGCGCGAGCAGGGCATCGATCGGTACCCGCCCACCACGCAGATCTGGCGAGTCGGAGCCGCCTCGTCGCCGCTCGCCCCGGCCGCCCTCCCGGCGGACGATCCTCACCCCGAGTACCTGGCCGACGAGTACCTGTGGCTGACTCAGGGTCCCGACGTTCGCGGACCCTCCGGCTTCGTCGAGGTCAAGCGACCGGGTCGCACGGGGCTCCCGCGCGGCGACCGGGCAACGTCGGCCTCTCGCCCGCTCGCGTCGGCTTCCGGGGCCATGGCCCGCTGAAACCGATCGGCGGCTCTCTGGCCGGCGAGGCGTACGTGTCCCGTGCGAGGTAAAGTCGACCTCCGAGACCGGTCGATGCGTCGGATCCTCCCAGCGTCGCTCCTCCTGATCGCCGCCGCCGCGGGCGTCGCCCTCGTGGCCCCGGCACGGCGCTGCGGGGGCGAGCGGGAGTCGCGCGCGGTCGACGGCCACCGCGATCGACAGCGGAGACGGACCGCTCGAGGACCCGGGAATCGCCATGTCGAGCCGCGACCGGGAACGCGACCCGGGCAGGCCGCGCGACGCGAGATCGACTGGATCGCCGCGGGCGGGGGACCCACGCCGGAGCTCAACCCGATCTCGCTGGAGCAGGATCTCGCTCTGGCAGCGCGGGTGTTCGGGAATCCGGAACGAGGCCTCGTGCTGTTCGCGTCCGGCCCCGACGCCCAGGTGCAGGTCCTCGACCCCGAGCCGCGCGGCGACGGCATCGATCAGGAGCTCGGAGCGCTGTTCTCGCCGCGACGAGGTCGCGACTCCCATTACCGGCCCGCGGAGGTGCATGTCGATCGGCCCGCGACGGTCGAAGGGACGCTCGACGCCCTCCGGCAGGAGCTGTCCGAGCGCGACCGCCCGCTCCTCTTCTACCTGGCCGGCCACGGAGAGATGGGCGAGTCCCCGAGGGAGAACGGAGTTCCGCTGTGGGGCGGCGAGTCGCTCGGGGTGGAGGCCCTCGCGCGCGTGCTCGACGCCGCCGGTTCGTCTTCTCGGCGCGTGCGCCTGGTGATCACGGCCTGCCACTCGGGCGGTTTCGCCGAGATCGCGTTCGCGGGTGCGGAGGAGGGGAGCGGGGCGGCACGGACGGATCGCTGCGGGCTGTTCGCGACGACGTGGGACCTCGGGGCCTCGGGGTGCGATCCGGATCCGGACCGGCGCCGCCAGGAGGGCTACGGGATTCACTTCCTGCATGCGCTCGAGGGCCAGGACCGGACGGGCGCAAGGCTGGCGTCCACGTCGGTCGTCGACGTCAACGGCGACGGGCGGATCGGCCTCCTGGAGGCTCACACCAGGGCCAGGATCGTCTCCCGATCCCTGGACGTGCCGACGACGACGTCGGACCGTTGGCTGAGGAGCGCCGCCCCGACCTCGGGCCCGACGCGACCCGTCGAGCTGCCCGAGGAGGACGCGGTGATCGCGGCGCTGGCGCCCGAGCTGGGTCTCGAGGGCGCCGGTCTCGCCGCGGCGAGGTCCCGCCTCGACGAGCTCGAAGGTGAGCTCGAGTCGATCGGCGAGAAGTTGAACGAGGCTCGCTCGCGGGAAGAAGACGCGTCGAGACGTGTGGCGGCGGAGCTTCTGGCCCGCTGGCCCGTGATCGACGACCCGTGGCACCCGGACTACGAGCGAACCAGGGCGCAGGGCCGGGAGGCGATCCTGGCCTTCGTGGCCGGATCGCCCGCGTGGGCGGATCTCGGCGCCGCACGAGGCGCGACCGATCGACTCGCCGACCGCATGGCGCCTCTCGAGGTCGCCTCCGCCCGCGTCGAGCGCCTGGTCAGGGCAGAGGAGACACGCCTGCTCGCGGGACGGTTGCGAGCGGAGGGTGGGGCGGACTGGGCGAGGTACCTGCGCTTCCTGGAGTGCGAGCGCTCGGTGCCCTAGTACCGGAAGTTGGGCTACGCCTCTCGCATCGCCGTCGCGAGCTGGCCGTGCCTGAACCGACGGCGGCGGTTGGCGCGGTCCTGCGCGCCCCAGGCGTCCCGGGACAGCACGTCGTCCCGCAGGAAGTCGAGCTCTCTCGCTCCGGCCCGGATCGCCTCCTCGAGCGCGAAGCCGATCGTCAGGAGCCCCGGGCTGAGCCGGTCGAACGCGGGGTCGGAGCCCCCGAGGCAGCAGTGAGCGCGGCCGTGACCGAGCACCAGGAGCACCGACGACACTATCGTGCCGCACAGGCGGAGCGCGCAGAGCCGCACGGAGCCGCGCGCCAGGAGTGCATCGATCGCCTCGCCGTAAAAGCTCTCGATCCTCGAGCTCGCCGCGAGCCCACCGCCCTCGCCATACCCCCAGCGAGTCTGGGCTCGTGAAGCGGCGGCGCTCGCCGCCCGCAGTCGAAACAGCGCATCGAGATGCGCCGGCAGCGTCTCGCGATCGGCGATCTCGAACGAGGCCGGACCGCCCTTTCGGGCCAGGTTGCCGTAGTACCGGAGCTTGCGCCGCACCGCCAGGGGAAGGACGCGCAGGAGATCCCCGGCCGACGGCGGCAGCGTCACGACAGGGCAGATCTCCTGGACCTCGATCTCCTCCGACCAGCCCTGCGGCAACGGCATCCACGCGAGCGGCGAGGCCGGGCGGAGCTGCTCGAAGTCGCACAGATCCCAGCGGCTGGCCTGGCGCTCGAGGTGACCGAGAAACGCCCCGGTCACCACCTGCTCGAGGGCGGGCTCCATCAGCAGATCCAGGTGATCGGTCACGCCGTGACCGAGGATCGACACCACCCTGACGGAATCGCGAGGGCGATGAACGAACAGAGGAGCCAGGCCCGTCATCCTGCCCTCGTGCCTCGCGACGAGGACCCATGGATCCTCGGGCCCGAAGTGGCGGCACCACGGGACGATCCATTGAGGTCTCTGGAATGGCGTCGCAGAGTCGCTCCGCTCCCAGAGCTCCTCCCATTCGGAGGCAATCGAGCGCAGCCCATCCAGCGTCGTGACTTCCTCGACTCTCATCCGAGCTTTCGCGTGGGTCGGGGCGGGTTGCATCAACGATTCCACCAAACGCCCATGCGGTTCTTGCAGTTCCGCGTTTTTTGGCTCAGGCGCCACGTGACAATCTGCCACGCCGTGCGGTTCTGACACACACCCTGTCACCGTGTTCGTCGCTTTCTCCGGCAGGGTCAGGCATGCCGCGTGCTGCGCTCGGCATCTGCTCCGCGCATGACGATTCGAGTCCTCGTCCCGATCGATCGCGACGCCACATTCGTGCGGCGACGACCGGGCTCGTGGTTGCCGGACGGCTACGAGACCCAGGTCCGGTCCGACCCGGTGGGGTCAGCGACATGATGCCGCTGCGCTCGGTCCGCAGCCGTCCAATCGTGATCACGGGGGGTGCAGGGTTCATCGGCTCGAACCTCGCCGACCGGCTGCTTCGCACCGGCAAGCACGTGCTCGTCCTCGACGACGTCTCCCGTCCGTCTGCCGGCGCCAACCTGGAGTGGCTCCGCGGTCGGCACGGGTCACGGCTGCAGGTCAAGGTCGCGGACGTACGCGACGAGGCCGCGGTCCAGGAGGCCCTGGCTCGTGCAGCCGCGATCTTCCACCTCGCCGCGCGCAACGTCGCTGTCGCCGGCCGCGAGCCCGACTACGCGGACGTGAACGCCGGCGGCACCCGGGTCGTCCTCGAGGCAATCAGGCGGGCGGCCTCCTCGGCGCCGCTGGTATACGCCTCGTCCAGTGACGTCTACGGCGCGCTCGACGACCTCGAGCTCACCGAGCTCGAGACCCGCTGCGAGCCAGCCGTCCGGATGCCGGGGCTCGCGGAGGACCGCGCGGTCAGCCCGTCGAGCCCGCTCGCGCACTCGATCGCGCAGGCCGACCGGACGGTCGTCGATTACGCGCGAGAGTTCGGCGTCCGCGCAGTCGTCTTTCGCATCGGTACGGTCTACGGACCGCGGCAATCCGGCGACGAGCACGAGGGTTGGGTCGCGCGGTACCTGGTGCGCGCGCTCGAGGGCCAGCCGCTCGCGATCCGGGGCAGCGGCAAGGAGCTCAGGGACCTTCTGTTCATCGACGACCTCGTGGACGCCTTGCTGCTCGCCCAGCGTGACGTCGGGTCGGTCGCGGGGCGCGTCTTCAACATCGGCGGTGGCGCTGCGAACGCCGCCAGCCGCCTGGAGCTCGTCGACCTCCTGGCTCTGGTCCACGGCTCGCGACCCCGCGTGTCGTTCGAGACCGCGCCGTCGGGCGAACCCAGGTGGTTCGTCAGCGACTTGAGGGCATTCCGCTCGGCCACGGGGTGGACCCCGAGGGTCGGCGTGCGCGAGGGCTTGCAGCGGCTGAACCACTGGCTCGTGGCGGCGCGGGGCCTGGGCCTGGCGCCTGGAATGAAGGCCCACGCGTCGTGAGCCTGGAATGGAGGGAATGATGGCTAGCTGGTCATGGTTCTGGACCATCGCTCCGGTGGCCGCGATCGTGCTGCACCAGCTCGTCTGGATTCGAGCCCGGCGCACGACTTAAGTTCGCCCCCCTCGAGGCCGATGGTACGGGGGATGGGAAAGCGCCCTTCCGCCCGCGTGATCGCCGTCGGTGGCGGAAAAGGAGGGGTCGGCAAGAGCATCATCGCCTCGAACCTGGCCATCGCGATGGCCCAGGCTGGCAACCGCGTCATCCTCGTCGACGCGGATCTCGGGGCCGCGAACCTGCACACGCTCTTCGGCGTCGACGGCCCCAGGACGTCGATCCAGACCCTGCTCGAGCACGAGGTCGACACGCTCGAGGCCGCGACGACTCCCACCGCGGTCAGAAACCTCCGACTGGTCGCCGGGATGGGCGCGGTCCCCGGCGCGGCGAACATCAACCACGCCCAGAAGCAGAAGGTCCTGCGGCACATACGTTCGCTCGACGCGGACGTCGTGGTGGTCGATGTGGGCGCCGGTGTGAGCTACAACGTCCTGGACTTCTTCGACCTGGCTCGACTGCGGCTGGTGGTGATGACCCCTCAGCTCACGTCCGTCCAGAACGCGTACTCCTTCACCAAGGCTGCGGTGCTCCGGGCCCTGCGGCACGCCGCCTCCGACCCGGGCGAGGTCTCGCTCCTCGAGGCGTCCACGAGCACCCGCGAGACGGCGCGCGTCGAGGCGCTCCTCGCCAAGGTGCGGGCCGAGAGCCCCGCCTTCGCGACGCGGCTCGAGAAAGTCCTCTCCGGCTTCGGAGCGCAGATCGTCGGCAACCAGGTCTTCGAGGCCAAGGACGCCGGCATCTTCCACGCGATCTCGAGGATGATGGGTGACTTCCTCTCGATCCGTGCCCCGGTGCTCGGTCATGTCCGCGCGAGCCGGCGGGTGCACGACTCGGTCACGCGCAGGCGCCCGCTCCTGGTCGATGACCCCGGGGACGAGTGCGCGCGGGCGTTTCACCGGATGGCCGAGGCGCTCCTTCTCGCCGAGGTCGACGAACCGATGCGGCCTGCCGTGGCGGTCGCCGGCGAGCGCGACGGCGCGAGGCCCGACGATGGACAAACGGACGAGGAGCTCCCGGCCGAGCCCGGCCTGTACATGCGCCGCCACGAGCGGCATCCGGTGAGCTGGACCGCCCGCCTCGAGGGCCCCGGAGGCGGAGCCTACGTTCAGGTCCGCGAGGTGTCCCTCGGCGGTGCGGGGATCGAGGCGAACGAGCCCCTCCCGGTCGCCGTCGGCGACGAGAGGACGCTGGTGTTCGACGATCTGCCCGATCGTCCCGCGCTCCCAGGAGTCGTTCGGTACGTCAACGCCCGTCACTCACGGGTAGGCCTCGAGTTCCTCTGCGAAGGCGAGCTGCCCGCTCGGATCGTGGCCGACGCCCGGCACTAGGCCGCCCACGGCTAAATGCCAGCGGCAGTGCGCTGCCGTGCTAGGTTTCGGCCGTGGAAGAAGACCGGTCGCTCTTCGATGAGATGAAGCGCTACGTGCGCTGGAGCGAGGACGACGAGCGAGCGCTCAGGGCCCTCGGGCCGCGCGCCGAGTCGCACTTCCCCCGGATCGCCGAGGAGTTCTACGATCGGCTGTCGGAGCACGAGGGAGCCCGAAGGGTGCTCGAGGGCGCTCGCTCCGACCAGGTCGCGCGGCTGAAGGGGACGCTGCGCGAATGGCTGTCGGTCCTTCTCACGGGGCCGTGGGACGAGCGGTACTTCGAGAGGAGGGCCCGGATTGGCCGGGTGCACGTGCAGATCGGGCTCCCTCAGCGCTACATGTTCGGCGCGATGAACCTCATCCGGACCTCGCTCGCGGCGATCGCCATGGCCGACTTCGCGAGCGATCTCCCTCTGCACGAGGCGATGGTGCGCGCGATTGGCAAGGTCCTCGACCTCGAGCTCGCGATCATGGTCGAGGCCTACCACGAGGCTCTGGTCCAGGAGGTCCGCCAGGTCGAGCGCAGCCGGACCGAGCGCCTGGCGTCGCTTGGCACCATGGCCGCCGGCCTCGCGCACGAGATCCGCAACCCCCTGAACGCCGCACACCTCCAGCTCGCCCTCGTCCAGCGGCGCCTCGGACGCCCTTCGGGCCCGGACGTACGCGGCGCTCTCGCCGCAGCGGACCTCGTCTCGACCGAGATGACGCGGCTGGCGATGCTGGTCGAGGAGTTCCTCCAGTTCGCGCGGCCGCATTCGCTGAAGCTGGAGAGCACGGATCTGCGCTGCACCGCCGAGGAGGTCGTCGCCCTTCTGGCGCCCGAGGCCGTGAGTGCGGGGATCCAGCTCTCGGTCGAGGGACCCGGCACCGTCCCGGCGATCCTGGATCACGAGAGAATGAAGCAGGTGATCCTGAATCTGCTGCGAAACGCGATCGAGGCCGTCGGCTCGGGTGGTCGCGTGCGTGTCACGGTCGGGCTGGACGGCGAGCCGGCGGCTCATGCACATCTGGACGTCGAGGACGACGGGCCAGGACTGCCGTCAGGCGACACCCGCATCTTCGAGCCGTTCTTCACCACCAAACCGGGTGGCACTGGGCTCGGTCTCGCCGTGGTGCACCGGATCGTCAGCGAGCATGGCGGGCGGGTCGCGTACGAGAGCCGGCCGGGCCACACGGTCTTCCGCGTCTCGCTGCCGGCTCCCGCGTAGTTCCCGACTTTCCCGGCGGCCCTGGCCCTCGGCGGCTTACGCTCTCCACTCCAAATGGCTCGCGGCGCGTGGCGCAATTCCTGCGCGGCAACCGCCCCATTCGCATAATCTGCGCGCTGGCGTCGGGCGCGCCGGCGGCGAACCATCGGGAATCCGCGCAGAACGCGGAGGGAGGGCCGACGTGCATCCGGGGAAAAGTCCTGGCATGCTCTTCGCTTGGAGCGCCCCCGATGGATTCCCGCGGTCGCATTCTGATCGTCGACGACGAGGCCAACGCCCGTACTGCGCTGGCCGAGCTCCTCCGCGAGGAGGGGTTCTCCGTCGAGACCGCCGCCGACGGCTTCAAGGCGCTGCCGAAGCTCGCCGACTTCGGCCCCGACCTTCTGCTCACGGACCTTCGCATGCCGGGGATGGACGGCCTCGAGCTGATGAAGAAGTCCCGGGAGCAGGATCCGGAGAGGATCGTCGTGGTGATGACCGCGTACGGAGCGATCGCCAGCGCGGTCGAGGCGATGCGCGAGGGGGCGGCGGATTATCTCACCAAGCCCATCAACGTCGAGGAGCTCGTCCTGGTCCTGAACCGCGAGCTCGAACGCAAGCGCCTGCGCGCCGAGGCCGGGCAGCTCCGCGAGCGGCTCGCGGCGAGGCACCGGATCCAGAACATCGTCGGCGCGAGCCCGGCCATGCAGTCGGTGTTCGACAGCATCCTGCAGGTGGCGCCTTCCCGGGCCTCGGTGCTCATCTCGGGCGAGAGCGGGACGGGGAAGGAGCTCGTCGCCGCGGCCATCCACGAGCACAGCCCGCGCTCGTCGGGCCCGTTCGTCAAGCTGCATTGCGCCGCGCTGGCGGAGACGCTCCTCGAGAGCGAGCTGTTCGGGCATGAGCGCGGCGCGTTCACGGGCGCCGTGTCGCGGCGGGACGGACGCTTCCACCAGGCCGATCGCGGGACGCTCTTTCTGGACGAGATCGGTGAGATCTCCGCTGCGACTCAGGTCAAGCTCCTGCGCTTCCTGCAGGAGCACGAGTTCGAGAGGGTGGGCGGCAACCAGACGATCCGCGTCGACGTCCGGATCATCGCGGCGACGAACCGCGACCTGTTGCAACGGGTGAAGGACGGCGTGTTCCGCGAGGATCTCTACTATCGCCTCAACGTGGTGTCGATCGAGGTCCCGCCGCTGCGCAAGCGACCGTCTGACATTCCGATGCTGGCCATGCATTTCCTGCAGCGCTACGGCCGCGAGAACGGCAAGGAGCTGACCGGGTTCACCGACGGCGCCCTGCAGCGCCTCGCGCGCTACCCCTGGCCCGGCAACGTCCGCGAGCTCGAGAACGCGGTGGAGCGTGCCGTCGTCGTGTCGCGCGGCGCGGAGGTGCGCGCGGAGGACCTGTCGCCGTCGATCGGACCGGGCGAGGCGGCGGCCGACGGCATGCCCCAGGTGCCGGGTGCGACGCTCGCGGATCTGGAGAAGTACGCGATCCTCAAGACGCTCGAGCACACCGGGGGCTCGACCTCCCGCGCCGCCGAGATCCTGGGGATCTCCACGCGGAAGATTCAGTACAAGCTGCACGAGTTCGAGAGGACCTAGTCACAGCGCCCGCTACTGGCACGGGCCGTGAAGCAATCGATCGCGGTCGAGGTGCCGACATGCGACGAATGCTCGTGGCGCTGGACGCTTCCCCGAGGGCGAAGGGCGTGCTGCGCGCCGCGCTGCAGCTCGGCCAAGCCACCGGGGGCAAGCTGATCCTCCTCCGCGCGGTGGGGGTTCCCGTCGAGCTGCCGATCCAGGCCTACTCGCTTCCGCCGGGATCGCTCTCGGAGCTCCTGGTCAACGACGCCGAGCGGGGCCTCGGCGAGCTGGCACGCGAGGTCCCGACGGAGCTGCTCGGTGGCGTGCGCGTCAAGCTCGGGACACCATGGCAAGCGATCTGCGAGACGGCACGCGAGGAGGAGGTCGACCTCGTGGTCATCGGCTCGCACGGCTACGGGCTCATCGACCGCGTCCTCGGGACGACGGCCGCCAAGGTCGTCAACCACGCCGACCGCTCGGTGCTCGTCGTCCGCGAGACCTCCGTGCGCGCCGCGAAACCATGAGGAGAGCCACATGACGACGATCCGCAACATCCTCGTGCCAGTGGACTTCTCGCCGCCCGCCGAGGCAGCGCTCGGGCTCGCCTTGGAGGTGGCGGAGCGCCTTGGAGCCTCCGTGACGCTCCTGCACGTGTACGGCATTCCGGCCTACGCGTTTCCGGAGGGCTTCGTGCTCGCGCCGGACATCCTGACGAAGCTCGCCGCGGGGGCGCAGGATGCGGTCGAGAAGCTGCGCGCCAAGTACGAGAGCTCTCGAGTGCCGCTGCGCGCGGTCTCCGCCCCGGGCATTCCCGATCAGGAGATCATCGCGCGAGCCAAGGCCGAGAGCGTGGACTTGATCGTCATGGGCACTCACGGCCGGACGGGCCTGAAGCACGTGCTCCTCGGGAGCATCACCGAGCGGGTCGTCCGCCTCGCGCCCTGCCCGGTGCTCACCGTCCGAGGCGGCTAGAACAGCTCGTCGGCCCACGAAGGCTCGAACCGCGGTGAGTCGAGGGCGCGCTCGACGAGCCCCAGCAGCCGATCGCGGGCCGAGAAGGTGACCGCCGGGTACCAGCGGGGGCTCGCCATGACCAGGCCACGCCAGGCGAGGAAGGGCGCCGCGACGTCGAGGATCCCCGCGTCACCGCTCCGGGCGAGGTAGCCCTCCCAGAACCTGCGCCAGAGAGCTCCGAGCCCCCTCGACCACGCGCCCGCGCTCGTCGCCTGCAGGGCGAAGAAGACGTAGTTGAGCGCCATGCAGGCGACGTCGTCGGCCGGATCGCCCCATGCGCCGCGGCTGGCGTCGAGCAGCGTGGGATCCTGCGAGGCGCCGAAGATCACGTTGAACGGATGGAAGTCGCCGTGCGTCCTCCTCAGGCGCTCGTGACGGTCGCGCAGCCGCCAGCGCCACTCGACCGAGCGCCGCTCGATCTCGCAGAGCCGCGCCGGCGGTGCCGCGGGCGCGTCGGCGGGATAGCCGTCGACCATGCCGAAGATTCCTTCGCCGTTCCCCACCAGGTCGCGGATCGCCCGCGTGTAGATCGCCCGCCTCGGGCCCCTCTCCGAGTGGATCTCGCAGAGCGTCCGCACGAGGGCGTCGCACCGCTCGAGGTCCCCGGGCACGACCTCGCCCCGCCGCGCGATCGCTCTCAGGTCCTCGGCGTAGAGGGTGCCCTCCGCCCACTGGGTGACGAGGTACAGCTCGCTCCAGTCCCGGAGCGACGTCAGCTCGCCGTTCCGGGTGACGGCGCCGACGTCGAGCGCGACGACGTGCCGCGGCACGCGCCCGAAGTCGTCGAACTGCTCGAGGATGCTCCTGGCCCGGTCGGAGCGGCGATCGTGCCCGAAGTCGTTCGCCGACTCGAGGTGCAGGACGATCGAGGTCGCCTCTCCCGATGAATCGACGAGGTCGATGCGGACCGGAGCGCCGTACCCGATTGCCTTGCGAACGGCATCGTCGGTCTCGCGGTCGGGTCCGAGCGGTGTGACCGAGACGATCCGGCTGCCCGGACGCAACGACTGCACGAGAGGCGCCAGGGCGGCCGGCAACGGCAACGGGCGAGGCTCCACCACGAAAGCCAGCCAGCAACCGCCGTGCCCGCGTGGCTCCGCGCAATCCGACCGCCTGGGCGGAATGGTACGGACATCGCAGGACGCCGTGGCATGAGGATCATCCGGTCGATCCTGGCGCCCGTCGATTTCTCCGAGCCTTCACGCTCCGCGCTGGACTTCGCCCTCCAGCTCGCCAGGCGGTTCGACGCGTCGCTGACGATCCTCCATGTCTACGAGGCTCCTTCCGGGACCGACGAGCATGAGCGCGTCGGCCAGGCCGCTCGTGACGCCGTCGAGGGACTGCGCACGGAGCTGAGCCGCGCGGACGTTCTCGTGCAGGCGGTCGCCGCCGTGGGCTCGCCCGCGGACCAGATCCTGGACTGGGCGCGGGCCCACGGCTTCGATCTGATCGTGATGGGGACCCACGGCAGAAGAGGGCTCGGCCACCTCGTCCTCGGCAGCGTCGCCGAGCACGTCGTGCGCTCGGCTCCCTGCCCCGTCGTCACGTTGAGGGGCTGACACCTGGTTGCTAGGACGGCCGCGCCTCCGGAGCGAGCTTGCGCTCCGCCTCGGCGAGCACCTCGTAGATCGCGGCGGCGTCCGGAGCGGCGAGGAGCGCTCTCATCGCCTTTTCCCGCGCGAGCATCTGCGAGAGCTTGTGCAGCCAAGGCAGGTGGAGCTCCTCGTACTTCAGCCCGAGCACGAACGACAGGTGCGTCGGCTTGTCGTCGAGAGAGTCGAAGTCGACCCCTCGCCTGGATCGCCCGAGCACCATGAACGGTCTGACCACCTGCTCCGGGTTGCGCCGAAGCGTGTGCAGGAACGCCACGCCGCCGCCCGTGGCGCTGGGCATGACGTTCTCGCGCTCGATGAGGGCGCCGACGAACCAGGTCTTGTCGCGCACCAGACCCAGGCGATGCGCCAGCGCTGCCAGCTCCTCGACGACCATGTTCTTCGTCGTCGCGCCCAGATCGGCGACGACGTGCGAAGGCTGGAAGCAGCTCGCGAGCTCGAGCCCGTGCGCGGCAGAGCCGCCGCGCCTCGCCGACCCGACGTGACGGGGAGTGACCCCGAGCATCTGGTCGTCGAGCCAGGTGTCGATCGTCGCCTTCCTGAACCGCCATTGATTCCCGACCTTCACGCCCGGGAGCGCGCCGTCGGCCACGAGCTTGAGGACGGTCCGCTCGTTCACGCTCAGGTACGCGGCGAGCTGCTTCACCGTCATGAGGCGGTCTTCCATCAAGCTACCTCGTCTTGCGTCCGTTTACTCGAATGGTTGACAGATGACGCGACTCTTACGTACAAGTGCATCGCTTGTCAAAGATGCGCATGACCAGGGGGACATTGGGAAACCGTCCATGGACCTCAGCGTTCGCGAAGCGGCACGGCTGCTCTCCGTGTTCGAGGCCTCCGTCTATCGTTGGATCAAGGACGGCTCGCTGCCGGCCTACCGAGTCGGCAATCAATACCGGCTGAACCGCGTCGAGCTTCAGGAGTGGGCGGCGACGCGCGGCCACCGCGTCTCGCCCGTGATCTTCGCGTCGAACGGCGCCAGTGGCAGCGTCACCGAGGCGCTCGGCCGTGGCGGCATCCACCGCGGCGTCGGCGGCACCACGCGCGCCGAGGTCCTGGAGATGGTGACGAGGCTCCCCGAGGTGCCCGAGACCGACCGCGAGCTCCTCCACGACCTCGTCCTCGCGAGCGAGTCGCCCGCGCCTCCGTACCTGTGCATCGGCAGGGGGATCGCGCTTCCCCACCCGCGTGCTCCGCTCGTCTCGACCGTGCGCGAGCCGCGCCTCATGCTCTGCTTCCTCGAGAGCTCCGTGGACTTCGGAGCGTTCGACGGCGAGCCGGTGCGCACGCTCTTCCTCCTCCTGTCTCCCTCGGTCCACGCGCATCTCCACCTCCTCGCCAGGCTCGCGTACGCGCTCCACGACGACGTCCTCAGGCAGGTGCTCGGCCCGAAACAGACCGCAGAGGCGATCCTCGACCGCATCGGGATCGTGGAGCGAGGCGGCGCCCAGCCTTGATGCTCGCGATCATCCTCGCGGCGGTCGGCCTCCTCTGCGCTTCCGCCATCGTCGCGGCGCTCGCGGCGCGGTCGGACCGCTTCTCGCTCGTCGTCGGCTCGGCGGGAGCCATCGTGGCCTGCGCAGGAGGGACGGTCGCGAGCGTCGCGGCGCTGCTCGGCGGCGCGCATGGCAGGGCGAGGACGCCCTTCGCCACGCCTCTTGGCCGGCTCCACGTGGCTCTGGACTCGCTCTCGGCGTTCTTCCTGCTTTGCGTCTTCTTGGTCTCGGGCCTCGCGGCTCTCTATGGCATCGGCTACCTGCGCGGGTATCGCCGGCGGATCGCTCCCGCGGTCGCCTGCTTCAACCTCCTGGTCGCCTCGATGGCCACGATCGTGCTGGCCTCGGACGCCGTCCTGTTCCTCCTGGCCTGGGAGGTCATGTCGGTATCGTCGTTCTTCCTGGTCACGTTCGAGAGCGACCGCGAGGACGTCCGCCGCGCGGGCCTGATCTACCTGGTCGCCTCGCACGCGTCGGCCGCGGTTCTCTGCGTGCTGTTCGTCCTCTTCGCTCGGGCAACCGGCAGCTTCGAGCTCGACGCATGGGCGGCGCCAGGCGCCGTGCCCGCCTGGCTCGCGAACGTCGCGTTCCTCCTCGCGGTCGTGGGGTTCGGCGCAAAGGCCGGGTTCTGGCCTTTTCACGTCTGGTTGCCGGACGCCCACCCGGCGGCGCCGAGCCACGTGTCGGCCGTCATGTCCGGCGTGATGATCAAGATGGGCATCTACGGCCTCTTGCGGATGATCGTCACGGTCGGTGGCTCGCCGCCCGCCTGGTGGGGAGGGCTCCTCATCGGGCTGGGAGCGGCGTCGGGGATCCTGGGCGTCCTGCACGCGCTGGCTCAGCACGACCTCAAGCGGCTGCTCGCCTACCACAGCGTCGAGAACATCGGCATCATCACGCTCGGGATCGGCCTGGGCCTGCTCGGTCGCAGCATCGGCCGCCCGGAGGTCGCAACCCTCGGGCTCGCGGGCGGCCTGCTTCACGTCCTCAACCACGGCCTCTTCAAGGGTCTTCTCTTCCAGGGGGCCGGATCGGTTCTTCACGCGACGGGCACGCGGGAGATCGACCGACTCGGCGGTCTGTATCGCCGGATGCCTCACACGGCCACCACGTTCCTCGTCGGATCCGTGGCGATCTCGGGTCTTCCGCCGCTCAACGGCTTCGTCAGCGAGTGGCTCATCTACGTCGGCGCATTCCGCGGCGCGGCCGCCTTCCCCATGGCCGGCACCGTGGGCGCCGTCGTGGTCTTCGTCTCGCTCGCGCTGATTGGAGGGCTCGCGTCGGCCTGCTTCGTCAAGGCTTTCGGCGTCGTCTTCCTCGGCGAGGCTCGCTCCGCCGAGGCCGCAGAGGCGCACGAGTCCGGGCGCCCGATGCTCGGTGCGATGTGGGCCCTGGCCGTGCTCTGCGCGGGCCTGGGCCTGTCCGCGACCTTCGGCGCGCGCCTCGCGGCCCCGGCCGCGAGGTTGCTCGCGGGCCCGGGGGCGGCGGTCGCCGGTGCGACCCTGGCCACGCGTTTGTCGGGCAACGTGGTCCTGGTGGCCGCCATCCTGGTCGCCATGCTCGCGGGCCTCGCGCTCTTGCGAAAGCTCTTGCTCGCAGGCCGCCAGGTCGGGGCCGCGCCGACATGGGGTTGCGGCTACTCCGAGCCGACCGCTCGGATGCAGTACACCGCCCGTTCCTTCGCCCAGCCCGTGCTCGCGCCATTCGCCATGCTGTTTCACCGCGCCGCGCACGTCGAGGCGCCCGCCGGAGTCTTCCCCGAGCGTGCCGCCCGCGACGAGCACCTCGAGGACCGAGCGCAGCGCGTCCTCTTCCCCGCGGTGCGCGCGTTCTCCGCGGCGCTCTCGCGGCTGGGCTTCATCGAACGAGGTCGAGTCCAGGTCTACCTCGCCTACGTCCTCCTCACGCTCGTGGCGCTCCTCGTCTGGCAGGCGGTGATCGGGTCCCCTTGATGTTCGACACGATCCTGCACGTCGCGTTGCTCCTCCTCTTTCCGCCGCTCGTCGTCGGCGTGGTCCAGAAGACCAAGGCGGTGTTCGCCGGGCGAGAGGGAGCGCCGGTCCTGCAGCCCTACTTCGATCTCGCGAAGCTCATGCGCAAGGGAGCGGTCTACAGCCGCACGACCACGTGGCTGTTTCGCGCGGGCCCCATCGTCGCGCTGGCCGCGGCGCTCGGGGCAGGGCTCTTCGTGCCGCTCGCGTCGAGTCGCGCGCCGATCGGCTTCGAGGGAGACGTGATCGCGGTCGCGTACCTCCTGGGTCTCGGCCGCTTCTTCACGATGGCGGCCGCGCTGGACACCGGTTCGAGCTTCGAGGGCATGGGCGCAAGCCGCGAGGCGGCCTTCGCGGCGCTCGCCGAGCCGGCGCTCTTCCTCGCGTTCGCGATCGTGTGTGTCCCGGCCGGCAGCGCCAGCTTCGCCGACGCCTGGCGCGCGTTGCCATGGAGGATGTGGCTCGAGGCACACCCCGAGCTCTTCGCTGCCGCGCTCGTCCTGTTCGCGGTGCTCCTCGCGGAGAACTCGCGCATGCCGGTCGACGACCCCAACACGCACCTCGAGCTGACGATGATCCACGAGGTGATGGTCCTGGATCACTCCGGCCCCGACCTCGCGTTCGTCCTGTGGGCGAGCGCGGTCAAGCTCTTCGTCTTCGCGGGTCTTCTGGTCCACCTGGTCCTGCCGATCCCGGCCGGATGGCGGGGCGCGGGCCTGTTCCTCATCGGGCTTTCGGTCGTGGCCCTGGTCGTCGGGATCGTCGAGTCGATGATGGCGCGACTGCGACTGACCCGCGTCCCCCAGTTCCTGGTCGGCGCGTCGGTGCTCGGAGCGATGGGCCTGCTCGTGGCCCTCATGGAGCGTGCGGGATGACCGAGTACGCGAACGCTCTGCTGGTGGTGCTCCTGGCGCTCGACCTGTACATGGTCTCGACGAGCCGCCTCGACGCCTGCATCCGCGCGAGTGCCCTTCAGGGAATCGTGCTGGCCGCGCTGCCGTTCGTGCTAGTCGGCGTGGGCGCGGGCTCGTCCGCCTCCGACGTCCTGCATCTGGGCGCGATCGCCGCCGGCACGCTGCTCGTCAAGAGCGTCTTCATTCCCTGGCTGCTCTTCCGCGCCCTGCGCGACCTGGGCTCGACGCGGGAGTTCGAGCCTTTCGTCAGCCTGCACCTGTCCCAGCTCGTCAACGGCGCGCTCTGCGGCGCGGCGTTCTGGATCGCGGCCGTCCTCCCGTGGCCGACCGCCGGCGCGAGCACGATGGCGCTGGGCGTCGGGCTGGCAACGCTCTTCATCGGCGTCTACATGACCGTCAACCGCCGCAAGACCGTCTCCCAGGTTCTCGGGTTCCTGGTCATCGAGAGCGCGCTGCTCGTCATCGGCTGGACGCTCCTTCGCCAGCCCTCGCTGATCCTGGAGATCGGGGCGCTCCTGGACGTCCTGGTGGCCGTGATGGTCATGGGCATCCTGGCGACACGCCTCGAGGCGGCCTCCGACGGCGAGCAGCCGGTCCGAGAGGTGGGTGACGAGCCGTGACGATGCTCGTCCTCATGCTCGCAATCCCGGCTGGCTGCGCGATCCTCGCCGGGCTCGCCCGAAGAGAACGCACGGTCCTGGCCGTCTGCGTCCTGGGGAGCCTCGCGGCGGCCGCCGCGACGGTGGCCGCGGCGGCTCGGGCATTCGGCCGGCCGGTGCTGGCCCTCGGCGGTCAGCTCCTCCTCGACGCCCTGTCGGCGTATCACGCGCTCCTGGTCGTGGGAGTCTTCGCTCTCAGCTCGGTCTACGCCTGCTTCTACTTCGCGCCCGCCATCGCCTCGGGCTCCTTCGACGGACGGAAGGCGCGCCGCTTCGGCGTCCTGTGGTTCCTCTTCCTGGGCAGCATGCTCGTCACGCTCGTATCCAACAACGTCGGCCTCATGTGGGTCGGCATGGAGGCGACGACGATCGCCTCGGCGCTCCTGGTGTGCCTCGACCGCGAGCGGCCAGCGGTGCGCGCCGCCTGGACGTACCTCCTGATGTGCTCGGTCGCGATCGCGCTGGCGCTGCTCGGCATCGTGGTCACGTGCGCCGAGGCTCGCGGCGTGGGCGGCGACGACGCGTCGATCTTCCTGTGGACGACGCTCGAGGGGCTCGCGCCGGAGCTGAGACCCGGGCCCGTGCGTCTCGCCTTCCTCTTCGCCGTGGTCGGCTACGGCACCAAGGCCGGCCTCGCGCCGATGCACAGCTGGTTGCCCGATGCGCACGGCCAGGCTCCGACCCCAGTCTCCGCGGTTCTCTCCGGGGTCCTCTTGAACTGCGCGCTGTACTGCCTGTCCCGGTTCCTGCCGATCGTCGAGCCATCGGGGCCCGGCTGGGCCACGGGCGTCCTCGTTCCCTTCGGCGTCCTCTCGATGGCCGTGGCCGCGGCGTTCATCGTGCACGAGCGCGACGTCAAGCGCCTCCTCGCGTTCCACAGCGTCGAGCACATGGGCATCATCACGCTGGGGCTGGGCTTCGGCGCCTCGGCGGCGGCGCTCTTCCACACCCTGAACCACTCGGTCTGCAAGATGCTGACGTTCTTCTGCGCGGGTGCGCTCGCCCAGCGATACGGCACGCACGACATGTCGCGCATGCGCGGCACCCTGAGGGCGCTGCCGATCGCCGGCGGCGGGTTCTTCGCCGGGCTCGTGGCACTGATCGGTGTCCCCCCCTTCTCGGTCTTCATGAGCGAGCTGTGGATCGCGAAGGTGGGGATCGAGCGCGGCCACGTCGCGGCCGTCGTCGCGTTCTTCGCGGCGGCGGCGGTGGTCTTCGTCGCGGCATTCCGGCACGCCGTGGAGATGACCTGGACGGATCCGAGCTCCAAGCCGCCCGTGGGCCCCTCCCGGGGCGTCGGTCTCGCCCTCGTCGCCGCGCCGCTCGCGGTCCTCGTCGTCCTGGGGCTCTGGATGCCGCCGGCGCTCGGTCACGTCCTCGACAGCGCGGCGTCCGTCATCGAGAGCGCCCGCCCATGACGCCCGCGCGAGCCTCGGTGGCAAGGCCGCGTCCCTCCATCCCCGCGACCGAGAACCCCAAGGTCGTGCGTCTGGGGAGCTTGCCCCTCGGCGACGTCGAGGGTCTGCGACGAGACGTGATCGATCGGTGCAAGGAGGGTGCGCGGCTGGTAGCCCTCTTCGTGCCTCCGCGGGCGACCGAGCTCGTGGCCGTCGTGGCCCGGGACGACTGCGCGGACATCGCCATCCAGCGCGCGGCGCTCGCGGGCCCGAGCTACCCTGCGCTGAGCTCGGAGCTGCCCGCCGCTCAGGCCTTCGAGCGGGAGATACTCGAGGTCCACGGCGTCCGGCCGGAGGGACACCCCTGGCTCAAGCCGCTCCGGCGCCACGACGCGCATCCGTTCTTCCAGGTGGACGGGCCCGGCATCCACGAGGTCGCCGTCGGTCCCGTCCACGCAGGGATCATCGAGCCAGGGCACTTTCGCTTCCAGTGCGCCGGGGAGAAGGTCCTGCACCTCGAGATCCAGCTCGGCTACCAGCACCGGGGCGTAGAGCGCCTCATGCTCTCCTCGAGCCCCGCGCGGCGTATCGCGATCGCCGAGGCCATCGCCGGCGATACCACCATCGGCCACGCGATCGCGCACGCCGCCGCGGTCGAGGCGCTCGGCGCCGGGGAGCTCCCCCTGCACGCGCAGGCGGTGCGCGCAGTCGCGCTCGAGCTCGAACGGCTCGCGAACCACGTCGGCGACCTCGGGGCGCTCTGCAACGACGTCGGCTATTTGCCCGGAGCCTCGTGGCTCGGCAGGCTGCGCGGGGAGATGCTGAACGCGCTCCTCGTGCTCTCGGGGAATCGCTTCGGCCGCGGCCTGATCAGGGTCGGAGGCGTCCGCTTCGACCTCGACTCCGGTCAGAAGCGCGAGCTGGCTGCCAGGCTCGCCGAGGTCGAGCGCGATCTGGACGCCATCGTCGAGCTGGTGCTCGACACCCCTTCGGTCGCGTCGCGCTTCGAGGGGACCGGGGTGGTCTCGCGCGAGATCGCCGAGGCGCTCGGCCTCGTGGGGCCCGTCGCGCGGGCGAGCGGTTGCGACCGCGACGTCAGGCGCGATCACCCCGCGGGTCTGTACCGCTTCGCCCAGGTTCCCGTCGCCGTCACGGAATCGGGCGACGTCATGGCGCGGGCCCTCGTTCGCGCCCTCGAGATCAAGCGTTCTCTCGAGTTCGTGCACGACCAGCTCCGCGAGCAGCCCGAGGGACCGGCACGAAGCAGGCAGCTCGCCCTCGAGCCGACTCCCGCTCGGCCGGACCGGCTGGTCGTCTCGCTCGTCGAGGGCTGGCGCGGCGAGATCGCCCACGTGGCGATGACCGACGCGGACGGAGCGATCGCCGCCTACCAGATCGTCGATCCGTCGCTGCACAACTGGCTCGGTCTCGCGATGGCGCTGAGGGATGGCGAGATCTCCGACTTCCCGCTCTGCAACAAGAGCTTCAACCTCTCCTACGCGGGGCACGACCTCTGATGAAGAGCGCCCTCGTCGCGCGACTCAGGCAGGGACACCGCACGCTGGACTACCCCGCGGGCAAGGTGGAGCTGCCCTCCCGCTTCCGGGGCATGCCCGCGCTCGACGCCTCGCGGTGCCCGGAGGGCTGCGGGGTCTGCACCCGGGCCTGCCCGACTGGCGCGATCGGGCAGCCGCTCCGGATCGACCTCGGCAAGTGCCTCTTCTGTCCTGCCTGCGCCGGTGCCTGCCCCGAGCAGGCTATCTCGTTCGGGCGGGATCACCGACTCGCGGTGCGGGAGCGGGCCGATCTGTCCGTCGGGGCCGGGGACGGACCGCGCCTCGCTCGCGCGCTCGACCTCGAGGCCACGAGGCTGTTCGGTCGTTCGTTGAAGCTCCGGCAGGTCTCGGCCGGCGGCTGCGGCGCCTGCGAGGCGGAGCTCGTCGCCCTCGGCAACGTCGTCTTCGACCTCGGGCGCTTCGGGGTGCAGTTCGTCGCCTCGCCGCGCCACGCCGACGGGCTCGTCGTGACCGGTCCCGTGAGCCAGAACATGAGATCGGCGCTCCTCGAGACCTTCGATGCGATCCCCGCGCCGCGAATCGTCATCGCCGTGGGCGCCTGCGCCCTGAGCGGCGGCCCATTCGCCGGATCGGCGGTGTGTGAAGGTGGCGTTCCCCCCGAGATCCCCGTCGACTTGTTCGTGCCCGGCTGTCCTCCGCATCCGCTGACGGTCCTCGACGGGCTCCTGCGGCTTCTCGGGAGGATCTAGCGCCGCAGCAGCTCCACCGCCCGCTGCTTCAGGACGTCCGGCCAGCCGGGCGCCGACAGGCGAACCATCACCTCGCCGCCGGCGCCCTCGACGACGAAGTCGAGCTCGTCGAGGTCGATCGAGCAGGGAGGCATCCGGCCCGCCGCGACCATCGCGCGGTTGCATTCGAGCCAGCGGCCGAGGTCCTGGACGCTCCCGGCCTCCGGCGCAGGTCGCGGGGGTTCGGCGGACAGGCGCACGACGACGCCGTCGCGCAATTGCTCGATCCGGTAGATGCGGTGGCGGACGCTCTCCAGGGGGCACTGGCGGCGCTGCGCGTAGTCGATGCCCTCGCAGGCTCTCTCGGGGCTCCGGGGCTCCGCGGCCGAGACGAAGGCGCGGGTGGGCGCCCTCGGCAGCGCGCGGAGGCGACGGCCGGCGGCGACCGAGGGAGACGGGCCGCGACCCATCGTCACCCTCGAGCGGTAGGGCAGCGGCTGATGGACGAAGGACCTGAAGGGCGCCTCGACGTGCGAGTACGAGCGGCGATTCGCGCGATCGTCGATCGCGTCGTAGAAGGGGGTGTGGTAGGCGCGAGCCGTCACGGGGTCCACGAGGAACGCTGTCGTGCGGTCGATTCGCGCCTCTCCTCGACCGAGGCTCCACCTGAGACGAATGGCGTCGACGTTCTCGGGGACGACGCCAGGGGGCAGCTCGAAGGTCAGATCGAGCCTCGAGCGGCCGAACGGTGCGATCGGACGGACGCCGGTCTGGTCGGGCGAGATCGTATGGAAGGCGACGTCGTCTCGGGTGAGCAGGTCCAGCTCGATCCTTCCCGGATCTAGCTCGAGGTCCCTCGAGGTCGCGCTCTCGACCTCGATCACCACGCGGGCTCGCGTCCCCTCGGGGCCCACAGACCGCACCCGGACGCCGACCTGCTCGCGAAGGGCGTCGACCAGGATCTCGAGCTCGGCCGCGTCGTAAGCGGCCGGCGGCTTCGGGCCGGGCGCGCTCGGCCTCGGCGCCCTGGAGCATCCGATCGAGAGGAGAATCGCCACGCAGGTGAGCTTCATGGAGAGACGACGACCGCAAGCTCCGGGCCATCGCGGCCCCGGCGCTCCGGGCCCGCGCGAACGCCACGCCGAGGCAAGGCGCCTCGCGTCCGGTCTACCGCGAGACCCGGACCGAGCCCGCCATCCCTGCCGTCTCCCACGGAAGGCACACGTAGCGGTAGATCCCTGGCTCGTCGAACCGGTGTGCGAACTGGCCTCCGGGCTGCACCTCTCCCGAATCGAACGGAATGGCGGCCGAGGGGAACTCGACATGGGCGGGGTCCGCGGCCAGAGAAGGATCCGCCGTGACGGTGTGGGTCAGTGCGGAGGTGTTCCTCCACACGACCGTGGCGCCACGCCGCACGTCCAGGAAGCTCGGTTCGAACGTCTTGCGGTCCGTCATGGCCACGAGCGGCCGATCCTTCGAGCTCGCGAGCTCGATCTTCTGCGCTGCGCCACATCCGGGCGCGCCCGTGCACACTGCGGTGAGCGCCGCCGCCAGGAACCAGCCCTTCCCCGCGCCTCGATTCGCCTCCATGCCAACCTCCTCGTCGGGGGCGAAGCTGGGGTCGCGAATCGAGCGATCAATCCCCCTATAGCGGGCCGCAGAAACCGAACTGGCAGCCTGCGCCCGTCTCGCAGACGATGCCGCACCCGCCGCAGTTGAACGGATCCTGGAATATCGCCGTGCAGCCGGCGCCCTGACCGCCGAACGGGCGATCGCAGCACACGGGGCGTTCGGGATCGGTGCAGGGCTCGACATCGGCGCAGGCGCTGGCGGCGCACTCGCCTTGCACGCAACCCGCACGCCCCGGGCACACTCTGCCGCACTCCCCGCAGTTGAAGGGATCCTCGAGGATCCTCGTGCAGCCGGGCCGGGGCAGCCCTTCCGGCCGATCGCAGCAGACCGGCGCCTGCGGATCCGGGCAGCTCACCTCGAGATCGGAGCACTGCTGACCCGGGCCCTGTCCGTCCTGGTCACCTGGCCCGCTGCCCTCCGGTCGCGTCGCATTTGCCCCACCGCTGAAGGTGCCGGGAGGGCGTTCGAGCTCGGCGCCGTTGCAAGCCCCGACGAGGAGCAGCCACACTGGACTCATCCGGACGGCGACCATGCAAGGGCAACGAGCAACGTCCGAGCCAGTTGCGGGGACGAGGTTAACAAGTTCACGAATGGGCGCTTTCGTGAACTTGTTAACCTCGTCCCCATTTTTTTCGCTCTGGCTTTGACGGGCTGGCGGACGGGTGTCATCGTGCCCGCCCGTGATGCTGAAGCATTTGTGGAGTTTTGTGACAGCGACGACATTCATCACCGGTTCCGGCTGCGCGGTACGGGCCCTCGAGCCTCGTGGGCCGACGCCAGGAGTGCCCTACTTCTCGGTGGCGACGTTCAACGTCGAGCTGCGTTCGTGGGACGATGCGGCGACCGTCGAGGCGGTCGGGGCGACGGAAGCCGACGTGGTGTGCATGCAGGAGGTCACCTTCGACTGGGAGGCAGTGCTCCGCGAGAGGTACGCGAAGGCCTATCCGTACATGCTCTTCGAGCCGCGCAAGGGAGCGGGCGGCCTCGGGGTCCTGTCGCGCTTCCCGCTGAGCGACCTCGGCCTCGTCACCGAGCCTCATGGCTGGCACCCGGCGTGGCGACTCGGGGCCGCCAGCCCCGCCGGAACGATCGAGATCTTGATTGTCCACCTGCGGGCCCTGATCCGGGGCGAGTCCGGAGTCGTCGGATCGATCCTGGACGTGGGCGCCGACCACCGCGATGAGATCGAGCTCTTCATGGGCGAAGATCCGCCTCCCGCCCTCGTGGTCGGAGACTTCAATGAAGGCACCGGCGGCGACGCCGTGCGCTACCTCGAGGACCTCGGCTTCACGAACGCCCTGCCGCTTTTCCACCCGGGTCAGGAGACGTGGCGCGGTCGCGGCCTCGCGGGACAGCTCGGGGCGACGGTGGACCACGTCCTGTTCGACGAGAGGTTCGAGCCGCTCCATGCGTGGGTGGTCCCGAGAGGAAACTCCGATCACCTGCCGGTCGTGACCGAGCTCGAGCTGGCGGCTACCACTGATACGCCCCCGCAAGGCCGAGATGGAAGCGACGGTTGAAGGCGGAGAAGTCCGCCCAGCTCACCTGACCCTCCAGACGTAGCGCGAACCCGTCGTGAACCCGGACGCTGGCGCCCAGCGGGATCGACGGCAAGAGCTCGTCCCCGAAGCTCCCGGCCCGCGGAGCCGTGTACAGCCAGGTCTGGTCGAACAGCCGCACCGCGAGTGGCAGAGAGACTCCGGCCCAGAGCCATCCGAGCTCGACCTCGACCCCGCCGGCGAACCGGTCCATTCGAACGAGGTCGGCGCGTGCGGCGAGCCCCGCCGCGACCGCCTCGGTGTCGAACGCGCCCACCACGGACAGAGTCAGCCAGGAGCCGACGCGGCCGGTGAACCAGAGCTGGCCGGCGCCGCGCCACTCCTCGATCACGAAGGGTCGGGGGCTGACGAAGGCGGCCCCGGCGCCGGCCTCGAACGTGCGGCCCGGCATGGGAGCGGACGCCGGTCGCAGGCCGGCGAGAGGTGCGCAACCTCCGAGGAGCGTCAGGGCCAAGAGCGCGCGCAGACCGTTCATGGCTAGAACTGGAGCCCGAGCGTCGCCGTCATGCGCCTGTCCCAGCGGCTGTCGCGGATCTTCTCCAGGCGGCTCCATCGAACGACCTGGTCGCTCGAGGCGCGGGCGACGACCGGAAGCCAGGGCAGTCTCGCCTGGATCCAGGCGCCGTACTCGAGGATCTGGTCGTCGCCTCCGACGTCGCGCGACACCTGCTCCTGCCATCGATCGAGCCCGTCGATCGACCCGTAGTCCCCGTACGCGAGATGCCCGCCGACCTCGATCCCGCGGTAGGAGGCGACGGCGCGCAGTCTCGCGGAGTAACCGAGCGCAAAGTAGTAGCCCTGCTTGGACAGGACGGTCTTGGTGCCGTCGATTCCGTTCCGCAGGATCCACGGCTCGAAGGCGAGCGAGCGCACGGACGCGAAGTCCCCGCTGAGGTCTGCGCCTAGCCGCAGCCAGAGCCCGCCGGCGCCGAACCACAACCTCCCCACGGCGGCCGCGAAGTGCGCCACGGCGAGCTGGTCGCGGCGGCCCAGGACCCACCGATCGGCGTCCCGGAAGGCGTTCGCGAACGCCACGAGCACCCCGTGGCCCGCCTGCCCGTGGCTCGCCGGCTCGATCCGCTGGGAGTAGTAGCCGACGATGTCCGCCTCGAGCCAGAGGTCGAAGTCCTCGAGGCCGTCGTCCGTGACCTCCATGCGCAGTCGGAGCTCGGTGAAGTTCCCCTCACCGAAGAGCAGGTGGAAGCGTCCAGGGTCGAGGAAGCCAGGGACCGAGACGATCTGGGCCTCGGCGACGATGTTCTGCAGCCGAGCCTCCTTGCCGGCGTCGTTCGACACGGCCGTCGCTCCGGACGCCAGGCGGAAGCGGTGCCAGAAGGCCG
This sequence comes from Deltaproteobacteria bacterium, assembly GCA_016190375.1. Classification (GTDB taxonomy): domain Bacteria; phylum Myxococcota_A; class Polyangia; order JACPQR01; family JACPQR01; genus JACPQR01. Next base: position 77,516 of record JACPQR010000226.1, read on the forward strand.
AGCTGAAGCCGAGGGCGTCGGGCGGCAGCGGCGCGGGCTTGCGAGGTCTGTCGAACGCGTCATGAGCACGCCTGGGCGCGCCCAGCGTCACCGCCGCGATTTCCTGCGCCAGCCCGCGGCCGGGCGCGCTGGTCACGTACTCGCCGAGCTGGAACAGGAACTCGCCGATGACCATCCCTCCCACGGGAGTGACGATGAGGTCGTTGATGCTCACCTTCTCGCGCCACTCGAGGGCGAACTCCCAGAAGGTGGAGGCCACGAGCACGGCGAGGAACGCCTCGTGGGGATCGAAGCCGTTCACCCTGGGCATACCGTAGTAGGCGGCGCCCGCCAGCGGATGCAGGATGTTGTTCGTGGTGAACAGGTTGTTGTCGAAGCGAACCGCCCGGAGGGTGAATCGGTCGACGGGGCTCGGCTGGTCCCAGTCGGACTGGTTCGCGTGACGCTGCACCCAGTAGTGGAGAACACCGAGGCCCGCCACCCCGACGTCCTCGATGGTAGCTCTGAGCAGATGCGGGCGTCTCCGCTTCTCGCCGAACCAGTCGAGATAGGTGTCGCGAAATGGTCGCGCCCGCCCGCTCGAGTCGACGAAGGTGTCGCGCTCGATCGCATTCGCCCGTCCCTGCTGGACGAGCGTCGCGATCGCCGCCATCGCCGCCATCGCTCCCGACAGGACGGCAGTTCGCAGCGCGAGGCGTGACACACGGCCAGAGGTGCAGCGCCCGTGCCAGAGCCGGTGCCGCCGCTCGGCGCATGCGCGCAACGAGGGCGAGCGGCTCGGCATGGTAGGGTCGCGCCGTGACCGCCGCCGCGAGCGAGGACCGGCGCCCGCAGGCCGCGTTTCTGCTCACCGCGTACGGAGGCTCCGCGGCGCTGTCGATTGGCGTCGTGGCCACGGCGGCGCATCGATCCCCCTCGCGAGCTCGGCTGCTGCGATCGCGATGTTCCTGCCCGCTTCCGGCTACGAGTGCTGACCTGGCGGTGTCATCGGCTCCCGGAGGAAGCGGTCCGTTTCAAGCTGACCCGCGCGAAGGTGTTCCCCGTCGACGACGCCGCACCGCTCGACGACGACTTGACACGGCGCAGTTAATTGACCATACATCAATGTGTGTCGGCTGCACCGCTCAGTCCTCCGGCCGCCAAGGCGCGCATCCGGGAGATCCTGGTTGGCGGCACGGTCACGCTGACGGCGCACGCGTGGAAGGAGATGGCGAAGGACTCGATGGACATGGTGGACGTCGTCAACGTGCTGCGGGGCGGGATCGTGGAGCCGGCCGAGTGGGAGAACGGGGAGTGGCGCTACCGCGTCCACACGCCGAGGGGCCTGTGGGTGGTGGTGGCCTTGCCCGAGGATGCCGAGGACGAGCTGGTCGTGGTCACGGCCTGGAGGGCGAAGCCATGAAGTGCCAGGAGTGCAGGGGGGAGATGACGTCGAGGCGGGAGGCGCACCGCTACGTGGAGTCGGGCCTGCCCAACGTCACGCTGGTCGACGTCGAGGTGAGGCAGTGCCCACGGTGCGGCGAGCGCACGGTAGGAATCCCGAGGGTGGAGGAGCTGCACAGGTTGCTGGCCCTGGAGCTGGCCCGCAAGCCCGAGCGGCTGCTCCCCAACGAGATCCGCTTTCTCCGCAAGTACCTCGGCCTGTCTGGGGTCGACTTCGCGGAGCGGATGAGGGTGGACCCCGCGACCGTGTCGCGCTGGGAGCGCGAGCAGGAGCCGCAGCCGATGGGACCGCAGGCCGAGCTGCTGCTGCGGCTCATGGCCGTTCGCGACCGGCCCGTCTCCGACTACACCGAGGAGAGCATGGAAGGCGCGGCCCGCGCGGACGCGGCACCACTGTCCGTCCGGCTCCGACCGTCGCGCGGCGGCTGGCGACACGACGACGCCGACCGGGACGCTGCCTGAGCGCGCGCACGCCTTCGATGGGCGTCGAGGGTACCCGCGCCTCCGCCCGCTCGTGCGCGGCTCGAAGGAGCGCCTCCGCGCCGTCCTCTCAGAAGCTCGCCAGAGCGCGCCGGCGCCCGTGGAGAACGGCGCCTAACCGCTTGGTGCGAAAGAGGGGAGTCGAACCCCTACAGCCTTTCGGCCACAGGAACCTGAATCCTGCGCGTCTGCCAGTTCCGCCACTTTCGCGATAGCGTCGTACTGTCTGCCTCAGGGAGCCTGCACTGTCAAGAGCGCTGCACGTCTTCGCCGAATGGTCACCGCAGATCCTGCTCGATGATCGCGGCGGGCTATTCCGCGCGTTCGAGCTGGTCTGTGCGCAACTGCGCGACGCGGGCGTGGCGATCAGGCTGCACTGGGTCTGGCCGTTGTACGAGGCGGGATGCGAGCCGTTCGGTCTCGACGATCACCGCCGGCTCCTCGATGCCGTCGCGCCGCTGGGTGCGGCGCTCTCGCTGTGGCCGGTGATCGAGCGCCGGCGCGGGTACTTCCTCAACGACCGCACGAGCTCGGTGTTCGAGAGGCGTCTCGGGGACCTGCCCGCGCGTCTGGGCGCAGCGGGTCTGGAGGGGCGCGTGGGTCTGACGGTGGACCTCGAGCCTCCCCTCCCCTGGCTGCTGCGCCGCTTCAGAGCTCCCCTCGCGCCGCCGGACCCGGCGGCCCTCGATCGCATCGCGGCGTGGCTTCGGTCCCTCAGGGCGCGCGGGACCTTGACCCGCGTGCAGGCGGCCGTGGTCCCGGGCAGGGCGGCGGGGAAGAACTGGGACGACCTCATCCTCATGGCGTACGGGTCGGTCCCCGACCTCACGGGGCGGCTCGAGGTCGCCTACCCGAGGATCACCGCGATCCTGTCGGCGATCGGGGGCGCGGCGGCGCGACTCGACAACCCGGCCGCCACGCGAGTCGTGGCGCTCGGGCTCCTCAACAGGGGGGTCCTCGTGAGCGAGCCCACGTTCACCCGCCCCGAGGTCTTCACGCGCGCCGTCGCTCTCGCGGCGCCCCGGGGCGCGCGAGAGCTGGCGCTCTACGGCCTGTGCGGGCTCTTGTGCGGTCCCGAGGGGATGGTCACGCCGGACCTCGAGCTCCGCGATCGGTGGGATCCGTGCCCGCCTCGCAGGGTCCGCGCCGAGTCGGAGCTCTCGGAGTGGGTCGCGCCGCTCGTGGCGGCGCTTTCGCTCCCTAGCAGGCTCCGTGACCCGAGCGCCCGAAGATCTTCCCCGGGTTGAGCAGCCCCTTCGGATCGAAGACCGCCTTGACCTGGCGCTGGAGATCGATGAGCTGGGGCGACTGCTCGTATGCGAGGAAGGGCGCCTTCTGAAGGCCGATCCCGTGCTCGCCGGAGAGCGTTCCACCCATTTCCACGGCGAGCCGCATGAGCTCCTCGACCGCGCGCTCCACCTCCGGCGACAGCGAGGGATCGTCCCAGAGGAAGTTCGAGTGCAGGTTCCCGTCCCCCGCGTGCCCATAAGTCGCGACCACGAGCCCGTGCGCGCGGCCGATCTCGCGGGTTCGCGCGATCATCTCCGGCACCGCAGTTCGCGGCACGACGATGTCCTCGGCGATCTTGTGCAGGTGAGCGGCCTTCAGGGAGCGCGACAGCTCGCGGCGGGCCGCCCAGAGCGCGCGCCTCTGCGACGCCTCCTGCGCGACCAGGACCTCGACGGCCCCCGCTGCCTCGCAGGCCTCGGCCGCGCGCTCGAGCTCCAGCTCGACGAGCTCCGCCTCGCCGTCCACCTCGATCAAGAGGAGCGCGGTGGCCCGCGCAGGGACCGGCACGGCGCCCCTGGCGCGGATCGCCGCCAGGCTCTCCTCGTCGAGGAGCTCGAGGACCGAGGGCGTCAGCCCCGCCGCGACGATCGCGGCGACGGCCCGCCCCGCGGCCGCTGCGTCCGAGAAGAGCGCCAGCGCGGTCGCGGTCCGGGGCGGTCGCGGGACGAGCCTGAGCCAGAGCTCGGTGAAGACGGCGAGGGTCCCCTCCGAGCCGACGAACAGCGCCGTCAGGTCGTAGCCGGTGACCCCCTTCACGGTCCGTCTTCCCACCGAGAGCCGCTGGCCCCCCATGAGCACGGCCTCGAGCCCGAGCACGTACTCGCGGGTCACGCCGTACTTGAACGCCCTCGGCCCACCCGCGTTCTCGGCGACGTTCCCGCCCAGGGCGCACGACTCCAGGCTGTTGGGATCTGGCGGGTAGAAGAGGCCCTCCGCCTCCACGGCCGCGTGCAGCTCTCCCGTGATCATCCCGGGCTCCACGATCGCGATCCTGTTCGCCCGATCTATCTGCTTGAGCCTGGCGATCCGCTGCGTGGCCAGGACCAGCCCGCCGTGGTCCGGGATCGCCCCACCCGACTTCCCCGTCCCCGCGCCCCTCGGCGTCACAGGCACCTCGTGCTGGCTGGCGACCTCGAGCGTCGCGACGACGTCGTCCGAGGTCTCGGCGCGCACGACCGCCGCGGGAATCACCGGGGGCACCTCCGATTCGTCCCCGGCATACGAAGCCACCAACTCCTCGTCCGTCAGGACACGGCTCGGCCCTATTCGCCGCCCGATCTCCGCGGCGGCCACGAGCGCTCGCTCACGACGCAGCATTGGCGAATCGTAGCAGGAAGCGGCTCGAACGCCGTGCGACCGCGACGGCTCGCTTCGGGTTAGCATCGGATGATGAGCCGGGGGGGGACCTTCGAGAAGCGGCGCGAGAAGCGCTCGAAGCGGCGCCTGCGCGTGGTCCTCGAGGCGGAAGGCACGCGCTCTGGCGGCTACACGACGAACCTGTCCCTGCGCGGAATGCAGGTGACCGCCTCGGTCGTGTTTCCAATGGGAAGCATCGTGCGAGGGCATATCGAGCTTCCCGCCGGCAAACAGGTCGCCATCGAGGCGAAGGTGCGATGGGCCATCAAGGGCGTGGGGACCTTTGCGACGTTGCAGCACAAGTCCATGGGCCTGCAGCTCCTCGGAGCTCCGTCGCGGGAGCTGTTCGACCTGCTCGAGAACCCGCGTGAGGACGAGGCGCGGCAAGGCAGTGGTCCGACCGCGACCGCCACGACCGTGCCGGCAGCAGCGGACCGCGGAACGCGATCCACGGCGCCGGAGGCCTCCGCGACTCCCCGCGCTCCCGCCGGTTGCCTGGGCGTGCGATGCGCCGAGCCCGGAATCGCGATCGGACGGCAAGGCACGGCCGAGCAGCGGATCGAGGAGACGGGCCCCCTGACTGCCGCCGCGGCCGCCAGGCTGATCGAGCGGGCCGCTCGGGCGGCGCTCGAGAGCATCTTGACAGCCGACCACGAGACGAGAGGCGTCAAGCTGGTCCTCACGATCATGGACACCGAGCCTCTGCCGGCGGGCTCTACGATGAGCGCCCTCGCGCGGGTCGAGGCGCTGAGCGAAGGCGGAAGGTTCGTCGACCTGGACGTCGATCTGTCCGAGCTCGGCCGCACGCTCGGCAGGGCCACGTTCACGGTGCTGGTCGCGCGACGGCCTCGGACGGAGTGAGTCGACGCGTCACAGCGTGCAGCGGACGTTGGCGCAACCGGAGTCGTCGCAGTCGACGTCGCCGTCTCCGTCGTCGTCCTCGCCGTTCTCGCAGATCTCCGGCAACGGGCCGTCGAGCTGTCCGCGCACGGCGGCGGCTCGGGCAGCGATGAACTCGAAGAAGACCTCCTGCCGGTACTCCATCCAGTCGTCCTCGTACCAGCGCCGCGTGTCCTCGGCGATCGCGTCGGCCGTCTGCTCGAGGACGTGGTTGGCCTCCGCCTCGACGTCCAGCGAGCCCCACGTCTGAAGGACGCCGTCGAGCGCAGCCTCGTACATGCCCAGGCACTCCGCGTTCTGCTTGCACCGGATGAACACCCAACCGTTCCGCCGGCCCGGCATGCCGTCGGTTCCGGTCGAGCCATACACGTCGTCCTCCGGATTCCAGAAGCTCTGATCGATGCCCCACGGGATCAGGTAGAAGAGGTCCGAATCGAGGTCGTTGTACAGCTTGTAGTTGTTCGCCCCCATGAAGTAGCCGTCCCAGTCCGCGATGAAGGCCTGCACCGCTCCCACCAGCAGCACCGCGTCCAGGTCCAGGGCGGCTCCGGCGTCCTCGACGAACGAGCCGATCGGCCCGTTGACCGCGTCGATCAGGTCGTCGAGGTCGGTCGTGTCGTTGACGTCCCGGTTCGTCTCGAGCTCGAAGTCCGACTGCCCTCCCGGCACGAGGTCCGACTCGTAGGTCTCGATGTCGTACAGGTTTCCGGGCGCCTGGTCGAAGCGCGCCTCGACGAACTCGTCGTCGATGGACTCGAGGTTGGCGTACAGCCCGAAGTACTCCCCGTTGACGAAGACGCGCGCGTGGTTGCACCTGGGCGCGAGCGCCCCGGCCTCGCGAAACAGCCAGTAGCCGATCCTCTCGGCCAAGAGGCTCGGATCCTGCTCCATGTTGTTGAGCGTCAGGCGCCTCAGGCCCAGGAACCGCTGGCCCTCGACGTACTCGTCCAGCTTGACCTTGAACGCGGCCTTCCCGTCCAGGTCCCGGAACGAGCCCAGCCCCTTGAGCCGGATGCCGACCTGGTCGAAGACACGCTCCCCCCAGCGCAGCGTCCCGGGCTGGTACTCGTACGGGTTCTCCCGGAGCGCGTCCACGCTCTCCGGCGGCAGCTCGAGCTCGATCTCCGGAAGAACGTCGGTCGAGTAGAACGCGTCCGAATCGGCGTCCGAGTCGGCGTCGCCATCCACGTCGCCGTCGCCGTCGCCGTCCGAATCCGAATCCGAATCCGAATCCGAATCCGAGTCCGAATCCGAGTCCGAGTCCGAGTCCGAATCCGAGTCCGAGTCCGAGTCCGAGTCCGAATCCGAATCCGAGTCCGAGTCCGAGTCCGCATCGGCGTCGCCGTCCGGACCGTCGTCGTCGTCCCCGCAGGCCGAGATGAGGAAGGGTTGCACGAGGAAGGCCGCGAGGGGGATCGAAGCAAGACGCATTCAGGCAGTCTACCACCCGGTGCCATGGCGGCTCGCGATCTGCTGGGGATTCTCGGACGCCAACGGTCCGCTGGCACGGCCCGGTGCCCCGAGGTAGCGTCCGGCCGTGCAGCGGCTCCTCGTCTGGTGGTGGCTGGCGTTGCCCGCGGTCGCGGTGACCGAGATCGCGCTCCAGCGCCGCATCGAGTCGAACGTTCCGAGGACGGCGGACTGGGCGGCGGCCGCATCGATCGTGCGCCAGGGCCATCGCGACTCGGACCTCGTCGTGGTCGCTCCCGAGTGGGCCAGCCAGGTCGCTCGCGTGCACCTCGGTGAGCGACTTCAGCCGCTCGAGGCCGTGGCCCGAGCCGACACCTCTCGCTTCGGCCGCCTCTGGGTCGTCTCGATTCGCGGCGCGAGATCACCCGAGGAGACTCGGGCGCGCCTCGAGAAGACCTGGCAACGCGGGCTCGTGACGGTGCGCCTCCTGCGGCTGGGCGAGCCGGCGCAGGTCGCCTTCGACTTCGTCCTGAACCTCCACCGGGCTTCGGTCAGGGTGGAGTCGCGGAGCCGCGAGCGGCCCTGCCCGTGGGCACCGGCGCCCAGGGGAATCGGCGGAGGGCGCTTCCGCTGCGGCCCCGGGTGGAACCACGTGGGCGTCGAGATCCTCGACGACCTCGATCGGCGACCTCACCTGGCGATCTGGGCCCACCCGGTGCGCGACGGCCGCCTCGTCGTCGAGTTCGCCGACGTGCCCATGGGCGAGATCCTCTCGGGGCACATGGGCCTTCGCTACGAGGCCGCCAAGAGGCTCGAGAACGGTCCGGTCCGCCTGACGGTCGAGATCGACGGCGGTGCCGCCCGTTCCTTCACCGAGCGCGACGCGGACTCGTGGAGAGCGTTCACGGTTCCCACGGGGGAGCTCGCTGGCCGGCGCGCCCGGGTGCGTTTCTCGGTGGCCGCGCGCGAGCCCGGCATGCGCCACTTCTACTTCGCGGCGGACACGCGGTCGGGCCCATGACCTCCCTCCGCCGCTCCGACGTGCTCTTCGGCGCCGTCCTCGGCGCGGCCTACGTGTCGCTTCTCGTGTCGACGGCGGCAAACCTCGGATTCGCGCGCGACGAGGGCTTCTACTTCACCGCGGCGGACCGATACGTGCGGTGGCTGGGTGAGCTCGTCGACGATCCCGCCGAGGCGCTGCGGCACGAGAACGTCGACGCGACGTGGGGGCACAACAGCGAGCACCCGCCCCTGATGAAGACCCTGTTCGGCCTCTCCCACGAGCTCTTTCACGAGGAGCTGGGGCTGTTCGCCGATCACTCCACGGCGTATCGCTTTCCCGCGATGCTCCTCGCCGGGCTCACGATCTGGCTCCTCTACCTGATGGGGACCGAGGCGTACGGGAGGGCCGCGGGTCTGGCCGCCGCGGTGGCGTTCGGCCTCGCGCCCCGGCCGTTCTATCACTCGCACCTCGCCTGCTTCGATCTGCCGATCACGGCGATGGTCCTGTCGATCACCTATGCCTACTGGAAGTCGCTGGGGACGCGGCGCGCGGGCTGGTACGCGCTCCTCGCAGGAGTCCTCTGGGGACTGGGGCTCTTGACGAAGATCAACGCGCTGTTCGTCCCGGCGACGCTCCTCATCCATTACGTCGTGGTCCGCACGCGAGGTGGAGCCCTGTTCCCGCGCGTCCCCCGCGCGCTCCTGGCCATGGCGATCCTCGGCCCCCCGATCTTCGTCGGCCTGTGGCCCTGGCTCTGGCACGACACGCTGCCCCGGATCGGAAGCTGGATCGGTTTCTTCCGGCATCACGACTACTACACGATCGAGTACCTCGGCATCACGTACTTCCGGCCTCCATTCCCGCTCTCGTACCCATGGGGAATGCTCTTGTTCACGCTGCCGGCCACGACGATCTTCCTCGTCGTGCAGGGCGCGTTCCTTCGAGGGCGTGCGCTCCTGCCGGAGCGGCTCTGCGCTCGGCTCGGGTTCGGGGGCAAGCCCGACGAGCGGCGGACGGACCTCCTCGTCCTCACGAGCGCGCTCGTCCCGATCCTCTTGATCGGGAATGGCCGAGCCCCGATCTTCGGCGGGACCAAGCACTTCCTTCCCGCCGTTCCGTTCCTCGCGCTCCTCGCGGGCGCGGCGTTCGCGTCCGTGCTCGAAGGCGCGAGGCGGGCGCTGGCCAACCGGCGCCGGGCGCTGGGCGCCGCGACGGTCTCGCTCTGGGCGGCGCTCGCCCTTCCGCTGGCGCGCGAGACCGCGGCCTCGCACCCGTTCGGGCTCTCGCACTACAACGTCGTCGCGGGCGGCACGCCGGGCGCGGCCGACATCGGGCTCTGCCGGCAGTTCTGGGGCTTCACCACGGGCTCCTTGACCGAGTGGCTGAGCCGCGTCGTCCGGCCGGGCCGCGGCGTTCAGCTCCACGACACGGCGGTCGACAGCTATCGGATGTTCAAGCGAGATGGCAGGCTCCGCGCCGACATCCGCTACGCTCCGACTGCCGCCGGCGCCGACCTGGCGCTCGTCCACCACGAGCAGCACTGGGCGTTCCTCGAGTACGCCCTCTGGGACACGTACCGGACCGCAGTCCCCATCAAGGTCCTCACGCACCAGGGCGTCCCGATCGTCACGGTCTACGGTCATTTGAGCGCGGGTGGGGCTGCGCCCCCCCCGCGGGCCCCCCCGCCCTGACGCTCGAGGCGCTCGCTCACTCCGCCGGAGTGAATCCGGCTCCGTTCGCTGCTGCGACGTCCGGCGGAGCTCGGCTCGCCCCCCCGGGCTGCGACCCAGTCCCGACCACGACCACGGCCACGACCACGACCACGACCACGACGACGACCACGTCCCGCGAGCGAACGGAGGCCGATTGACTCGGCCGTAGTGAACGATCGTACCGAGCGTAAAAGCGGGGGGGGCCCGCGGGGGGGGCGACGCCCCACCCGCGCTCAATGATCCGAGTCGGCGAGTGCTCGGCCGGTGCGCTCCTCGGCGGCGACCGTGCCGGCGCTGGCCTTGCGCGCCGCGCGGCGCTGTCGGGCTCCCTTGATGCTGCGCGGGATCCCCAGGGTTGCCTCCACCAGACCGATCGTGATGTAGGCGGCGAGGAGGAAGACGAGGACCGACGCCGGCCGGAAGCGCGCCGCCATGATGGAGCACGCCACGATCGTGGCGAGGACCATGAAGATGGTCCTCCAGCTCAGGCGGATGTCCTTGAACGACCGGAACTTCACCGTGGACACCATCAGGAAGGACATCAGGACCATCACCACGGCGATGATCACCTTCCCCTCCATGAGGGTCCCGCCGGCCACGTGGTTCGCGACCACGAGCGACACCATCAACCCCGCCGCTCCGGGGATCGGGAGGCCGACGATGTACTTGCCGGGCTTTCCGGGGGCACCCTTGTCGCGCATCGTCAGGACGTTGAAGCGCGCCAGCCTGATGGCACCGCACGCGCAGAACGCAAAGCAGATGATCACGCCCAGGAGCCCCAGCGGGTGCAGCGCCCAGCGGTAGATCAGGAGCGCCGGCGCGACGCCGAAGGAGACGACGTCGGCCAAGGAGTCGATCTGGACCCCGAACGCGCTCTGCGTCTTGGTCATTCGCGCGACGCGCCCGTCGAGCGAGTCGAAGAACATCGCGAAGATGATGAGGAGCGACGCCCGGTAGAAGTCGTCGTCGCTCGGCGCCCCGCTGGCCAGAAGGACGATCGCGTAGAAGCCGCAGAAGATGCTCGACAGCGTGAGGAGGTTCGGAAGGATGAAGAGCGTCTTCCTCAGGTCCACTGGCTCGGGCCTCGCGCGGGAGCATAGCGGCCGAGCCCACCGATGGCAATGCGCCCAGCGAGCCTCGCAGGTTTGATCCCTTCTCGCGCGGCCGCGGGACCGCGTTCGATCTCAGGAGCCCCGCGTCGGCCTCCGAGGCCCCGGGCGCGCCAGTGATCTCCCACGGGCATCGCGGGCGTCCCGGTCAGGGGCCGGGTCCGACCGCGCAACCGTAGCCCGCCGCCCGGACCGCGTCGCAGAGGCTCGCCTCCGAGACCGCGGGTGAAGCGACGACCCGAGCGGACTTCGACTGGAAGTCGACCTCGACCTGCCGGACTCCCTCGACTGCAAGCAGTGCCGACCGCACCGCCGCGGGGCAGCCGATGGGTCAGTGCATTCCCGTGATCGCGAGCGTGACCTGGAGCGCCGCCGGCGTACCCGACGGGCGGGCGCCGGGCGCACCGGGTCGAGCGGCAGCGGTCGAGGCCTCCGCCGGAGACGTCGCCGACCGGGGCTCGGGCCGGCGTGGGCCTTCGCACGCCGCTCCGAGGATGGTCACTGCGAGGAGGAGACCTCTCATGGTCCTGCCGGGTGAAGGCGGAGCATGACAGCTCCGGGTCGCGCCGACCAGCGCAGGGCTGAGCACGGGGGATAGGTGGCATGAAGGGGGGTGGCTGGCCGCCGGGAGCTAGCCTGGCGGCTTGGAGGGGTGCCTGGAGTTGACGTAATGCTCGATCCACGAAACAGCAGAGCTGCTGGAGCCTCGGCGACCGCTGCGCGCTCGGCGTCGACGGCTGCTTCGGCCCCGAGGGCTTCGCCTGCCGCGGCGCCGCGGATGCGTGCGCCACGAACGACGACTGCGCTGACCTGCGGTGCGGGCGGGATTCCGGCGCCTGGTCTTGCGGGGGCTGGTGGGAGTGCGAGTAGGGGGGATCGAGCGCGCCGCCTTGGAGCCCGGCCACTACCTGTTTGTCCAGGTTCGCCTGCAGTCGCTCGACAACGTCACCTCCCCCACCCTTCGCCGCATGGAGGTCCAGAGGGGCTGCGAGGGGATGATCGAGCAGGCGCGCGCTCCTCGCGGCTCAAGCCGAGCGCGGGATGACGATGAAGCGGCGGCGGCGGGTGCGGTAGATGCCGAAGTCCCTGCGATCGAGCGAGAACACACGAGTGGTGTCGAGCCGGTCGGCAAGCAGGACCAGCGTGGCATCCGCGTAGTCCATCGGCAGATCGGCGTACTTCTCCATCAGCCGCGCTGCCAGCCGCCGATCACCGGCGCCGAGCGGCTCGACTCGCGGACGACCGGACGCCAGGAGCTCCAGGAGCGCGACCTGCGCGCGGGTCGAGAAGGCGAGCAGGTAGAGCGCCTCGGTCACGACCGCCTCCGTCGTGACGAGGCCCGTGCCTTCGAGCGAGTCCAGACAGGTGCGGCAGGCTGGCCGATCCGCATCCGACGGATCGAAGAGTGCGACCAGTGGCCCGGTGTCAACGAGGACGAGCTCGCCGCCCACGGAATCTCCGACGCAGGTGGTCCTCACCGCGCGCGCCCAGATCACCGACGCCGCTCCCGGGGTAATCCACGAGGGCGTCCACGAGCGCGCCGAGCCCTCGAGCGCTCTCCTCTCCGGTCCGGCGCAAGTAGTCCTCGAGGGCCTTGCGCACGATGGTCGAGCGGGCGAGCCCGCGCCGCGCGGCCACGCGGGCGACGGCCCGGGCGAGCGACTCGGGGAGTCGGATGCTCGTCGTTTCCATCTGCTTCGTGTAACACGCGTCGTGGCATCGAGCAATACGACAGGTCATTGGACCACCCGGTCGTCCGGACTCCGTAGAGCAGGTGGAGGGACCCATTGTTGAAGGCGAAGTCCTGGACGAGCCTGCGGCGGGGCTCGTCGGCAAGGCACGGAGCGGCTGTTCCGACCCGTGTCGACGACCAGGTGCCGCCGCGATTCGTGCTCCGTCCTGCACACGATCTTGGACGCCCTCCCGGGCGTGCGGGCTCGGACCGGCGGTTCTCCGGTCCCGCGAGGCCACGGACGACCTGCAGCCGTGCGCGGGCTTCCCCCCGCCGGAGCGACCTCGCGGGTGCCATGGTCTCGCCATTCGCGAGCGGGATGGCCCCTCCGCGTAGCCGCCGATCCTGTGGAGGACGACTACAAGTTGCTCGACACGATCGCCGACGCAGACGATCCTCGACCCTGGCTCCACACTACGTGGCCACATGGGACTCGGCAGAAAGCTGCTTCTGGGACTCGCGATCGGTCCGTTCGCTTGCCTGGTGTTCCCGCTCGCGGCGGCTACCTACTCCGGCCAGTGGGAGCCTCTCTGGTTCCTCGGTGGCGCGGCCGCCGGCCTGGTGCTCGGGCCGATCGGCGCCCTGGCGCAGCATCTCGGGATCGCGCCGTACTGAGCGCCGGGTGGATCAGCAGCCCGCCTCGAAGTCCCACCAGGCGGACAGGATCTGGTCCTGGAAGGCGGAGTCGGCGTAGCGATCGTCCGCTCCGCCGAATGCCTCGATGGCGTCTCGATCGCTCGCGAAGTCGGCGCAGCTCGAGGCGATCTCGTAGAACGTTAGCTCGAGCGAGACCGCGGGCGTGAATAGCGGGTGAAGCCCGTATCCCGCGAGGTGGTTGCCCGCGGAGTCCCTGGGGATGCCAAAGACGTCGTGTGCGCCGAGGAGGTAGTAGTCGGCCGCCGTCGGGTCGTCGTCCGGACAGACCTGGCCGAAACGGTCGGCGATCTCGGGCGTGACGATCCCGTCGTCGACCGCGAAGCCGGCGGCGCCCGCGGCATCGAGGAACCGACCCCTCATCGTCTGCGTCCAGGCTCCACCTCGGCAAGGGTGGAGGTTGGAGGTGTGCAAGGCACCCAGCCCGAGCTGATAGCTGTACAGCGCCTCGGGGTCCGCGTCGCAGTCGGTCTCGGTGCGGTTGTAGCTGTTCTCCTCGCACCGCGTGTTGTACGCGGCGACCCGAAGCGCGCTCTCGAAGAGCAGGAGCGAGACCATCCCTCCCAGCGTGACGCCCGCCCCGCAGGCCTGCAGCTCGGCCACCTCCGCTTGCAGGCTCACCAGGGCATCCTCGCGGATCGCAGTCATGTCGAGCGTGCCCGTGGGATCCTCGTTGTGAGCGTCGAACTCGTCGAGGAAGAACCTCACGTCGCACGGATCGGGGTCGATCGTGATCGTGACGTCCGCGCGCGCGACCTCGGCGCCGGCAACCCGGCCTCGCACGGTGATGGGCCGTGGGATTCCGGTGTTGCTGAAGCGATAGACGAGCGAGTCGCGCTCGGCCGGGGCCCAGGCGGGGCCCAGGCTCCACTCCTCGTCCGCGAACACCTCCACCTCGTCGATGCCGCCCTCCGCGCCGATGCGGAAGGTGACCGGGTTCTGGAGGATCGCGCCGTCCGCCGGCTCGATGAACCACACGCGGGGGTCGGGCTCGCCCTCGCCCTCACCCTCACCCTCGCCCTCGCCCTCGCCCTCGCCCTCGCCCTCGCCCTCACCCTCGCCCTCGCCCTCGCCCTCGCCTTCTCGATCCTCCTCGAATCCCTCGTCCGCGGGACAGGCGGTCATCATCGGCCAGGCCGCCAGGACGAAGGCGCGGAGCCAGGCGTGTGACGACGCCGCGAAGTCCCCGACGGGGGACGGGGCTGGGCCGACCGGGAATCGTGCAGGACCGCCGAGGCTCGCCATGGTGCGCGGCGATTGTATCAACCGCGGCCACCGGCCGCGACGGGTGCCCTCGGAAGTGTAAGGTCGCGGGCTCCGGGCGGTTACGACGGGCATGACTGGACTCGCTCGGGTCGCGCTCGCGGTCGTGGTGCTCGGCTCCACCGGCTGCGGCGCCGCGCTCGACCGCTCGCTCAGGCTTCGCCACGTCGTCCTCTACCAGAACGGGATCGGCTACTTCGAGCACTCGGGGCGCATCGAAGGGAACGTCCTGCGACTCGGGCTTCGCGGCCACGAGATCGACGACGCTCTCAAGACGCTGACGGTGATCGAACGAGGCGGGCGAGGCGCCGGGCCCGTGCTGTCGGCCGCGCTCGACGCGAGGGGAGGCGGCGACTTCGGCCTCGACGTGCGTCTCGGCGGCGGCGGCCGCGCTCGCGATCTCCTCGTGGCCTACGCCGTCCCCACGCCGACCTGGAGGGCGACCTATCGGGTCGTGCTTCCCGAGCGCGGCTCGACCGCGCTGCTCCAGGCGTGGGCGCTCGTCCACAACCAGTCGGACGACGACTGGCGCGACGTTCGCCTGAGCTTCGCGACCGGCGCGCCGCTGTCCTTCGCGGTGGACCTGCGAACGCCGCGGTTCGTGTCGCGGCCGGACGCGACCGGGAGATTCGTGCGGCCGGTCGCGCGGGGCGTCGTCGAATCCGAGGAGACACGGGCCGGGTCGGACCACGACGCGATACCGGACGAGGACGATCTCTGCACGGGCGAGCCGGAGGACATCGACGGCTTCGACGATGATGACGGCTGCGCCGATCCGGACAACGACGCCGACGGCATCCTCGACTCGAACGACAGCTGCCCGAACGAGGCGGAGACGTTCAACGGCCAGGTCGACGAGGACGGCTGCCCGGACGTGGGCAGGGTGCTGGTCGAGCACAACAGGATCGAGATCCTGGACAAGGTCTACTTCGCGAGCGACTCGACGCTGATCTCCGAACGCTCGAACGAGGTCATCGAGGCGATCGCGGCGACGCTTCGCGCCAACCCCGCGATCCGGCTCGTCGAGGTCCAGGGCCACGCGACGGAATCCGAGCCCGATCCATGGGGGCTGTCGGCCGCGCGCGCAGGGGCGCTCAGGGCGAGGCTGGTCTCGCTGGGAGTCGACGCCGCGCGCCTGCAGATCCGCCCATATGGGCCGACACAGCCGATCGACCAGCGGACGAGCGAAGAAGGACGGAGCCGGAATCGGAGGGCCGAGCTCCGGGTCCTGGACCGCGGGGAAGGCACCGCGCCGCAAGCCGATGCCGTGAGCGTGGCGTCGCTCTCCCGGAGCGTCCGCGCCGGCGCGACGCCGCGGCTCGGCGCGGGGATCATCCGCTACGACCTCGACCAGCCCGTCTCGATCGCGCGCGGATCCGCGGCGCTCGTCGCGATCGTGAACCGGCCGGTGCCGGGCGAGGAGGTGCTGCTGTTCCGGCCGGATCCCGGCGCGCCGGGGAGCGACCTGCATCCGCTGCGGGCGGCGCGGCTGCGCGGCACCGACGGGCTCGACCTTCCCCCCGGTCCCGTGGCGCTGTTCGCCAGGGGCGCGTTCGTCGGGGATGGGATCCTCGCGGGACTGCACGCGCGGACCAGCACGTTCGTGCCGTTCGCCATCGATCGGGCGACGACCGTCGTTGCGCGGAGCGATCGGGGCGAGGAGCCGTTGCGGCTCGTCTCGCTGGTCCGTGGCGTCATGACGGTGGAGAACTCGGGCATCCTGCGCACCCGCTACGAGGTCGCGGCCGGGGCCAACGCGCCCTCCCGCCTCTTCGTCCGTCACTCGCGGGCCGCGGGCCACGAGCCGCGAGGGCTGCCGCCCGGCACCGAGAGCACGGCGGTGGCCGACCTGGTGCCGGTGCCGCTCGTGCCCGGGCGAGCCAGCGTGCTCACGGTCGAGGAGCGGCGGCCGATCAGGGCCGAGATCGCGGTGCTCGAGACGCGGATGCCGCGGACCGAGCTGGAGGCTTACCTGCCGCCGGGGTCGCTCTCGCCCGAGATGGCCGGCCGGCTGCGAGCGGTGCTCGCGGACAAGGGCGCGCTGGGCGCGCTCGACGAGGAGATCGAGCGGCTGAGGGAGGACCTCGCCGACTCGGGCCGGCGGAGCGGCGAGCTGAGGGAGAGCTTGCGCGCGCTGGAGCACGCCGGCGCGGGCGCTCGCGCCCTGAGGGAGGAGCTCGTCGCCCGCCTGCGCGAGGCGACGGCGCGCGGTGAGGAGCTCGGAGGGCGGCTGACCGTCCGGGGCGCCGAGCGCGCCGAGGCGCGCTCGCGTCTGGCCGAGGCGCTCGCGGAGCTGCACCTCGAGGAGGACACGGAGAGGTAGGGTCTGGAGCCGTACCGCTGTCGTGCGTTATCATCGCTTCGTCCGGAGCGGAACCGATGAGGGGTCCGTCTCCCGGCGCGGAGGTCTTGAAGATGGCACGATGGCTCATCCTTTCTCTTCTGCTCCTCGCGGCCGCGGTGGACTGCGGCGGCACGAACGGCGGGGGCGGAGGCGACGGCGACTCGGACTCCGACGTCGACGCCGACGGCGATTCCGATCAGGGCGAGTGCGTGGACCTCGACGGTGACGGCGCCGGCAGAGGTGACGGCTGCCGCGCGGACGACTGTGACGACACCGATCCGGGCACGACCGACGAGTGCGGGACCCAGTGCGATTCGAGCCCGCTGCGCAAGGGTTGCCCCTGCACCGAGGGCCAGGTCGTGTCCTGCTACATGGGACCCGAGGGGACGGCGCAGGGAAACTGCTCGGCGGGCCTGAAGTCCTGCGAAGGGGGCGTTCTGGGCGAGTGCGAGGGTCAGTCGCTGCCCGAGGCGGCGGAGATCTGCGACGGCAAGGACAACGACTGCAACGGCGAGACCGACGAGGGTGTCCTGTCTGCTTGTGGTGACTGCAACTCCGAGTGCGAGCACGCCTGCGTCGGCGTCGACTGCGATGCGGGCTTCGACATGGAGGACGCCCGATCGGTCGAAGAGAACGCCGATGGCTCGCTGACGCTGAGCGGGGCGACGACCGTCCAGAACTACGTCATCTGGGTCGCCAACAGCCAGGAAGGCACGGTGTCCAAGGTCGACACGCGCACGCGCCTCGAGGAGGGCCGGTACGCGACGGGTCCGGGCGGCGGTCAAGGCTGGGGCCTGAACCCCTCGAGGACGACCGTGAACCCGCGCGGCGACGTCGTCGTGGCCAACCGCGATCACGGAAGCGCGACCTACATCCGCGCGAGCGACTGCGAGGACGAGAACGGCAACGGCGTCATCGACACGTCTGGCGGCGGGGATGACGTGCTGGCCTGGGGCGAGGACGAGTGCGCGGTGTGGAACGTGGACGGGATTCCCGCGGCGCGCGGCAGCGCGTTCGAGGAGCGCGCCGAGCTCGACGCCGGCATCCGCGAGTACGTCTGGGTCTGCTCGTATCCGTTCACGCCGGGCACCTGCTACGAGATCGATCCAGTCGAGGGCGAGAAGACCGGCCGCGAGGTAGGCAACGTCGGCGGGTACGGCGCGGCGATGGCGCCGGACGGGATCCTCTGGGTCGTCGGGCTCGGCGGCTGCCCGACCTCGGTCGACACGACCACGCTCGAGCGAACCGACTGGACCTGCCCGGCCGGCGAGGGCGCCTACGGGATCGCTGTGGACTCCGAGGGGCGCGTCTGGATCGGCTCGACGGTCGCACGGCTCGACCCGTTCACGGAGACGTGGGAGTCGCCGCCGGCGAACGTGACTGGCGGCGGCATCACGGTCGACGCAGAGGGCAACGCCTGGGTCGGTGAGTGGGGAAGCGCCTGGAAGGTCGACGGCGAGACGATGGAGGCCACGCAGATCCCGAACGCCGGCGGCCATGGCTGGGCCGTGGACTATGACGGCTTCATCTGGTCCATCGACATGGGACAGAACGAGGCGCACGTCGTCGACCCCGATACGTTCGAGGTCGAGGACGTCACGCCCCCATTCAACTACCCGTACACCTACTCCGACATGACCGGCTTCGGGCTCCAGAACACCATCACGCCCGAGGGTGTCGTCACCCAGGTCTTCGAGGGCTGCCCCGCGGACCAGGAGACGCACTGGGCCGACCTGGGCTGGCTGGCGGACGTCCCGGCGGGGACGCAGATCGCGTTCCGCGTGCAGACGGCAAGCACGCTCGAGGAGCTGGGCGGCGAAGGCTTCATCGACGTGGCCACCGATCCTCCGGACGAGTCCCCGGTCTCCGTGGGCGACGCCCTCGACGCCGCTGGAGTCCCTCACGGGCGGTTCCTCTTGCTCGAGACGCGCCTGCGCAGCGTCGACCGGATGAACCGACCGACCTTCTACTCCGAGTACGTGGACCACTCCTGCTCGAACATCTTCGAGTAGCGGCTCTCGTGACATGACCGCTTGACCCGCGGGCGTGTTTGCGGCAAACGGTCGACACCTTGGACGACCAGACACTCCACCTCGACTACAAGAGCATCACCGGCCCGCGCGCGGTCGAGATCGTGCCCGTCATGCAGATGGGTCGGATGCGCTACCAGATCCTCGCGAACGACGCGCGACTGGAGCTCGCCGGCTCCTTCTTCCTGACCCCGCGCAAGGCCATGGAGGAGGTCGAGTCGACCCTGCGCAAGCGCTACGGCGAAATGGCCGGCGAGCTGAAGTGGGTGCTGAAGGCCGGCGGCGTCGACCGGCCGGTGGCTGCCGCGGACGTCGGGGACTCGTGGCCCGGCTGAGCGGGCGGATCTGACTTGCCAAAGCGCCGGCCGTCGGTACACTTTCCGGCTCGGCGCGTTGCCGAAAACGGTGGGTGTAGCTCAGCGGTAGAGCGTCGGACTGTGGCTCCGAATGTCGCGGGTTCGAACCCCGTCATCCACCCAAGCTCCCCCCGCTCCGTGCATGGCACGGGGCATCGAGATTTGAGAGTTGACACCACGTTCGTCGATTGGTTAGAGCGCCCGTAGCTCAGCTGGATAGAGCGTCGGACTTCGAATCCGCAGGCCGGGTGTTCGAATCACCCCGGGCGCACCGCGTCGTTGGTCTCTGAGATTACGGTTTTTCGGGCGATTAGCTCAATTGGCAGAGCAGCGGACTCTTAATCCGTAGGCTCCGAGTTCGACTCTCGGATCGCCCACACAGAGGAGTACCCGACGCGCCGTCGCTTTCGGCCCCGGCGGGGCTCGCATCGGATTCCGCGGGCCCGCCTGAGACGGCCCCCGAAACAGATCCGAAACAAGTCCCCAGCTCCGGGATGGCGCCGTCGAGCGGCGCGAACTGCCGAGGTCGACCTACGCGAGGCTCGGGTCCGAGAGGCCCAGCTCGCGGAGCCGCGCCCGGTACTTCTCGCGCTCGCGCTGGACGTCCAGGACGGTCGGCGGCGCGGACGGCTGCCGGCCGGTGAGCGCCGGCTGGATCCCGCCGCTCACCTCGGCGACGGCCGCCCGGGTCGCGTGGTCCAGGTCGAGCGCCTGGCCGGCGCGGGAAGCCTGCTCCAGCTCGCCCATGACGATCGCGAGGGCGCCCGCGACCTGGGCGGGCTCGAGCCTCAAAGCGAACGCGTGCTCCAGGACGGAGGCCCGGGCCCGCGCCACGTCGCGCTCCGCCCGCGCCGTGTCCCGCGCGTGGACGGCGTCCTCGATCGCGCTCCGGACCGTCGGGGCCTCGTCGCTCGCCTCCGCGGCGATCCGCCGGGCTGCTTCCGCCGCCGCCCGCGTGGCCAGCTCCGTCGCTCTGTGTCCGTTGGACCCTGCCATCTCGTGCTCCATTCGTTCGCTCCCGTTCGATCTGCCCCCGTCACCGCATGTCGATCGTCGCCCAGCCGACCTTGCGCCGGCCTTCGACGTCCCGCATGCCCTCGACGGCGACGAGCAGCGCGGCGAGCCGGTCGCCGTGTCGACGCTCGTGCGAGTACAGGAGCAGGTCCCTCGCGAGGATCCTGCCCTCGTCTGTCGGCGGGATGGCCCAGCGGCCCTGCTCCAATTCCGAGCAGAGCGCCTCGACGCGCCACGCCTTGAACGATGTCATCTGGCACACCCTCCATGAGGAGCACCTACTTGGGCGAACGTGGGCCAAGTTCCTGGCTGTCGTTTCCGGGCTCTGCGCCGAGCGCGTCCAGCACGCCGTACAGGTCGACCCGGGCGAGGTCGACCTTCGGAGAGGTTGAGCTCGCGCAGGCAGTAGGCGAACATGCTCGAGCATGCGTGCTGGAGATAGAGCCTGCGCTCGTCGAACTCGGCGATGAGCGCGATCATCTCGGCCTCGACCCTCTTGCTCGTGACCGCGACGTCGGTCAGACGGTCGAAAAGGACATCATCGGTAAGGGTCCTGGGATCGTTGGTGTTCATCTCTGCTCCCTTCGCGCGTGCGTGAGATCGGCATAACACGGGCGAAAACGAGGCCCCTGGCGAGCGATCTGCTGCGCGACAACCGACGAAACGTGTGAGCGCTCGGCCGGGATCGCTCCGGCGCACCAGCGCGCATCCTCGTGAGCTACGGGGCGATTCTGTTGCGCAGATGCGAGCGCGCTTTCGCCACCACCCCGAAACCAGTCAATCTAAATCGACATCGCGGTGACGATTCCTGCACCTCGAGCTCGACGGGTCGGGCCCGAGCGCATCACCGCACGCAGCTCCAGGCACCGTCACCGTCGTGGCAGTGACCCCCACCGCGTGCTCCGGTCCGGGGTCAGGGAGAATCGCCGTCGTCGGGGCAGCGCGATTCGGACGGCGGGGGCGGATCATGGCTGCGGCATGCTGCGTGGCCAGCCGCTCCCAGAAGTCCTCGAAGCGGCCGCTGAGCTTGCAGCAGCGCAGGGCGATGATTGCGTCCGCATCGGCCACCGTCCAGTGCACGCCGGCGCGTTTGAGCCGGGCATGGGCACCCCCTACGGCTATGAGAGCTGCAGGAACGAAGTGCGCAAGCCCACACCGCTTCACCGTCCCGGACTGAGCTCACGCTGGTGACGTGCGCCCAGGTTCGATCCTTGCCTCGACGAGCGCGACCTCATATGGCAAGATGCCATCAGCAATATGGCATCGAGCACCCGATCGCTACATACGAGCTCGGAGCGCCGGAAAACCACCCTCTGGCTCGATCCGCGCAAGCTCGACCGCGCTCGACGTGTGCTCGGCACTCGCGGGATCCGAGACACGATCGACGGCGCCCTCGACGAGGTCGTGGCGATTGCGACACGTCGTCGGTTGGTCGAGCGGTTGCGAGAGATGAAGGGGATCGACCTCGACGACGAGAAGTTGATGTCGGGGGCATGGCGCTGAGTGACCCCGCGCTACCTGGCTGACAAGAGCGCGCTGGCCCGGCTCAGGCACGCGGCGGTCGATCGGCGGCTCACACCACTGCTCATCGGCGGCGACGTCGCCACGTGCGGCATCGTCGATCTCGAGCTCCTTTACTCGGCCAGGAGCCATGCCGACCTGAAGGAGCTTCGGGCCGAGCGGCTCGCACTGCCGACGGTGGCCATGAGTCAGGTCGACTTCGACCGTGCTGCCGACGTGATGGAGCGGCTGGCGGCGAAGGGCCAGCACCGAGCGGTCGGACTCCCGGATCTGCTGATCGCTGCCGCGGCCGAGCGAGCAGATCTATGCGTGATCCACTACGACCGGGACTTCGACCTCATAGCGCGAGTCACGAGCCAGAGGGTCGAATGGGTCGTGCCGCGCGGGTCGGTACCGTAGGTGTTCGGCGGCGGGGGGGTTCGTCCAGGATGGTCGGCGCGCGACACCGAGCTCGGGGGAGCTCCCTCGCTCGGTGTCCCAGCCGCGTCTTCGACGCCTCGGATTGACCAACCTGTGCGTGATCGCGCACGTCCGGTCGGGCCCGGGGACCGGTGACTCGAGCCTCGTCGCATCCCGCGGGCCGCGCCCCACGTCGTCCTCGAGGCGGTGAGACCTCACCGCGTGACGCGGGCGATCAGCCTCGTGCCGTCCTCGTCGCCCCTGACGAGGGCCGGACCGTGACTGCTTCGGATGAGGCGACAGTAGATCACTCGTCTCCGAGGCGAAGCATCCAAGACAGGCCCCGATCGACGGCGTCGATCAGCGATGGACGAAGCGTCGCGACCAGTCGTTCGAGGTCGGTCTTGTTCACCGTCGCGAGCTGCGACACGTTGGCCACGGAGTCCTTCGGGAGCCCCGTCGATCGACGAGGCAGCAAGGTGTTGCCCGGCGCCCGCGCAAGAGCGAGGTTGCTCGTGAGAAGACACACGACGGTCGTCTCGATCCGGCTCAGGTTGACCTCGTCGCGTTGGACGACGAGGGCCGGGTGACGGTATGCCGGCTCCGACGCTCGATGGCGCCCGAAATCGACCCACCAGATCTGCCCGCGTCTCACTACCATCCCTTGCTCCGGCGCACGCGACGACGGGTGTAGCGGCGGATGGCGGGGGTGAGCAAGGCATCCTCGCGACCAGCCTCGGCGAGCGCACGATTCCAGGCATCGGTCGCGCCGGACGTCGGACCGTGACGCGCGAGGTACTCGCGCAAGGCGGCGGCGAGCAGGCCGCTTCGCGACAGCTTGAGCCTGCGCGCACACGCGTCGGCATCGGCGAAGAGGTCATCGGGAAGCGAGACGGCCGTCTTCATGAATCGGTAATACCATTCCTACCCGGGTGGCGCCAGTCGGAGCCGGTCATGCGCCGGCGAAGTTCCTCGGGCAGTACCGCGTCACTCAGGGAAACGTCACAAGCGTCGCATCGGGCTCGGGCTCCGACTCGCATCGGACTCGGACTCGGCGCTCGGCGCTCGGGCCCCGGCCGCCCTCGCCATTCTAGCCGCCCGTGCCCCCGAGACGACGACCTCATGCTAACCTGATCGCGAGATGTTGCAGACAATCCTGGTCACGACACCCCTGAAGGTGTCCTTCAAGATCGCGCATGACCCCTCCGGCATTTACTACGGCCACGTCGTCCAGTACCCAGGGGTCATCAGCCAGGGCCGAACGCCCGCCAGCGTGAGGGCCAAGCTGATTCGCATCCTCCGAGAGATCGGCCGGTCGCATCCCGAGGAGCTCCGGCTCTTCGAGTGAGGCGGGACGATCTCGAGAGGCACCTGCGGCGAGGGGGCTGCTCCTTCGTTCGTCACGGCGCTGGCCACGACATCTGGCGGAACGCCGCGGGGACCAAGCAGGCATCCGTCCCGCGTCATCGCACCATCGCTGATGGCACGGTCCGCGCGATCTGCCGTCAGCTCGGTGTGCCGCCGCCCTGATCCACGTTCCAAGTGTTGGCTCGGGCTCGGGCTCGGACTCGGATCCGGGCTCGGACGCGGCATCCGACTCGGGCTCGGACTCGGATCCGGACTCGGCACGCCCTGATCGCCCGCACTTTTCGCGAGTGAGGAGCCGTCAACCGACTTGCGCGAGGACTGCGTCCAGGAGGGACGCCAGTACGTCTTCGCCCACTCCCGAGAATGGAGGTCCGGAATCGAGGAAGTCGGCGAAGCTCTGCTCGGTCGCTCCGCCGGCCAGATGCGGACTGGCGTGCCACGCGCTCCAGATGACTTTCCCGGCTTCTACTCGCACCTGGTCGTGGGTGCCGCCCGTCATGCGCCAGGTCCATTGCTGGAGACCGGGTATCGGCCGCGCCGATTCGCGATGCTCCGCTACCCTCGAGCGCCATACGCGCATCGCCGGATCGAGCAGCTCGATCATGGCTCCCCCATCCGAAGCGAGGTGCGTGAGGCTAGTCGGCTGCCGTCCCGTGAGAACACCAGGGCAAGGCATTCCGTCAGCCCTTGCAGTCGGGAAACGATCTCCCCTCTCGAATCGTCCCAGAGGGTCACTTCGGCAATCCGCTCCGGCCCGCCACGCATGAGCGTCGAACCTCCGCCGAGGGCCAGGAACCGCTCGTCGGGCGAGAGCGCCGCAGCCCAGATTGCGACGGGATGCTGGATCCGCGCTGCCGTTGGTGCCTCGCCGGGCAGCAGCGGCGGTTGCGGAAGCCACACGCGCGCGTCCGAGGCGCGCCACGAGGCACCGCCGAAGCGAGAGTCCGAGAGCTCCACGCTCCCCTCGACCGCCTCGGCAGCCAGGTTGGCCAGCGCACTCTCGAGCGCGCGTCGCATCGACCCTCGACCTTCGGCTCCCCCGCGAACCGTCACATTGGAGCCGTCCACCTGCAGCTCCACGCCCGGAGCCAGGTCACCGAGCGAGGCGCGGCATGCCACAGCGGCAGCGTCCGCCGACTGCGACTCGCGATACCGCAGCGTCCCTCTCACTATGAAAGCCGCGCCCGCAGCCACGCCGGAGCGTACCAGACTGCAATCCGCTGGGGCGCAGCCTCGATCCTCTTCCTGCGCGAGGCGGTGATTCGATACGATACCCGTCGTGCGTCGTCATGGAGCTCTATTCGTTTGCCTCGTGGCAACCCTCACCGTGGGGGATGCCGGTGCGGTCGTCAACCAGGTCGACGGCCAGGTCGTCCCGCAAACCACCCGACTGCAGCAGTGCCTGACGGCCTCGGAGGGCGCGGGGCCGCCGATCGGGACGGACGCGGTCTTCGACGCGGCGCTTCAGCCCGAGGTCTTCCTTCCCGTCCCCGACACCGACGTGGTCTTCCGCGACCTGGCGGAGGGGGCCGGCTACGAGAACAGCTTCGGCTGGTACAACGTGGGCGACGACGTCACGCAGCCCGCGAACCTGCACGTGATCTTCGGCTGTCGCGGGACTCCGACCTGCGACTGCCCCTGCGCGGTCGGAAACCAGCGCGAGACTCGCGTCGCCATCTCCAACGACCCGGCATACTCGGGCGGCTACATCGGGTTCTGGCTGCGCACGCCCGAGCGAAACCAGGGAGGCAACGATCCCGACAACTGCGGCGGGGTCAACGACACCGCGAACCGCATCTACTTCACCGAGAGCGCGCTCAACGACGACGGCGACTACGTCCACTACCTCATCTACGAGTCGCGCCAGATCGTGGACACGTTCTACTTCGGCTTCGAGGATCTGTTCCGGGGTGGCGACAACGACTTCGAGGACATGCTCGTCCGCGTGGCAGGGCTGATCCCGCCCTGTTCGCCGCGCCCGGAGGAGTGCAACGACCTCGACGACGATTGCGACTCGGAGATCGACGACGACCTGGAGATCGCCTGCTCCAGCGAGTGCGGCGACGGCGTGCGCACATGTGTGGCCGGTGCGTGGGGCGCCTGCGACGCTCCCCAGCCCGTCCCGGAGACCTGCAACGGCGCCGACGACGACTGCGACGGCGAGGCGGACGAAGGGCTCTCCAGGGGCTGCTCCACCGACTGCGGCGCCGGAACCGAGATCTGCGCCGACGGCTTCTGGGTGGACTGCGACGCGGAGCAGCCGGCCATCGAGATCTGCAACGGCCAGGACGACGACTGCGACGGCGACGTCGACGGGATGACGAGACCTTGCCCGACGGCCTGCGGGCCCGGCGACGAAACCTGCGAGGACGGTGAGTGGGTCGACTGCGACGCGCCGCAGCCCGGGGTCGAGGACTGCGACGGCCTGGACGACGACTGCAATGGCGAGATCGACGAAGGGATCCAGCGCCCCTGCGCGAGCGACTGCGGTGTGGGCTCGGAGGTCTGCGCGAACGGCGTCTACATCGACTGCGACGCTCCCCAGCCTGTCGACGAGGTGTGCGATGGCCTCGACGACGACTGCGACGGCGACGTCGACGAAGGGCTCAGCCGCGCCTGCGAGACGCAGTGCGGCGCCGGCACGGAGATGTGCGAGCTGGGCCTCTGGGTCGGTTGCGACGCGCCCGTTCCGGCCCCGGAGACGTGCAACGCGCTCGACGACGACTGCGACGGCAGCGTCGACGAGGGCAACCCAGGCGGCGGCCAGAGGTGCGGCGAGGCCGAGGGCGAGTGCGCGGAGGGAGTCACGCAGTGCGTGGCTGGCGCCATCGACTGCGTAGGCGACCGTGGCCCGGTCCCCGAGGAGTGCAACGGGCTCGACGACGACTGCGACGGCGACGTCGACGACGGCAACCCCGGCGGCGGTGGCCCATGCGGCAACGACCTCGGCGAGTGCGAGCTCGGATCGATGACCTGCGTGGATGGCCACTTCGAATGCCTGGGCGAGAGCGCGCCGTCGCCCGAGGAGTGCAACGGGCTCGACGACGACTGCGACGGCGTGATCGACGACGGTAACCCGGGCGGCGGACTCGAGTGCGATGCCGACCGCTGCAGGCCTGGCGAGACCCGATGCGTCGACGGCGAGGTCGAGTGCGTCGGCGGTGCCGATGCGCGAGAGGAGACCTGCAACTGCCTCGACGACGACTGCGACGGCGAGGTGGACGAGGACGCCGAGTCCCTCTGCCCCGAGGGAGCGCGCTGCATCGGTTGCGGCTGTGCCCTGCCGTGCTCGAACCAGGAGTTCGAGCTCGAGTGCCCGCCGGGCAAGGAGTGCAGCGAGGGCTTCTGCGTCGCCGGCCGCTGCGCCGACGTCGAGTGCGACGAGGGCGAGGTCTGCCGCCTGGGCGAGTGCATCGATCTGTGCGGGGGCGTGAGCTGCCGCGAGGGCTTCGCGTGCTCTCTCGGCCGGTGCATCGAGGACAACTGCTACGGCCGCGGCTGCCCCGCCGGCGAGATCTGCCTCGAGGCGCTCTGCGAGCCGGGTCCGTGCGTCGGCCTCGTCTGCGAGGCGGACGAGTTCTGCCGGTCCGGCGAGTGTGTGCGGTCCTGCGCCGGCGTCGAGTGCCTCGAGGGAGAGACCTGCCGCGACGGTGCGTGCAAGGCCGACCCCTGCGCCGAGGTCACGTGCCGGAGCGGTCGCGTCTGCGTCGACGGAGCATGCGAGGACGACGAGTGCCGGAACGTGGCCTGCGGTGACTACCGGGCCTGCGTCGACGGGCAGTGCATCGACGATCCCTGCGCCCACATCGACTGTCCAGAGGGCGAGGCGTGCGTCGGCGACCAGTGCGTCGAGCCTCCGGCGCCGGCCCCGACCGTCGGCCGCCGAGGCCTCGCCACGGGCGGCGGTGGCTGTGTTTGCGGCGTGGCGACGGGCGCGGGTAGCTCATCGGCCCTCGCGTGCCTTGCGGTCGTCCTCCTCCTCGGAGTCCTGCGCCGGCGACTGCATGCCGCACTACTGATCGGAACGTTCGGAGCATGGGGATGCGCGGTGGATCCCTACTGCTTCGATTGCCCCGAGCCGGGCGCCCAGGACGGCGGGCAGGACGCGATGGCCGTTCCCGACGGCTGCGTGTCGCAGGGACAGGAGGTCTGTGACGGCGAGGACAACGACTGCAACGGCCGTGCGGACGAGACGTTCGAATTCGACTCCGACCCTGCCAACTGCGGAGGGTGCGGCGCCCTCTGCGTGGTGCCGCAGGCGGTGCCGGCCTGCGAGGCAGGCCGCTGCTCCGTCCGCCAGTGCGACATCGGCTGGGTCGACCTCGACGGGTTGCCCGAGAACGGCTGCGAGTACGAGTGCCTGCCGGCCGGGGACGAGGTATGCAACGACCGCGACGACGACTGTGACTTCGCGACCGACGAGGGCTTCGAGCTCGAGACGGACCTGGCCAACTGCGGGGTTTGCGGCAACGTCTGCGCCTTCGGGCACGGGCAGGCGGCTTGCGTGGATGGAGCTTGCGAGCTCGAGGAGTGCGACGTGGGCTTCGTGGACCTCGACGGCGACCCCGAGGACGGGTGCGAGTACCCGTGCGGTCCCGGCACGGCCGAGACGTGCGACGGCCGCGACAACGATTGCGACGGGGAAGCGGACGAGGGGTTCGATCTGGCCGAGGACGAGGAGAACTGCGGGGCCTGCGGTCGGACCTGCGAGTTCGACAACGCGTCCGGCGTCTGCGGCGGGGGTGAGTGCGGCCTCGGACAGTGCGACGAGGGGTTCGTCGACCTGAACGGGCTTCCCTCCGACGGCTGCGAGTACGCCTGCGACGACCCCGGCGCCGACGAGACCTGCGACGGTCAGGACAACGACTGCGACGGTCTCGAGGACGAGGAGGATCCACTGGCGGGCGACGAATGCGGGGACGCGGACGGCGAGTGCGAGCCCGGCGTCTGGACGTGTAGCCGTGGTGTGCTCGCGTGCGCGGGCGGACGCGGACCGAGCCCCGAGCGGTGCGACGGGCTCGACAACGACTGCGACCTCCAGGTCGACGCAGGGAACCCCCAGGGTGGCGCCCGCTGCGGAACCAACGTGGGAGCCTGCGAGTTCGGCAGCGTCCAGTGTCAGGGCGGCGCTCTGGTCTGCGCGGGCGGCGATGATGGCGACTCGGAGAGCTGCAACGGCGTCGACGACGACTGCGACGGCGCCGTCGACGACGGCAATCCCGATGGCGGCGGCGCCTGTGGCTCCGGCGAGGGCGAGTGCATGCAGGGGATCTGGACCTGCGTGGACGGCGACCTCGCCTGCACGGGTGGGATCGAGAGCACCACCGAGGCGTGCAACGGGCTCGACGACGATTGCGACGGGATCATCGACGACGGCAACCCGGGCGGTGGCGCGCGCTGCGGCACGAACGTCGGCCGCTGCGAGTACGGAACGGTGACCTGCCAGCTCGGCGTGTTCGACTGCACGGGAGGCGTCGAGCCGGCAGATGAGGAGTGCAACGGGCTCGACGACGACTGCGACGGAGGAGTCGACGAGGGCCTGGCGCTGGATCCGCCCGAGATCTGCGATCAGGATGGCGCCTGCGCGGGGACCGTCGCCACGTGCGCGGGGGCGGACGGCTGGCGGTGCGAGTACGACTCGCCCTACCAGCCCGTGGAGCTCTGGTGCGACGGAGTGGACAACGACTGCGACCGGACGACCGACGAGGGCTGCAAGACGCTGTCCCCGAGCGACGCCCGCGTGGACCTCTTCTCGTCCGGCACGGAGCCGTCGAACTCGATCCAGCCCGCCCTGACCGGCGACGGCGCCGATCGGGTCTTCGTGGCCTGGCTCGACCGCCGCAACGGGCGGGCCGACGTCTACTACAACCGCGCGTCGGCGGCGGCGTTCGGCTGGCCGAACCCCGACACGGCCGTCGAGACGAACGGCGCGAACGGCGTAGGGCCGGCGGTCTCGTTCGGAGACGCCCGCCTGTACGTCGCCTGGGAGGATTTCAGGGACGACTCGACGCGACGCAACGTCTACTTCCGGCGGACCACGAGCAACGGTCAGGGCAACGCCTTCGAGGCCGCCGAGTCCCGGGTGAACACCGGCCTCGACAACGACTCGTTCGGCGTCCAGCTCGCGGCGGACGGGGCCGACGGCGTGTTCGTGGCCTGGGAGACGCAGCTACCGGACCGCTCCCGCCGGATCTACGTCGCGTCCAGCCGGAACGAGGGCGGCGCATTCGACCCGCCCGACAGGGTCGACACGAACCCGGACGCCGTCCCGCTGGCCACGACGCCCTCGATCGCCGCCCCCGCAGGAGGCGACGTCTTCGTGGCCTGGCGCGACACCCGCGACGGCGAGCCGGACATCCGCTTCAACCGCTCGCTCGACGGCGGGGTGACCTGGCTGGGCGCAGATGTGAGGCTCGACACGGACCTGCCCGGCGACGCGGCGTCGATCCAGCCGCAGGTGGCGGCTGACCCGTCCGGCAACGTCGTCGTGGTCTGGAGCGACGAGCGAAACGGCGTCTTCGACGTCTTCGCCCAGCGGTCGACCGACGGAGGCGACACCTGGCTCGCCGCCGACGTCCGCGTGGACACCGATCCGTTCGCCCACGACTCGTTCAAGCCGCGCGTCGTGGTGTCGGGAGGCGTGGCCTGGTGTGTCTGGGAGGATTACCGCGACGGGCTCGCCGACATCCGCGTCTCGAGGAGCGACGACGCCGGAGCCACGTGGCTCACCGAGGACCTGAGGGCCGACACAGACGACGAGGGCGTCGGGGGATCCACGGATCCGGTCCTGGCCGTGGACGCGGGGGTCCTCTACGTCGCCTGGCTCGACGACCGGGATGGTGAGCGGGACGTGTACCTCAACTTCGCCCTCGACGGCCTGACGCTGCAGCCCGCCGACCTCAGGCTCGACACGAGCGCCGCGGGCTCGTCCGACTCCGCATCGGTGGTCCTGTACGCCGCCGCCGGCCGCGCCCACGCCGCGTGGATCGACTACCGCGGCGCCGGCCAGAACAACGGCGACATCTACCATAGGTTCATCAGGTAGCTTCGTTGCGCCGGCCTGTGCCACGCCGACTCACCATCGTTGGTGGGGGGCACTCACCATCCGAGGACCGCGGCGATCCGCCAAATCCGCACAAAGCCGAGGGGCGGGGATCGGCACGCCGGCTGCTCAGCTAGCTCCCGAACGTCGGAGACGAGGGCCGATGGTCGGTGATCGAGCGGAGGTGCGGGATGAGGCGATGGAACTGGCTCGTCAAGACTGCAGGCCTGTGCTCGGGTTTCCTCGTCCTGACGGGGGCCCAGAGCAATGGATGTGATGGGATCGACCCTCCCATCGTGTGCGTCGAGGCTCCCGATCCCGAGTGCCCGGACGGCACGCTCGAGGACGGCGGCGTCGACGAGAACGGCTGTCCGCTGCCGCGGGTCTGCGTCGTGGAGCCCTGCACCATCGCCGGCGGCGTGAGCGCGACCTACTGCATCCAGTCCGAGGAATGTCCCGACGGGGACTGCGGCTGCGAGGAGTACTGCGACTGCGGGCCGGTGGCCTACTTCGACGGACAGGCCTGCGTCCCCTTCCCCGATCCCTGCTCCTCGACGGGAGGGATCTGGGAGGAGTGGTGCGACGGCGAGGCCGGCGATCTCGAGGGCGGCTGCTTCTCGTACTGCGTGTGCCCGGACGGAGCGTTCTACGACGAGTGGTCGGGCTGCGTCGTCCCGCCCGATCCATCCGAGATCTGCGAGCCGACCGGCGGCGTGATCGCCACCTGGTGCGACGACGGCTGCCTCGACGACCCGGACGCCGAGCCCGGGCAAGGCAACTGCGGAGCCGAGCCGGAACCGTCCTGCACCGACTACTGCGACTGCGGCTGGAACGCCTACTTCGACCCGTTCTGGGGGTGCGTCCCGATCGACCCGGGCGAGCTCTGCCGCTCGACCGGCGGCGACTACTGCGGCGACTACTGCCAGTGCCCCTACGGGACGTACTACGACGAGTGGTCCGGCTGCGTCCCCGATCCGTACGTCCTGTGCGTGAGCTCCGGAGGCGAGTACACGGTGGTGTGCGACGACCTCGGCGAGGACGGCGAGGGTGCTTGCTGGGAGGACTGCGCCTGCCCCGAGGGCTACTACTTCGACTACAGCTACGGGTGCTACCCCGAGCCGCGGCTCCTGTGCGAGCTAGGCGGCGGGTCCTGGGGCGAGGTCTGCGACGACTCGTGGGGCGAGCCGTTCTGCTGGGAGGACTGCGCTTGCCCGGAGGGCAGCACCTTCGACTGGTACTCGGGCTGCGTCGTGGACTACGCCTCGGTCTGCGCCAACGGCGGCGGCGAATGGACCACCACGTGCGACGAGGATTGGGGCGAGTGCTGGGACGACTGCGTGTGCCCCGAGGGGACGTTCTTCGACTGGGCGACCGGCTGCGTCCCGAACGAGATCTGCGACAACGGAGTCGACGACAGCGCGGACGGGGCCGTCGACTGCGACGACTGGCAGTGCCAGTTCACCGAGGACTGCTTCGTCCCCGGGCCCGAGGACTGCTGGAACGGGATCGACGACGACGCGGACGGCTTCTACGACTGCGAGGACCAGGACTGCGCCGCCGACGAGATCTGTCGGGGAGGGCTGCCCGAGTAGCCCGCCGTACTCGGCGCACGCCGCCGTTTCGTGCTAATTGCACGGGATGCTCAGCGGCCACGCCACGCCGGAGGGGACCGGGAGATTCGCCAGCCGGTTTCCCACGCTGCCCGCCGGACACTTCCGCGACGTCCAGGGACTCCGCGCTTCCAGCCTGGGCCTGGGCACCTACCTCGGCGAACCGGACGACGCGACCGATGACGCGACCGTCCGCGCAGTCCGCGCCGTGCTCGCCGCGGGCGCCAACGTCCTGGACGCCGCCATCAACTACCGCAACATGCGGAGCGAGCGCGCCATCGGGCGCGCCCTCACCCAGCTCGTGTCCGACGGCGAGATCCGGCGAGACGAGGTGATCGTGTCGACCAAGGGGGGCTTTCTGCCCTTCGACGGCGACCGCCCGGCCGACTCGCAGCGGTACATCGCGGATGCGTACTTCGCGACGGGTCTGGTCGAGCCGGAGGAGATCGTGAGCGGTTGTCACTGCATGACACCCCGCTTCCTCCAGGATCAGATCGACCGATCGCGCAAGAACCTCGGTCTGGAGACGATCGACGTCTACTACCTGCACA
Organism: Deltaproteobacteria bacterium; assembly: GCA_016190375.1. Lineage (GTDB taxonomy): Bacteria > Myxococcota_A > Polyangia > JACPQR01 > JACPQR01 > JACPQR01. The sequence goes on from JACPQR010000226.1 coordinate 110,103, forward strand.
ACCCCGAGACGCAGCTCGAGCGCGTCCGGTCCGAGGTGTTCTACGCCCGCGTCCGCCGGGCGTTCGGCGCCCTCGAACAGGCCGTGGCGAGCGGCAAGATCCGGACGTACGGCGTCGCCACGTGGAGCTGCCTGAGGGTGCCCGAGGGATCGCGCGACCACGTCTCGCTCGAGCGCCTGAGCAAGATCGCCGAGGACGTCGCGGCCCCGGCCGCGCATCACTTCGGGTTCGTCCAGCTTCCGTTCAACATCGCCATGCCCGAGGCGCTCACCCTCTCCTGCCAGTCGGTTGCGTCCGAGAGCGGCCCGGCGCTCCTGGCCGCGCGTGCCCTCGGTCTGTCCACCATGGCGAGCGTGCCGCTCCTTCAAGCGAAGCTCACTCGCGGTCTCCCCCCGCTCGTGCACGAGGTGTTCGCGACCTGCCGGACGGACGCGCAGCGGGCGATCCAGTTCGTCCGCTCGGCGCCCGCGCTCGACGTGGCCGTGGTCGGCATGAAGCGCCCCGAGCACCTCGAGGAGAACCTGTCCTTGTGCGGCGTCGCGCCCGCCGCGCACGAGGACTTCATGAAGCTCTTCAGGGGGTAGTAATCGGCACGGTGAAGGTCACCGAGGTTCCGACGCCGACCTCGCTCGTCGCCCCGATCGTGCCCCGATGCGCCTCGACGATGCGCCGCGCCAGCGTCAGGCCGAGACCTGATCCCTCGACGCGCTTCTTGGCGGCCTTCCCGCGTACGAACGGCTCGAAGATCCGCTCGAGCTCCCGCGGCTCGATGCCGCCTCCCCCGTCCGCGACGGTCACCCTGATGAAGTGCCCGTCGTGATCGACGCGGACGCCGATAGCGGTGCCTGGGTCGCAGCTCTGGGCCGCGTTGATGACCAGGATCTTGACGACCTTCTGGAACAGGCGAGCGTCGACGTCGACCTCGGGTAGCTGGGGATCGACGTCGAACGACAGGGGGTTGTGTGCGGCGACGCTCGCGGCTGCCTCCCTCACGAGGACACCCAGGCGAGTCCGCCGGCAGCGGATCGCCAGCGTGTCGAGCCCGAGGCGCGAGGTCGTGAGCAGGTCCTCGATCAGGGCATCGAGCTCGATGAGCTCGGCCTCGATGCGGTTGAAGTTGTTCGCTCCGTCGGCGAGCGCGGCCACGTCCTCGCGGACCCTGGACAGCGCACTGCGAAGCTCGCCGCCCGCGATTGCCAGCAGCTCCCTGTCACCGGTCGCGGCCGATGTCAGCCGGTCCATGACCATGTTCATGCGCTCGGCGAGCCGCCGCACCTCGGTGGGACCGATGGCCAGTGCCCGTTGCGCCAGGTCTCCGTCCGCAGCGAGGTCGAGGGACTCGTTCAGCCTCCCGATGGGCGCGACCGCTCGGAACGCGACGAGGACTCCCGCGACCAGCCCCAGAACGAGGAGCCCCGCGCCGAGGAGCAAGCCCGCGCTCGTGCTCGGGGGGCCCGGCATGCGCGCGAGCTGGCCCACGACCAGGCCGAGCCTCCGGCCGTTCCACTCGAGCGGCGCTGCCACCCTCGCGGGCCATGGCTCGCGGACGAAGCGGACCTGGCCGGAGAGGACCAGCGCCAGCTCGGTCGGATCGGGCGGCAGGACGGAGTCGCCGAACGAGCCGAGGGGCCGGCCCGACGGATCGAAGACCGCGAGATCCACCTGGAGGTCCGCCCCCAGCTCCGCGAGCACTGCCGCGCGCGCCGCGGGGTCGGGATCGTTCATCGTCGGCGCCACGATCCTCGCGAGGTGGCGCCCGAGGACGAGCGCCTCGACCTCGAGGCGCGCCTTCGCATCGCGTCCGGCCCCGACGCCCGTGGCAAGCGCGACGGCAGCCCCGACGGCCAGGGCGACCAGCGCGAGGGCCAGTAGGAGTCGAGCTCTCATCGGAGCCCGGAGTTTGGTCCAGCCCGAGGATTGCGTCCATAGTGCTAACCTCCCTCCTCCATGGGCCGGGCCGACCGACTCACGTTTCCCGTCGACGGCATGACCTGCGCGTCCTGCGTCGCGCACGTGCGCGATGCGCTCTCGGGCGTCCCCGGCCTGGGCGACGTCCACGTGAACCTCGCCTCGAACGAGGCGACCGTCCGCCTGTCGGACCCGTGCACGGTGGGAGCGGTGGCGGCGCAGATCGAAGCAGCGGTCGAGGCCGCCGGCTATCGGGCGCGGGTGCAGGTCGGCGCCCTTCCGGCAGCACACGGGCCGGGAGCCGGACGGCTCGAATCCGCGGGCCGGGAGCGGCAGAACCTGATCGCCGGCGTGACCCTGGGGATTCCGCTGATGGCTCTGTCGATGTTCGGGATGGCGGTCGCGTGGTCCGGGTGGGCCCAGCTCGCCCTGTCTACTGGCATCGTCTTCTGGGCCGGCAGGGGCATCCTCGCCACCGCGGCGCGCCGCCTGCGTCACCGGACGGCGACCATGGACACGCTGATCGCCATGGGCGCGCTGGCCGCGTGGTCGTACAGCGTCTGGCGTGTCCTGGCGGCCCGCGGGGACATCGGGCTCGCCGGCCACGAGCTGTACTTCGAGACCGCGGGGATCGTCGTCACGCTCGTCCTGGTCGGGCGCTTCCTCGAGGCGCGCGCGAGGCGTCGCGCGAGCGGCGCGCTCACCGAGCTCGTCGCGCTCGCTCCCCGGACCGCACATCGCAGCGATCCACGGACCGGCGAGCTCGACGTCCCCGTGGAGTCGGTCGTCGTCGGCGACCGGCTCCGCGTGAGGCCTGGCGAGGCGATCCCGGTGGACGGGACCGTCATCCTCGGCAACTCGAGCGTGGACGAGTCGATGCTGACGGGCGAGAGCATGCCGGTTGGCAAGGGGCCGGGCGATCTCGTCTCGGCGGCGACCCTGAACGGCCTCGGGTCCCTCGAGATCGAGGCGACTCGCGTCGGGGCCCAGACCGCGCATGCCCAGATCGTCGAGATGGTCCGGGACGCGATGGGATCGCGCGCGCCGATCGAGCGCCTCGCGGACCGCGTGTCCGCCGTGTTCGTCCCGGCCGTTCTCGTGGTGGCCATCGCCACCTTCCTTGCCTGGCTGGCCGCCGGTGGCGGCTTCGCCCAGGCGCTCCTGCCCGCGGTCGCGGTGCTGGTCATCGCCTGTCCCTGCGCCCTCGGCCTCGCCACCCCGACCGCGGTGATGGTGGCCATGGGCCGGGCCGCCAGGTCCGGGATCCTCGTCCACGACGCCGAGAGCCTCGAGCGCGCCGCCTCGATCTCGACCGTCATCCTCGACAAGACCGGCACCGTCACGCGCGGTCGAATGGAGGTGACGGACATGGACGTGGTCGACGGCGACCTCTTCGACATGCTGTCCCTCGCGGCCGCGGTAGAGCGCTCGAGCGAGCACCCGATCGGACGCGCGATCTGCAAGCTGGCGAAGTCGAACGAGGTCCCCGATCTCGAGGCCGAGTGCTTCGAGGCCGTCCCGGGCGTCGGCGCCCGCGCCCTCGTGTCCGGCCGGCGGATCGCGGTCGGCGCTCCGGCGCTCGTGGAAGACCCGGGCGAAGCGGTGACCGCGATCGTGGATCGAATGCTCCTCGAAGCCCGCACGGTGGTGCTCGTCGTCGAGGGCGACCACGTGCTCGGCGTCCTCGGGATCGCCGACCCCGTGCGGGACGAGGCACCGGCCGCGGTTCGCCGCCTCGAGCAGCTCGGGATCGAGGTGCACCTATTGACGGGAGACTCCGATGCCGTCGCCCAGGCGGTCGCCCGCGAGGTGGGCCTCCCACCCCCCCGGGTGCATGCGCGAGTGAGCCCCGCGCAGAAGGCGGCGGCAGTCGCAGCCCTGAAGGCGGACACCGGGACGCGATGCGTGGCGATGGTGGGCGACGGGATCAACGACGCGCCCGCGCTCGCCGCCGCGGACGTCGGGTTCGCAATGGGTGGCGGCTCCGGCACGGCCATCGAGGCGGCTCCCGTGACGCTCCTGCGCCCGGAGCTCGGCGCGGTCCCGGACACGATCGAGATCGCCAGGCGGACGATGAGGACGATCCGGCAAAACCTCTTCTGGGCGCTCGGCTACAACGTCGTCGGGATCCCGATCGCCGCCTTCGGGCTGCTTCACGCGGTGGGCGGCCCGATTATCGCCTCGGCCGCGATGGCCCTGAGCTCCGTCTCGGTGGTGGGTAACTCGCTGAGGCTGCGAAAGGCTCAGACCCAGTCCTGGCAGGTCCCGTCCCAGCCGCAGGTCTGGCCTTCCTCGCAGCCGTAGACGTCCTGGCCCTCGACCTCGCAGTCCGGGTCGTAGGCTCCGCACCCGCAGTCGCAGCCGTCTCGTGCGTCGTAGTAGCTCTCGGCGCAGGTCCACGAACCGGGAGGACCTTCGGGCTCCGGATCCTCGCAGGAACCGTCCCAGCCACAGGTCTGCCCTGCGTCGCAGCCGTAGATGGTCGCACCCTCGTCGTCGCAGTCCGTGTCCCGGGCGCCGCAGCCACAGTCGCACCCGTCGCCAGCGCCGTAGTAGGCCTCGTTGCAGCTCCAGCCCTGGGGAACGGTCGGCGCCGCGTCCTCGCAGGACCCGTCCCAGCCGCAGGTCTGGCCCTCGTCGCAGCCGTAGATGGTCGCACCCTCGTCGTCACAGTCCGCGTCCCAGGCGCCGCAACCGCAGTCGCACCCGTCGCCCGCGCCGTAGTACTCCTCGTCGCAGCTCCAGCCCTCGGGCACCGTGGGCGCCGCGTCCTCGCACGCCCCGTCCCAGCCGCAGGTCTGGCCCTCGTCGCAGCCGTAGACCGACGCGCCGTCGTCGTCGCAGTCGGGGTCGCGGGCGCCGCAGCCGCAGTCGCACCCGTCGCCCGCGTCGTAGTAGCTGTCGTTGCAGGTCCATTCCGCCGGGGCGCCGCCGCCGTCCGACCCGTCAGCGCACCCTCCGTCCTCGTCGCAGGTCTGTCCCGGATCGCACCCGTAGACGTTCGCGCCGCCGCCGTCGCAATCGGGATCGTAGGCGCCGCAGTTGCAGTCGCAGCCGTCGCTCGCGTCGTAGTAGGCGGCGTTGCACGTCCACCAATCGGGCGCGCCGCCTTCACCGCCGGCGCAGCTCCCGTCCCAGTCGCAGGTCTCGCCGGCCGAGCAGCCGTACAGCTCCTGCCCCAGGGCGTCGCAGTCCGGATCGCGCGCGCCGCAGTTGCAGTCGCAGCCGTCGCCCGCGTCGTAGTAGCCGTCGTTGCAAGTCCAGCCGGCCGGCGCGCCCGAGTGGCATCGGCCGTCGTCGCCGCAGGTCTGGTCCGCATTGCACCCGTACAGGGACTGCCCTTCGACGTCGCAGTCGGGGTCAGGGGCGCCGCAGTTGCAGTCGCAGCCGTCGCCCGCGTCCCAGTACGAGTCCGCGCAGGTCCACTCGTCCGGCACGTCCCCCTCCCCTTCGGACACGCACGCTCCGTCCGCGTCACAGGTCTGGTCCGGGCCGCAGCCGTACAGCGACTGCCCTTCCACCTCGCAGTCGGGATCGCGTGCGCCGCAGCCGCAGTCGCAGCCGTCGCCGGCGTCGTAGTAGTCGTCGCTGCAGGTCCAGGCGTCGGGGACGTCGGACCCGGCGTCCGCGCAGCGGCCACCGGCGTTGCACACCTCGCCCTCGTCGCAGCCGTAGAGCGACTGCCCCGCCTCGTCGCAGTCGGGATCGCGGACCGAGCAGTTGCAGTCGCAGCCGTCGCTCGCACCGTAGTAACCGCGGTTGCAGGTCCAGCCGGCGGGGACCGAGTCGTCCGGATCCCCGGTGCACCTGCCCGCCGAATCGCAGCTCTGCCCGGCCTCGCAGCCATGGACCCCGAGGTCCTCGTCATCGCAGTCCGGGTCCCGTACTCCGCACTCGCAGTCGCAGTCGTCGCCCGCGGCGTACCAGGAGTCGCTGCACGTCCAGCCAGCGGGGACCACCCCGTCGTCGCCATCGGACGGAGGCAGGCAGTTGTAGCCCGTCTGCGCGTCCTGCCAACGGCACACCCGATCACCCTCGCAGGTGAGGGACGCCCGCTCGCCGTTCAGACAGTACTCGACCGTCTTTCCGGAGCAGCGGCCCTGGTAGGTCAGGCCGCCGCAACCCCCGCCGCCGTCTTCGTCGCCTCGAGCGCGGCAATCGTCGGCGTCCGTTCCGTCGGCGCAGACCGGCGAGCGGTCGCAAGTGCCGTCGTTGGCCCAGTAGCACGAGGCCGGACCGCCATCCGTGCAGTCCGTCCCGTCAGTCCCGCGCGGGCAGTAGAGCCTCTCGTCGCATACGCGGTCGTTCGCATAGCGGCATGACTCCGGGCCCTGACGCGCGTCCTCGGGGCGGCAGTCGGTCGTGTCCGTACCCGGGGCGCAGTCGCCGTCGGTCTCGTCGCAGTTCCCGTCGTAGGCCAGCCGGCAGGCGTCGCTTCCCGCGTCGGCACAGTCGGGGTCGTGCCGCAGACAGGAGTCGTCACAGGTCCCGTCCCGGTACCAGTCCTCTTCCTCGCAAGCGTCCACGACCTCGTCGCAGTCGGGGTCGTGCCTGAGGCAGACTCGATCGCAGCGGCGCCCGTCTCCGTACCACCCGTTGCGCTGGCAGGGGTCGTCCTCGCGGTCGTCGTCGCCGTCGTCGCCGTCCTGGGGGCGATCTCGATCGTCGCCCCGACACGCCGGGCTGTCGGCGCACTCGTCGTCGCGGCAGTCCGACTCGCCGTCACCGTCGTCGTCGCGGCCGTTGTCGCAGTCCTCGCCGCCGGGTTCGTCCTCGCCGCACGACGGCGACGCGGCGCACTGGTCGTCGGAGCAGTCGCGCGCGCGGTCGCAATCGTTGTCGCGTCCGTCGTCGCAGACCTCGCGTGCGCCAGGGAGCACGGACCCGTCGGAGTCGTCGCAGTCGTCCCCGCCGCGGCAGGCGGCGTCCGCGTGGCCGTCTCCGTCGACGTCGCGCATCCCGTGCGTGCAGCTCCGCTGGGCCTCGGAGCAGAGGTCCCGGGTGCAGTCGTTGCCGTCGTCGCACGTCACGGCCGCTCCGGCCACGCAGGCGCCGTTCTCGCCGCACTTCTCCTCGCCGTTGCAGAAGACCCCGTCGTCGCAGTCGGAGTCCTCGCCGCAGGCGTCACCCTCGCCGCAGCCATCCTGGGCGTCGCACATGCCCTCGGGGCAGGCGGCGTGGGTGGGCGTGCTCTGGCAGCGGTCGGCCGTCTCGTCGCAGGCATCGCGAGTGCAAGCAACGCGATCGTCGCACCGAACGGCCTCTCCCGGCCGGCAGTAGCCGTTCTCGCATCGCTCCGTCCCGTTGCAGTGAAACCCATCGTCGCAGTCGCGCGCGCTCTCGCAGGTGCCGCCCGTCCACGCGTCGGCCGGCCCAGGCAGCGTGTCCTTTCCGGGCGCCGAGCCCTTGACGGACGCGTCGCTGCACGCCGACAGGACCACTGCCAGGCAAGAGGTCAGGAGCGAGAGCGCAAGCCAACGGTCGGCGACACGAGCCATGGGTAGGCGACGAGGCAACCGTCATGCCACGGCGTCCGACGGCCTTTCGCCGCTCCCGGCCCGCGCTGGTCTGCCCGTTGCGGGCAAAGCAGGTGGTTCTCCGGCCTGCGGAGAGGGACCCGGCCTCGGACCTCGAGCGGCGATGGTGTTAGGGGACCCCATTCAGACTGGCTAGCGTCGGGACCACCCCTTGGCCAGGCCTCAGCAGAAATCGCAGCAGTCCTCCCAGCCGCCGCAGTCGCACCAGCCGCCCCAGTCGGAGCATTCGTCGCCACCGCCACCTCCGCCGCCGCCGCAGTTCCACTCGTCGTCGGAGGTGCAGCAGCCGTCGCCCGTGTCGTCGTACCCGTCGCACGAGACGCAGTACGACGACCAGTCGTAGTCGGCGCAGTCGTCGCCCCCGCCGCCACCACCTCCGCCGCCGCCGCAGTTCCACTCGTCGTCCGAGGTGCAGCAGCCGTCGCCCGTGTCGTCGTAGCCGTCGCAGGAGACGCAGTACAGCGACCAGTCGTAGTCGGCGCAGTCATCGCCCCCGCCACCGCCGCCGTCATCGCAGCCGGTCTCGTCGTCGGAGGTGCAGCAGCCGTCACCCGTGTCGTCGTAGCCGTCGCACGGCACGCAGTAGTTCTCCCAGTCGTACCCGTCGCAGTCCCCACCTCCGCCGCCGTCGTCGCCGCAGTTGGCCTCGGAATCGGACGCACAGCAGCCATCGCCCGTGTCGTCGTACCCGTCGCACTCCACGCAGTAGTTCTCCCAGTCGTACCCGTCGCAGTCCCCGCCTCCGCCGCCGTCGTCGCCGCAGCCGGTCTCGGCGTCGGAGGCGCAGCATCCGTCCCCCGCGTCGTCGAAGCCATCGCAGTCCACGCAGAAGTTCGCCCAGTCGTAGGTCGAGCAGTCGTCGTTGCCGCCGGCGCCGTCGTCGCCGTTGCAGTAGGAGGGGTCCTCGTCGTCGAAGCTGCAGCACCCGTCGCCCGAGTCGTCGTAGCCGTCGCAGACCACGCAGTACAGGTTCCAGTCGTACTCGGCGCAGTCGCCCGAGTACTCCTCCCCGTCCTGCCCTTCGCAACCGGCTCCCTCGCCGTCGGAGTCGCAGCACCCGTCGCCCGAATCGTCGTAGCCGTCGCAGGGGACGCAGTACCAGGCCCAGTCGTACCCGTCGCAACCCTCGCCGCCCTCTGGGCCGATTCCGTCGGGGTCCTGGTCGCAGTCGGGGTCTCCCGCCGCCGAGGCACAGCCATCGTCGCAATAGCCCCCGTCGCCGTACCACCCGCAGGGATCGGCTGGATCGTCGCAGCACGTCTCGTAGTCCCAGTACGGCGAGTTCGTCCCGTCGTCGTCCGCCGGCTCGCCGCAGTCCGAGTCTACCTCGCAGCAGGCCACGTCCGTGTCGCAGTAGCCGTCCCCGTCCACGCAGAAGCCGTTCGCGCACCAGTCCGCGCACTCCTCTTCGGGGCAGCAGGTCCCGTCAGCCTCGCAGCCGACCAGGCACGAGCAGCCCCCCCCTTCGCCGTCCAGGTCCGGGTCCTGCCGCGGGCAGGAGTCGTCGGGGATGCCGTCGCCGTAGAGCCCCTCGCAGACGTCCTCGTTCCGCGCGCAGTCGGGATCCTCCTCGGTGCAGGTCGCGTCGCACCGCCCGTCGTTGTACCAGCGGTTCTGCGCGCAGGGATCGTTGCGGTCGGGGCGTCCCCCGTTGTCGCCACCAGGGCGCCGCTGGCCTCCGCCTCGGTCGCCGGCACCACCGCGATCGCCGCCGCCGCGATCGTCGCCGCCGCCGACGCCGTCCCGGGCGCAGCCGCGGTCGTCGGCGCAGTCGCGGTCGCGACAGTCGGTCTGCCCGTCGCCGTCGTTGTCCCGGCCATCGTCGCAGACCTCGCCGCCTCGCTCTCCGCCGTCGCGACAGGCTTCGGTGTTCGCGCACATGTCGTCGTCGCAGTCGGTCTCTCCGTCGCAGTCGTCGTCCCGGCGGTTGTCGCATACCTCGCGTGCCCCCGGCCGGACCGCCGCGTCGCGGTCGCTGCAGTCGTCCCCTCCCTCGCACGAGCCGTCGCCGAAGCCGTCGTGATCGTTGTCGCGCAGCTCGTTCGTGCACTCGCGGCGCTCCTCGGAGCACAGGTCGAACGTGCACTCGTCGCGGTCGTCGCAGGCGACGTTGTCGCCGCCCTCGCAGGTGCCGTTGGCGCCGCAGCGCTCCGTGCCGTTGCAGTAGACGCCGTCGTCGCAGTCGGTGTCGTTGGCGCAGGCGTCGCCGAGCCCGCAGCCCTCGCGGGCGTCGCATATCTCGCCGTCGCAGACGGCGTGGTTCGGAGTGCTCTGGCACCGATCCGCGGTCTCGTCGCAGGCGTCGCGGGTGCAGGACACGAGGTCGTCGCAGCGTACGAGGTCTCCGGCCCTGCAGTACCCGGCCTCGCAGGTCTCGACCCCGTTGCAGTAGAACCCGTCGTTGCAGTCGGCGGCCGTGTCGCACGTGCCGATCTCGGCCCCGCCCCCGATGCCGGCGCCGGCCGGTCCCTTCACCCCGCCGTCGACCGACCCGGTGCAGGAAAGCGAGAAGGCCAGCGCCAGGATGCAAGTCGACCGCATGCCCCTCGCTACGCAACGGTCATGCCGTGTGCACGCCCGTGCACGGGGTCGGCCGCCGGTGCGCGACCATGGGCCAAGCCCACGGATTGCTTCACCAAACCGAGCGCCGGCCAGGCGGCGTAGGGGGCTGTGCGAGGGTTCGGCAGACCCTTCGCTGTCGCCGGTTGACCCCAGCGCACGGATCCGAAGGTGCGCTGGCCGTCCATTCCCGGGGTTTCCGGCCGAGGCGCGGGGAAGCGGTGGCCCCGACCGTGACAACCGGAGGTGCCAGGTCGAAGGCCCGTGGTACCGTCCGCCGCCGTGAGGCTACTCGTCCTCCTCGTGGCTCTCGCCGCCGGTTGCGGAGCCGCGCCGGCCCGACCCGTCCGACCACCGCCGCCGGCGCCTTCACCGCCCGCCATGGACCAGGCCGTCTGCGATCGACGCGACCTCGAGCGTTTCCGCCTCGCTTCGCTCGCTAGCGCGCGCGCCATGGGAGCGGACCGGGCGGCGCTGGAGCGGTGGAGGCCGCCGGCGCCGGTTGCGGCGCGTGATCGGGCAACGATCCTGGCGGCCGTGCGGCGATACCTCGACCTGTGCGGTCTCGGGGAGGCGGTCTCGCTCACGAGGTCGCTCGTCGCGTTCCCCACGGTGAGCTCGGAGGAGCCGCCGGCCTCTGGTCCGAGCTTCGCCGCAATGCGCTCGTTTCTCGAGTCCTGGTCCCGGGAGTCCGGCCTCGCGTTCCGGAACGTGGGGGCGAACGACGCCTGGGAGGTCACGCTCGGCGAGGGCCCGCGCAACGTCGCGCTCGTCATGCACGCCGACGTCGTCCCCGCCACCGACGAATCGACGCGAGCCACGGGGTGGACCACGCCGCCCTTCGAGGCAACGATCAGGGGCGATCGCCTGTACGGGCGAGGCGCCGAGGACGACAAGGGGCCGATCGCGACGGCGCTGGTCGTGCTCCGGACGCTGGCCCGCGCGGGCCTCGGCCCCGAGCGCGGGCAGATCCTGGCCGTGCTCGGCACGGGCGAGGAGAGCGACTGGGAGGGCATGAAGCGCTACGCGGCCTCGGAGCCCCACGCGCGCCACGTGATCTCCCTCGACGCGGAGTTCCCCGTGGTCGTTGCGGAGAGCGGCTTCGTCGCCTGGCGGATCGGTGCGAGGGACGATCGTCGTGCCCGCCCGAGATCGACGAGGGCGGTTGCGGTTGGGGCCAACGCAGGGCAGTTCCTGACCCAGGTGCCAGGCGAGGCCTCGTTGACCCTGGAGCCCCGGGGTCGCGAGACCGTGCAAGCCCTTCTCGAGAGGGCTCGTGCGGCGGCGGCGTCCGAGGCTGCGCGAGGCGGCGACTTCCGCGCGGAGGCGGAGCTGGACGCCGATCGCGTGGTGGTCCGCGCCCACGGCGAGGCCGTGCACTCGTCCGTCGCCGAAGAGGGCTCGAACGCCCTCTGGCTCCTCTCGGCGATCGCGTCGCGGCTGGATCTCGAGCCGAACGCCATCGCCACGATTCTCGAGGTCGTGCACCGCGAGCTCGACGGGGATCACTGGGGCGAGCGACTCGGCCTCGCGTACGAGCACCCGGCGATGGGTAGGCTGCTCGTTGCGCCCACGATGCTCCGCTACGAGGATGGCCTCGCGACGCTGTCGATCAACATGCGCCGGCCCGCTGGCATGACGAGCCCCGAGTTCGCCGAGAAGCTGGACGGAGCGCTCGCGCGGCTCAGAGCCTCCGTCAACCCTGCGATCGAGGAGCTGCCCGAGCGCTACGTGGGCGAGCCCGCGCTCGCTGACACGTCCGGCCCGCTCGTGCCGACGCTTCTCGACGTGTACCGGAGGCACCAGCGAGATCCCGCCGCCACTCCCATCTCGATCCGGGGCGGTACGTACGCGAGGCTGTTCCCGGGCGCGGTCTCGTTCGGGCCATCCGTGCCGGGGAACCCCTACCGGGGCCACGCTCCGGACGAGTACATCGAGCTCGGCGAGCTCCACGCCCTGCTCGGGATGCTGTTCGAAGCACTCGTGCGTCTGGACACTCCGGACGGCGGGTAGGTGGATTCTGGACACCCCGGTCTACCGAAGATCGGGCCTCTTGTGGGTACAATGACCGGTATGGCGATTGCTTCTCGCCGGCCCGTGGGCGATCTACGGGTCTGGTGTCTGATCTTCCTGGCCGGCTGCGGGGCGAAGACCGGTCTGACGCTCGAGCCCCGTCATCCCGAGGAATGCGACGACGGGCTCGACAACGACGGCGACGGACTGGTCGACGAACGGTGCGCCTGCCAGCCCGCGGCCGTCCAGGTCTGCTACAGCGGGCCGGAGAGCACGGAGGGGGTGGGCATCTGCCGGGCCGGCCAGCAGGAATGCGCTCTCGAGGAGGACGGCGCGCAGATGTGGGGGCCGTGCAAGGACGAGGTGACGCCTGCCACCGAGCAGTGCGTGGGCGGCCTCGACGACGACTGCGACGGCCGGGTCGACTGCGACGACGACGACTGCGAGGGTGACCCGATCTGCGGAGTCGAGGACTGCACTCCGCGCTGCCCGTACGAGGAGTGCGACGGGCGCGACAACAACGGCGACGGCCGGATCGACGAGGGTCGCGTGTGCGACGGGATCGATGGCCCCTGCCCCGCGCCGGGCGCGATCCGGATCTGCGACGCCTACTGCGGCGTGCACCAGCGCTGCCGGGTCGACGGCTCGTGGGGTCCCTGCATCGTCGACGGCCAGGGGCCCGTCCCCGAGTGCGATGAGCACGAGGACTGCCCCTACGAGTACTGGTGCGACTACGGCGAATGCGTTCCTGGCGAGCCGAACTGCAACTCCGACGACGACTGCAACGGCGGTTGGCTCGGGATGGACGGATGGTGCGTGGAGGAGCGCGGGATCTGCGTCTCGGACTGCTACGCGCACTCCGACTGCGACAAGCCTCTCGTCTGCGATCTCGGGGCCTGCGTGAACGATCCGTACTCGCCATGAGGCTCCCGCTCGCCGCCCTCGCTGTCGTCACGCTCGCCACCTCGCCTGCCTTCGCCGAGGACGAGTGCGAGGACGACGCGGACTGCCGCGACCTGTACGGCGAGGGCTACGAGTGCTTCGATGGAGGCCTCGGGAACTATTGCGCCCCCGAGAGCTGCACGAGCGACTCCGAGTGCCGCGAGCTGTACGGGGACGAGGCCTACTGCGACTACTGGGGCGCGGAAGCCCGCTGTGTCGGCCCGGAGGCGCCCCGCTACGTCCCGCCGTTCAAGTCCATGTGCTCGACTGGCGGCCCGCGCCGCGGCGGTCTGGGTCTCGGCTGGCTTCTTGCGACCTGTGCGCTGGCTCTGGCGCTGGCGGCGAGGCGGCGTCGAGAGCATCATCGCCCGATGAACAGCGCCCACCGACCCTGCGCCCTGCTGCTCCTCGTTCTCGTGCCCCTCTTCACCAGCGCGTGCTCCTGCGGCGAGGACGACGGAGGAGGCGACGCGGACGCCGACGCGGACGCGGACTCCGATTCCGACACGGACACGGACACGGACGCGGACACCGACGCCGACGCCGACGCCGACGCCGACTGCCCGGCCGCGACCGAGCGCTGCGCGGACGCCGGCGCGGACGACGCG
>JACPQR010000240.1 GCA_016190375.1 Deltaproteobacteria bacterium
CACGCGCTGCTCATCCGGGTCCGGAATTGCCCGTCGCCGGCTGCCTGTCGCCTGTCGCCTGTTCAATCCCTGCCCGTCCGGATCCCGCCTTGGCAAGAAACCGGATGGGCATGGAGCAGACCGCATCTTTCCGGTCCGACCCGAAGCCCGTGGCCCGCAGCCCGGAGCCCACCGGCGAAACCCGACCACTACCCGGCCGGCCGCCGCGGAGGAGATCAGCCGTCGACATCGCCGTCGCAGTCCTGGTCGAAGCCCCCCTCCCTCGGCATCGACCGTTTCGAGTTCCCAGGCTCCACTCCGGTTGGTGGCGTAGCGAAGATCCGCGCCCGATGCGTAGTAGCTGATGTGGTCCGCGCCGTCGGCGTCGCCATCGCCGTCGGAGTCCGCGTCGCCGTCGCCGTCGCCGTCGGAGACTCCGGGTTGCTGCACGTGCAGCTCGGGATCGCGACCGCCAGCGAGCTGCGGTCGCATCCGAGGCTCGGTGCTTCCTGGGAAGGTTTCGTCGTCGAGCAGGTCCGCACGCTGCTCCGCGCAGAGGGCGACGAGTGCTACTTCTGGCGCACGGAGCACGGCACGGAGCTCGACCTCCTCGTCGTCCGTGGCCGCGTACGTTGGGGATTTGAGGTCAAGCGAACCAGCGCGCCGAAGGTCACCCGGTCCATGCATTCGGCATTGGCGGACCTCGCGCTCGACCGTCTCTGGTTGATCCACGCTGGCGAGCGCTCGTTCCCGCTCGGACCGAAGATCACCGCCGTCTCGTGGCTGGATCTCGCCAACCGGCTCGCAGGATCGACGGCGACGTGATCCGGCTCCTCGAGGTCCGCCTCGCGGGGGAGGTCCGTTCCGGTGATCCGTGAAGCGTCACCGCGGTCGCTCTCCCCCTCGATGGCCGTGACCGCGCGGGCGGCCTCCAGCGAGTAGGAAGCGCCTGCGTTGCCGCGATCGAGCCCGCCCACCTGATCCACGCGCATGAACAGGAGGGGCTGCGCCGCCGCGGACGCGGGCAGGAGCAGCGAGGCGATGGCCATCCAGCGGCTCATCGGCGGGAGTCGAGATCACAGCGCAGACAGCGACGCGCCTCGCGTTGCGCGGTCTCCTCCGTGACGACATGCTCCACCTCCGCAAACGTGGATCGCCGTTCGGCGGCAGGCACGTGGGGAACCGCGAGCCGTTCCGCGCCGGCCTGGCGTCCCGGCGCGGGCTCGACGTACCGAGCCGGCCGCGCGGCCTCGCCGGGTTGCCGCAGCGCTTCGCCCGAAAGGTAGCGGTCGATCGTCACGGCGGCCCTCTTTCCGGCGGCGATGGCGTCCACGACCGTGTTCGGACCGGTGACCACGTCTCCGCCCGCGAACAGGCCCTTGCGGCTGGTCGCGAGCGTGCGCTGGTCCACGGCGACCGATCCCCACTTCGTCACCTCGATACCGGCTCGCTCGACCTCCTCGATCTCGGGCTTCTCGCCGACCGCCACGATCAGCGTGTCCAGCGGCAGCACGTGCTCGGAGCCGGCGATCGGTACCGGCCGGCGGCGGCCGCTGTCGTCCGGGGCCCCGAGCTCGTTCCTGACGCACTCGAGGCCGGAGAGCGCGCCGCCATCCGTCTCGATTCTCATCGGCGACAGGAGGGTCTCGAGGATGACGCCTTCCTCGATGGCCGCGTCGATCTCGTCGGAGAACGCCGGCATCTCCTCCCGGGTCCTGCGATAGACGATGGTGACCCGCTCCACGCCCTCTTGTCGCCGGGCGATCCGAGCCGCGTCGATCGCCGAGTTTCCCCCGCCGATCACGCCGACCTTGCCCCTGGCGAGGCTCCGGCCCCTCAGGTTGAGCTCGGCGAGGAAGTGGAGCGAGTGATGGACCCCGCTCGCGTCCTCGCCCAGGACGCGCAACGGCTGGCTCTTCATCGCGCCCATGGAGAGGAAGACGGCGGAGAACCCGTCGTCGAACAGGCCGTCGACCGTGATCTCCTTGCCCAGGCGGACCCCCATCCGGAGCGTGATGTTCTCGTCGATCAGCGCCGCGATCTCCCGGTCGAGGACGTCCCGCGGCAACCGGTACGCGGGGATGCCGAGCCGCAGCATCCCGCCCGGCTTCTCGCTGGCGTCGAACACCGTGACCCTGTAGCCGCGCAGCGACAAGTGATGCGCCGCGGTGAGGCCGGCGGGACCGGCGCCGACCACGGCGACCTTCTGCGGTCTCGGCGAGGCCGGGCGGGGTGGCGTGTACACGCCCGGGTCGATCGTGTCCGTGACGAAGCGCTTGAGCACGCGAATGGCGACGGGGTCGCCGCCAGTGACGGCCAGCCGGCAGCGGCGCTCGCACTCGTGATCGCAGACGCGAGCGCACACCGAGGGGAAGGGATTCGGCTCGCGAATTGCGCGGTAGGCCTCCTCGTACTCGCCGCGCGCGATGTGAGCGACGTACCGCCACGCCTCCGTGCCGAGCGGACAGGCGAGCTGACAGGGGGAGGCCACGGGCTCGGCGAAGGCCGGACCGGGCACGAGCTTGCCGGCGATGAGCTCGTCGAACACGGCGTTTGCCTCGTCGCCGGCGAAGAACGCGTTGATCGCCTCCTCGGTCCGGGCTGGCGGCGTCAGCTTCTCTCTCGCGACGAGCTTGACGTAGGGGACGAGCCTCGTCACGGCATCGAGCTTCGGCCCCACGCCCTCGGCGGCGCCCAGTCGTCCGAGCTTCGTGACCTGCCCGGCAAAGTCGCTCATGATCTCGGCGAAGCGGGTGCCCTCGGACGCGCCGACCCACTCGATCCGCAACCGCTCCGGCGCGAGCCCGATGCGGCCCAGGAGCATCTTGCACAGGTGCACCGTCGAGAGGGCGTCGTAGTTGCCCTCGGTCACGTAGTGGCACTCGCCGGGCCAGCAGCCGCTGACGATCACTCCATCGGCGCCCTTGGCGAAGGCGCGGACGATGAAGGACAGATCGATCCGGCCGGTGCACATGGTCCGGATGATCCTCACCTCGGTCGCGTACTGTTGTCTGGAGACTCCAGACAGGTCCGCCGCCGCGTACGCTCACCAGTGGCAGAGGAACGCGACTATCTTCGGTTTGTGCTCGAAGCCCATCTCCTCATCCGCACAGAGCTGCGTCTATCTGCTGCTCGATTGCCTCGTCCGTGAAGTGTCGTAGCTGGATCGCCCGTGTCGGGCACTTCGCGTTGCAGAGCCCATCGCCCTTGCAGAGGACCGGGTTCACGCGCGCCTTCCTTCCGCCGGGCGTCGCGGCGAACGCGATCGCGCCGTACGTGCACGCGTCGATGCAGGCGCCGCACGAGACGCACCGGTCCTCGGCCACCGCGCACACAGAGCCCGAAGCCTTCACCGTGCCCTGCGCGAGCAGGGTCGCCGCTCGCCCCGCGGCACCGTAAGCCTGACCGATCGCCTCCTTCAGATGCTTGGGGTAGTGCGCGGTGCCGCAGAGGAAGACGCCGTCGGCGGCGAAGTCCACCGGCCGGAGCTTGACGTGAGCCTCCTGGAAGAAACCGTCCGGGCTCATCGCCACCTTGAACATCCGCGCGATCTTCGGGTTGTCGGCCGACGGCACGACCGCCACGGAGAGGACGACGAGGTCCGCGTCGAGCTCGAGCCGCTGGCCCAGGATCGGATCCGGCACCGTGACGCGCAGGACCGCCTCGCCCTCCTCGTTCGTGGCCGGCTTCACCTCCGGGCCGTCCTCGGGCTCCCACCGGACGAACGTGACTCCCTTCTCCGCGGCCTCGCGGTAGTGGTCCTCGCGAAGCCCGTAGGTCCTCATGTCGCGGAAGAGGACGTACACGTCGCGCCCAGGCTTCTGCGCCTGGAGCGCGAGCGCGTTCTTCACCGCCTGGCTGCAGCAGACCCGGGCGCAGTAGTCACGACCTTCCTGACGGCAGCCGACGCACTGGATCATCACGACGCGCCGGGCACGGCTGACCGTCTCGTCGCCGCCGCGGATGCGCTCCTCCAGCTCGAGCTGCGTGAGGACGCGTACGTCCTGCCCGTAGAGGTGCTCGGTCGGTCTGTGCTCCTCCGCGCCCGTCGCGAGGACCACGGCTCCGTGCCGGATCGCCAGGACTCTCCCCTCGGACTCGACCCTGGTCGTGAAGTTGCCGACGTAGCCGGAGGCGTCAGTGATCGTGGCGGAGTGGGCCACGCGGATCAGCGGATGCCGGTAGACCTCGCGGACGAGGTCTGCGAGGTACTTCCGGACGTCGAGCCCATCGAGCGTGGCATGGAGCCGGCGCGCCATGCCGCCGAGCTCCGCCTCCCGCTCGACGAGGTGCACCTCGAAGCCCTGCTTCGCGAGGGCGAGAGCGCTCGTCATGCCCGAGACGCCGCCGCCGACGACCAGCACCGCCTGGTGGACCGGCAGATCGAGCTCCTCGAGCGGCTCGAGGTTGGCGAGGCGAGCCACCGACATCCGGACGATGTCCTTGGCCTTGTCGGTCGCCTCCTCCTTCTGCTTCGAGTGCACCCAGGAGCAGTGCTCCCGGATGTTCGCCATGTCGAAGAAGTACTGGTTGATGCCGCCCTCGCGCAGCGTGTCTCGAAAGAGCGGCTCGTGTGTCTTGGGCGTGCAGGCGGCGACGCAGACACGGTTGAGCTTCTTCTCCCGGATCGTCTTCGAGATCTGCGCGGCCGCATCGGTCGAGCAGATGAACAGGCCCTCCTCTGCGTGAGCCACGTGTCCGAGGCTCTGGGCGTAGGCCACGACCGAGGGCACGTCGACGACCCGTCCGATGTTGGCGCCGCAGTGGCAGACGAAGACGCCGGTCCGGACCTCCTCGGCCGCCGTGTCCCGCTCCTCGGGGTAGACGCGCTTCCTCGCCAGCTTGCCGCGCCGGTACCCGAGGAGCTCGCCCGCGAGCGCCCCGGCGCCGCTCGCCGTCATCACCGCCTCGGGGATGTCCATCGGCCCCTGGAACGCGCCGCTGACGAACACGCCTGGACGCGTCGTCCGGATCGGGTCGTCCGGCCGGGTCCTGCAGAACCCGTGGCGATCGAGCTCGAGGCCGAAGATCTGCGCGAGCTTCTCGTTGTCGGCCGGCGGGCGCAGGCCAATCCCGAGCACCACGAGGTCGAACTCCTCTTCCTTCACGCCCTGGTCCGTCGTCGCGTACCGCACGGTCACGTTCTTCGTCTGGGGGATCTCCCGGCCGATCGAGACGTAGCTGCGCACGAACGTGACGCCGGGCAGGCCCGCGGCCCTCCGGTAGAAGCGCTCGAAGTCCTTGCCATAGGACCGGATGTCGTTGTGGAAGACGAACGCCTGGGTCTCGGCGTCGTGATCCTTGGCCAGGATCACCTGCTTCTGGATGTACGAGCAGCAGACCGACGAGCAGTAGCTGCCGGCGCCGTCCTGCACCTGCCGAGAGCCCACGCAGTGGATCCACGCGATCTTGTGAGGGTGCTTCCTGTCCGATGGGCGGAGGATCTCGCCCTCGTGGGGGCCCGTCGAGCAGAGCAGCCGCTCGAAGTCGAGGCTCGTGACGACGTTCTGGATCTCGCCGTACCCGTAGTCGCCCCTCGCGCGCGGGTCGAAGGGGCTGAAGCCCGGAGCCAGGACGACCGCGCCGACCTTGATGACCCGCGTCTCTGGCTTCTGGTGCAGATCGATCGCGCCGTTCTCGCAGACGCCCTCGCAGATCGAGCACTTCTCGTCCTCGAGGAAGGCGCAGCGGTCGTCGATGTACGGCACGAGCGGCACGGCCTGCGAGAAGTAGATGTGGATCGCCTTGTTGGTCGAGATCTCCTGGTTGAACGGGTCCGGGATCGCAATCGGACAGTACTCGCGACACGTCGTGCAGCCGGTGCAGACCTCCTCGTCGACGTAGCGGGCCTTCCTCTTCAGGGTGACCTCGAAGTCGCCCGCCTCGCCGTCGACGCGCTCGACCTCGGTGTACGTGAGGATCTCGATGTTCGGGTGCCGGTCGCACTCGATGAACTTCGGCGACTCGATGCACATCGAGCAGTCGTTCGTCGGGAACGTCTTGTCGAGCTGGGCCATCTTGCCGCCCACCGTCGGCGCCTTGTCGACGAGGAAGACCTTGAAGCCCGCCGTCGCGAGATCGAGCGCGGCCTGGATGCCGCTGATCCCCGCCCCGAGGACCATGACGTCGGCGAAGTTCCTCGAAGCGTCGGCAGGCATCAGAGCGCCTCCCGGATGACCTCGGTGATGTCCTCGACCACCGGAGCCCCTTCGAGGGTCAGGCGGCCGTCCTCGAAGTTGCTGATGCAGTAGGGGCAGGAGGTGACGAGCACGTCGGCCCCCACCTGCCTGGCCTGCTCCAGGCGCAGGTCGGCGAACCTCTCGCCCTTCGGCGTGTCCATCCAGATCCGGCCGCCGCCGCCGCCGCAGCAGAGGCTCTTCTCGCGGTTGTCCGGCATCTCGACGAGCTCGAGCCCCGGCACCCTGGCGAGCAGATCGCGAGGCGGGTCGAAGATGCCGTTGTGGCGCCCGAGGTAGCAGGGGTCGTGGAACGTGACCTTTCTGCGGACCGCCGTCCCGAGGCGGAGCCGGCCTTCGTCGACGAGCTTCGAGAGGAGCTCCGTGACGTGCACGACCTCGAAGCGCACCATGAGCTCCGGGTACTCGTTCTTGAAGGTGTGGTAGCAGTGCGGCGAGGAGACCAGGATCTTCTTCACGCCGGCGTCGACGAAGGTCTTGATGTTCTGTTTCGCCAGCGCCTTCCACCTCTCCTCGTTTCCGGTCCGGCGGATGCTCTCGCCGCAGCAGCTCTCCTTCGTCCCGAGGATCCCGAAGTCGACGCCGGCCCGGTCGAGGATCTCGGCGATCGCCACCGCCACCTTCCTCATCCGCGGGTCGTAGCTGTGATAGCAGCCGACGTAGAAGAGGAGCTCCATGCCCTCGCGGAACGGCTGGACGGGCAGGCCCTTCGCCCAGGCGTCGCGCTCGTCGCGGGCGCCGTTCAGGGGGTTGCCGTCGGTGGCGAGGCTGGCGGCCGCGGTGCGCACGCCGCGAGCCGGCTCGGGCAGGACGCCGTACTGCGCGGCGATGCGGCGCAAGGCGACCCCGATTGGGATCTGCCCGACGCCCCGCGGGCACTGCGCCTGGCAGGTGCCGCAGGTCGTGCAGCGCCACATGTCCTCGAGCTCGATCTCCGGCAGCCCGAGCGTGGCCTGCCTGACGATCTTGCGGATGCTGAACGTCCTGACCCTGTTCCAGGGGCACACCACGTCGCACTTGCCGCACTGGTAGCAGTACCGCGCGGACTGTCCGCCGGACGCCTTGATGTCGGCGATGATCTCGGCGATCGGAGCGACGGCTTCCACGCGCGGGCGTCCTAGCTCTCCCGCCCCATCTTCACCGACATCCTGGTCACCGCGTCGAGGACCTTCGCCCATCCGTGCTCGTTGGCCAGCGCCTCGAGCCCCACGTCCACGTCCGCCGGAGCCGGCGCCTTCTCGGCCAGGGCGGTCCGCTCCTCGTAGACCAAAGCGTCGGCCAGACACCACGTGACGCAGAGCGGCTCCTGGAGCGTCGGATCGGACTCGCACATGTCGCACTTGAGCGGCAGACCCGAGTCCGGCTCCTTGAACAGGTCCCGCGAGGGGCAGACGGAGCGGCAGAACGCGCACTCCTCGTACTGCTTGCCGTCGATCGTGTACCGGTCGCGGCCGGCGCACTCCGCGGCCGTGTACTCGCCGGCGTAGACGGGCACGAAGATGTCGGCGAGCGGATCGCGGATCACGCGGATTCGGGCGCGCGCCGGGTTCACGCTCGAGTACCTCGGCTGCGCGTGGAACGCGGAGCAGACCACCTCGCAGGCCCGGCAGCCGTTGCACTTGTCGACGTCGATCTTGATCGTCTTGACGGTCTTCTCGGTCTTCACGGCGTAGCCTTGAGAATCCCCCGCCGCTCGAGGTCGTCTGCCACGTAGTCCAGGCCGAGCTCGCAAAGAGTCTCGCGCGTGGGCACACCGTCGGAGTTCCAGCCCTTGAACTCGTAGTACCCGTCCAGGAGCTTCTTCTCGAGCTCGGGGAACCGCTTCTTCCAGTGGTCCTCGGGCGGCTTCTCGTCCGCCCGCGTCAGGCCCCTGCGAAGGTTGTTCGCCCGCACGAGGTTGCGGTTGCGGCGCGTGAGCTTCACGAGCGCCGCCTCGTCGAGCTGCAGCCCGCTGCCCGCCGAGATGAGCTCCGGCAGGTTGTGGATGTGGAACGGCGGCTTGAGCGGGAACGACGAGAGCCCGGCGCAGATGCCGATGCTGTCGTCGATGTAATGCATCATCTCCTGCCAGTTGACGATCTCGCAGGTCGCATCGATCGGCGGGTAGCTCGGGATCGACTTCTCGCCCCGCAGCTCCCACTCCAGGAACCACTGCTTGTACCGGTCGTCGGGGACGTGGGGCCAGTCCTCGACGAAGGCGGCGCTCTCTTCCTTGGTCTCGAACGGCGCCTGAGGGAAGTTGCCTTCGATCTGGGTGATGCTGGCCTTCTCGCCGGTGCAGTACATCAGGAAGTAGATCGGGTTGAGCATCCCTAGCTTGAGCGGGAGCTGCTCGGTCTTGCGGATGCAGTTGTGCGCGTACTTGTCGGCGCCCTTGCCGATCCTCTGGCCGGCCCAGTACGTCCCGTCCGCCAGGACGTCGCCGATGCCCTCGCGGCGCACGATCTTGTCGAGGAGCCAGTAGAACCGATCCTCGCTCTTCTGCGGGAACCCCGGCATGTCCGCGTCGGTCAGGATGCCGTCCTCGTAGAGCTCGACGGCGAACGCCATCGTCTGGGGACAGGTGAACGCGTCGACGCCGTGCTCCGTGGCCTTCTGCGCGATCCTGAGCCCGAAGTCGAGGTCGGAGAACGCCCCCATCGTGTACGTGAGCTTGGAGAAGCACTTCATCATGTAGGAGCACAGGCGCGTGTCGACGGAGATCGCCGCGCCGCACTTCAGGGGGCAGTTGTGGCAGGACAGGAGGCGCGTGCGCATCCTCTCCATCGTCTCGGTCCACTTCTGGGCGACCTCCGGCTGCCAGAAGTCCTTGCGGCGCACGCGCGCGTTGCCCCAGACGAAGTTCTCCGTGTGCCACTTCTCGTCGTGGACGGCCATCTCCTGCGGCGAGCCGAGGCCGGCCACGATGGGCATGACGCCCTCGATGGGGTGGGCGTTGCGGTGCTCGATGTACTTCAGGGCCTCGTTGCAGAGCCGGATGAACTCCGCGGGCCGGGCGACGTCGAGGTCCCCGCTGCCGCGGACGGCGATCGCCTTGAGGTTCTTGTCGCCCATGATCGCGCCGCAGCCCATGCGGCTCGCGCTGGACCGGCCCTGCTCGATGGAAGCGAACCAGACCTTGTTCTCTCCGGCGAGGCCGATCGAGGCGACCGCGGCGTGCGGCTCGCCGAGCTCCTGGCGGATGACCTCCGCGGACTCCAGGGTTCCCAGGCCCTGCAGGTGCCCGGCCGGGCGGATCTCGACCTTGCCGTCGGTGATCCACAGGTAGACGAGCTCGGGAGATTTGCCGCGGATGACGATCTTGTCGTAGCCGGCGTGCTTGAGCTCGGGACCGAAGAACCCTCCCATCATCGAGAACGCGAAGAGCTTCGTCTGCGGCGAGATGGTGGTGACGATGGTCCGGTTGCACGCGGGCGCCGGCGTGCCGGTCAAGAGCCCCGTGCCGAAGATGAGGAGATTCTGGGGCGAGAACGGATCGGTCTCGGGTGGAACGCGGTCCCACATCATCCTGGCGTTCGTGCCGAGGCCCCCGAGATGAAGCTCGGTCAGCCTGGGGTCGGTCGGGACCCGCTCGATGTTTCCCCGGGTCAGGTCGACCTCGAGATTGAAGCCGGTCTCGGCGTACCTCATCGCTTTCCTCGACGGCGGAACGGAGAACGAGTCAAGCAACTACCCATGAACGCGGGCGGCCTGTCAAGGACGGAAAGTGATGGCAAACTCCCGATCACGATGCCGCACCTCGCTCGTCCTCTTTCGCTCCTCGTGCTGCTCCTGGCGGCATGCGCGGGCGCCGGCGCGGACGGGACCGCCGGGGAAGCCGCTCGCAGGGCGCAGATGGTCGAGCGGCAGATCCAGGCGCGGGGGATCCGGACGCCGCGCGTCCTGGACGCGATGCGAAAGGTGCCGCGCCACGAGTTCGTGCCGCCGGCCCACCGGTCGCAGGCGCACGAGGACCATGCGCTGCCGATCGAGGAAGGGCAGACGATCTCGCAGCCGTACATCGTGGCCCTGATGACGGACCTCGCGCGGCTCGACCGGCGCTCGCGCGTCCTCGAGGTCGGGACCGGCTCGGGCTACCAGGCGGCCGTTCTGGCCGAGGTCGCCGCCGAGGTCTACTCGATCGAGATCGTCGAACCGCTCTGCCGGTCGGCCGCCGCGCGGCTCGCGCGCCTCGGCTACCGCTCCATCCACCTGCGATGCGGCGACGGCTACCGCGGCTGGCCGGACGCCGCTCCCTTCGACGCCATCCTCGTGACCGCGGCGCCGCCGGAGATCCCGCGACCGCTCCAGGATCAGCTCGTGGTCGGCGGCCGCCTCGTGGCCCCCGTCGGCGAATCGGATCGCCAGGAGCTCGTCGTCCTCACCCGTACACGCGCCGGCTGGCAGCGCCGCACGGTCGAGCCGGTCGCGTTCGTCCCGATGACGGGCGAGGCGCAGGGCAGGGCGAGCCGACCGGCGCGGTGAGCCTCCGCACCACCCTCGCTCCGCACGGGAACGGGAGTCACCAGCAGCCCGAGCCCGCGGGTGTGTCCAAATCGCGGCGGAAGGCACGGCAGTCGAGGCACCGTCATTGCAGCGATGGGGGCCAGGACAAGGAGGCTCCGATGGCGGTGCGAGGTGCGTCATGGGTGCTGTGGCCGGCGTTCGCCGTGCTGGGGTGCGGCGCCGAGCAGGCGATCGGTGCCAGTCGTCTCGCGATCACCGGAGGCGCGGAGGAGCACGGATACGATGCCGTCTTCTCGCTGGCCTACGAGGGGACCGGCGGCTGCACCGGGACGTGCATTGCGCCGCGCTTCGGATTGACGGCGGCTCACTGCGTCGAGGGCGAGTCCGCCGAGGTCCTGACCGCGTTGTTCGGCGACACCGAGGAGGACCCTCACACGATCGTGCAGGTGACCGCCATCGCGTCGGCGCCTGGCGGCGCAGACGTAGCCATGCTGGCGTTCGCCGAGGACTGTCCGGCAGTCATCCCTGCCAATCGAGTCGCTCTGGAGAGCCACATCGAGGAGCCGGTGGTGATGGTCGGCTTCGGAGTGACCGCCGAGGAGGCGGAGGACTGGGGCATCAAGCGCTCGGGTGTGGCGACGCTGTTCAGCGTCGATCCGGCCGACGTCGACGGCCTCGAGCCTGGCGAGCTCGCCACGAGCAACGACCCGGCCGGCACATGCTACGGCGACTCCGGGGGGCCGACGTTCATGACATTCGGCGGGGTCGAGGTCGTCGTCGGCGTGACCTCGCGCGGCAGCCTCGACGACCGTGGTCGTGAGGAGCCGTGCGGGCGGGGCCGCTCGATCGCCGCGCGCGCCGACAGCCAGGCGACCTTCATCGACGACTTCATCACCGAGCACGGCGGCGTGATCGATCCCGGCGACGGCGACGAGCCCGGCGAGGGCGACGACCCCGGCGATGGCGACGAGCCCGACGATGGCGATCCCGACGACGGCGATCCCGACGACGGAACCGACACGCCGGGAGAAGACGAACCGCTGGACGACCGCGAGCCCGCCGGTGACGAGGATCTCCCGGCCGACGACGACGTCGCCAGCGACCTGGGCGCCGGCGGGACGACCGGGGTCGGCTGCGCGATGGCGACCCCCCCATCAGGCGGCCGGTCGGTCGCCCTGGTCGCCCTCGCGGCCTTCGCCAGTTACAAGCGTCGCCGCGCCCGATCGTGATCAGCTCCTGCCATGGAGGGCGGGTGCGCAGCGTCGGACGAATCGTGGAGCGTTCCCGGTGTGGGGCCTCGAGATCGCCAGACCCCGGGAGCCGTGGTCCCGGTCCGCGATCTGACGTCGAGTGTCGAGGATTCACCAGGTGAGGTCCCCCGGGGGAGGCGAAGTCGGCCGACGGGCCGCGGCACGTCGCTTGCGACCTGATGCCGTCCATGACGCCGGTCCCATCGCTGCTCGGTTTGGCCTTCGCCTGCCTGGCCCCGACGCTGGCTTTGGCCCAGCCGCAGGGGTCGCTGGACTTCCAGTTGGGCATTGCACGCACCAGCGCCGTGTGCCGTGTCGAGGCCGATGGGACGGACCCGTCGTGTGGCAAGGCGCTCTCGAGCCTGGGGTTCACGGTGACGCGCCGGATGGGCCCCCTCGCGGCCGGCGGCGGCGTCGAGGTCGACGGGGTCCTGCTGTCGGAGACTCACCTGCAGTTCGCCGGCATCGGAGGCCTGAATCTGTGGCCGGCCGACGACACACAGATCGAGCTCCTGGGCGAGATCGGAGGGCATCTGGTCGGCGGTATGGGCTCGGGGTTATTCACCGGGTCGTCGGGGCCCACGACCCTCTTGCCGTCGGTCGGTCTCCGGGCGGGCGCCGCCGCTCGCCTCGGTCGTCGGTTCCTGCTCGGGATCTGGATCATCGGGCGCCAGGACCTGCTCCGCAAGAACGTCGAGGTCGACGTGCAGCGGTGCCTCTTCGGCTGCTTGTACTCGACCGAGGAGTACCGGGTCGGCGGGTGGTCGGTCACCGCGGCCATCCGGTTGGGCTCGTTCCTCTGACCGCCGCGACGCTCTGCGCGGACCCTCCCGTCACGATCCTGACGTGCGCGCGGGGTCGACGTCACGTTGGCGCCGTGCCGTCGCGTCTCGTACAATCCTGGCGTGACCTCCGCAGCCAAGAAGATCCTGGAAGATGCTCTCGCTCTGCCTGACGAAGAGCGTGCAGCTCTGGTCGACGCTCTCAGCCAGAGCCTCGAGCTCGGGGAAGGCGAGCTCAGCCCGGAATGGAAGGCGGAGATCGCCCGCCGGATCGAGGCCGTGGAGCGCGGCGACTCATCGGTGATTCCCTGGGAGGAAGTCGAAGGGCGAGTGCGCGCCCTCCTCGGCAAGGCTTGATGCTGCCTTTCGCGGCGGAGGCCGCAGACGAGCTCGAGGCCGCCGCGGCCTGGTACGAGAGCGAGCGACCCGGGTACGGCTCCCTCTTCCTCGAGGAAGTAGCGAGGAAGGCGAAGCTGGCAGCGCGGTTCCCGCAAAGCGGCACGCGGGTATCGGGCTTCGACGTGGGGCACGACGTTCGCAGCTTCCGAATCAGGCGCTTCCCGTATTCGCTCGTGACGGCGGTCGTCGGTGGACAGGCGACAGTTTTTGCCGTGGCTCACCACAGCCGGGAGCCAGGCTACTGGTGCAGTCGCCTGAGGTGACGAGAAGCAGCGCCTCTCGCAGAAGCAGATTCCCGGTGCAGGGCCTCGCCCGTACCCGCAGACCCTCCGCCCCGGAGTGTTTTGGCAGTTCGTTTCTCCTACGCGCACATGAAGATCACCACACGGCAGCACCAGGGCTGGACCAGCGCAGGACCAGGCCGCACCGCCTTCGGACCCCCGCCCAGTCCGAAGTGGCCTTGCGTGTCCTCCACGCAGCGCGAAAAGTCCTAGCTCTTGACCTGGCCGCTGTCGCTTCAGCGCGAGCTTCCGGTCGATGGCTGCGCTTTTAGCGTCTCTCGTGTAGCCTCTTCGGATGGCCGAGTCCGGGGGCGGGGCCGACAAAGGACCGCGCGTAGTCCTTCTCATCGGCGTCGCAGGGGTTCTCCTGCTCGTGCTGCCGCAAGTCTGCGGGAGGACACCGCCGCAACGACAGACAGACTCCATGGGAAGCGTGGCCGACACCGAGCCGGGCACCGTTCTGCCCGACAACACCGCAGAGCCGCCGGGTATGCCGGAGCAAGTTACGGGTATCGCGTTGGTCGCGGAGGAGCCCCGGCTCCTCGTGCCCTTACAGCTCTCGGGGATGCCGCTCGCGCTGCTCCAGGTCCGCCGTGGCAACCTGATCAGCGTGACCGCACAGTACACCGCAGACGGCGAGGCAGACCTCGCCGGCACGGCGGAGTCGTCGGTTGACGTGACGCTTACCCGCTTCGATGAGCCGGAACCTCGGGTCGCCGGGGAAGGCGAACGCGCGGTCTCCGTCGCGGGTCGCGGCGCCGTCCGATCGCTGGGACTGCCGATGGGTGGCTCGGCGGGACTGCGTCGAAGCGTGGGGCTGGAATGGACGACCGGCGTCTGGGCCTTCAGCGTCGGGGTGTGGCATCGACCGCCCCGACTCGGAGAGGCCGAGCGCCTGCTGACGCAAGCAGCGGCACAGCTCGCGTTACGGAGCGACCGGTACCTGGGGGATGGTCCGGTTCCTACGCGAGAAGAGGGCGCCGAGCACGTCGAGCGCGTCTCGGCCAAGGAACGCTGGTAGACCGACCCCGAAGTCGCGCCAATGACTCAGGCGGCGTGGCCGAGCGGCTGGACCGCACCTGTGCGATCACATGGCGGCTGGTCAATCCGAGGAGCTGAAGGACGAACAGAGAGCACCGAGCTCGGGCAGCCCACTCGAGCTCGGTGCATGTCTCGATGAGCTACTTCCGCGTCGAGCCCGGGAGGACCACGGACCGTCTGACGCGTCCCACGCCGCCGGCCTCGAAGCCACCCGTCAAGGATGTCCTTGGGCAATCGTGCAAAGGAGCGAAGCACGTCTCTGAGCTGATCCGTAAAGGATGTCCTCAATCCGGACCGGTTCGGCCCTGATCCGCCGGGGGTCCTCCAAACGAGGGCGAAACAATATCTGCCTCAATCAAGACGGGCGCATCGTGACCATCTCCGTTGCTGCGGCGCTTGCACCCGAGAGCACCGGCCGGCAGTGAGTCGGGGCGATCGCCTCCGGGCGGCGCCCTCGAACTCGCGAGGCGACGCAGAGGGCGCGCAGCGCCCGGGGTGCATCACCCCGCCCGAGGGGCGTCTGCTCCGGAGGCGCTGCGGTCGTCGGCCGGCGGTGTCTGGGTCGTGGCGCGGGCGGCAGGCAGAGCGCCCGACTTCCCACCCCTCGAAGGTCGGGCACGTCGAGAACGGACGTTTGCTGGTGAGGCGACCATCCTGCAAGTTTCGCCGAAAAGTTGCCCGCTAGGGTCGCGGTTCGATACCGGCTGGGCAGGATGCGCGGCGCGTCGATCCGGACGAGGTCGACGGCCTCGAACCTGGTGAGCTCGCGACGAGCAACGACCCGGCCGGCACATGCTACGGCGACTCCGGGGGGCCAACGTTCATGACCCTCGACGGGGTCGAGGTCATCGTCGGCGTGACCTCACGCGGCAGCCTCGAGGCCCACTTCGAGCCACCTGACTGTGCCCGCGCGTCTTTGCAGCATCTCCGCCACCCCAACCGCCCCACCCGGCGCTCCCCTCCAAAGCTCACTCTCCCCATAGCCAGCGAGGGCTTCGTTCAACACGCCGTTTGCCCGCGCGACCCCGCCCGCCATCGCCGGTCCCGCACTCGGCGCGCGCGCAAACGCCTTCTGGTTGCCTGTTCGTCCGGAGGAGCGGCCGCCAGATGGGCACCACCGGCCCCAACCCCTGGCCGGACCCGCGCCGACCGGCGCTAGGCGCAAGCGTCGCCGCGCTCGATAGTATAGACTCGAGTATATGAAGCAGATCATAGTAGAGCTCGATGACGAGCTGGCGGCTCGCCTGGAGCGAGTGGCGCCGAGCCGCGCCCGCAGGAGGTCGATCTTCATTCGCGAGGCCTTGCGGAGGGCGCTCGACGAGGCGCTCGAGCGGAAGACCGCAGAGGCGTACCGCCTGCATCCTCCCACCGAGATGGCCGAGTACTTCGACCCCGCCGAATGGGGCGTTGCTGCGCGGCCGCCCCGGCGTTCCACGAGGTCCAGGAAGCGGCGGTCCGCGTGAGGCAGTACGAGATCTGGTGGGCCACGCTACCAGAGCCGGTCGGCCGGAGGCCGGTGCTGCTCCTCTCCCGCGATGCCGCGTTCAACTACCTGACCCGCGTCATCGTTGCGGAGGTCACGTCGATGATCCGAGGCATTCCCGAGGAGGTCACCCTGGGAGCCGCGGAGGGGCTCGGGCGGCCATGCGTTGCGAACCTCGACAACCTGCATGTCGTCGCGCTTTCACGCCTGTCGGTCCGGATCGGGGCGCTCGGGCAGCGCCGCAGGATCGAGGTCAAACGAGCGCTTGGCTACGCGCTCGGATGGGCCGAGCTCGAAGCTCTCTGACGCGCCCGGACGGCCATGCTCGGAGGAAACTGGAAGGCGGCTACAGCGCCAGTCTTGGTCGGGTCGCGCGACCCCGGCCGTGGCTCGGAAACAGCGCTAACTGCTCATCGCCACTGCGCAAATGGGCGCCTTCCCCGACCGGCATATCGATTGCTCATCGGCGGGCCATGACCACGAGACCGGGACTGATGACCTCGGCGAGCCGGCTGCTCCTGGCAGCGTGTCTTGCGCTCGCAGGGTGCGGTGGGGGCAGCGTCGGCTCGCCGACGGGCGGGACTGGCGACGACGACGACGACGACTCGGGTGGCGAGGGCGAGGGCGAGGGCGAGGGCGAGGGCGAAGGCGAAGGCGAGGGCGAAGAGCAGGAGATCTGCGACGGCTTCGACAACGACCGGGATGGTCTCGTCGACGACGGGTGCACCTGCGACGCCGGCGAAACCCAGGACTGCTATCCCGGCGAGCCCGCCGAGGCGGGCGTCGGGGCCTGCGCCGCCGGGACGCAAACGTGCGAGGAGGGATTCGAGTTCGCCGAGTGGGGTGAATGCGCGGGGTTCGTCGGCCCACAGGAGGAGTCGTGCGGGAACGGGACTGACGACGACTGCGACGGCGAGGCGGACGAGGGCTGCGGCTGCACGATCGGCGAGACGAGGCCGTGCTACCCCGGACCTGAGGGCGAGGTCGGCGTGGGGATCTGCGCCGAGGGTGCCGAAACCTGCATCGCCGGCGACGCCGGCGACGACGAGAACGAGTGGAGCGACTGCGACGGCGCCCGGACGCCGCGAGAGGAGGTCTGCGGCAACGACGTCGACGAGGACTGCGACGGCTCCGACGAGGAGTGCGAGGGCCCGATCGTGATCCAGCTCGACATCGACGGCGACTGCGTCTACGCGAGCTGCCCGCCCGAGGCTCCCTACCCGATCGCCTGCAACATCACCTTCTCGGGCGGCGACGAGCGAGGCTGCGTCGCCTACGTCCAGGGATCGAGCGAGGTGTACTTCCAGGAGGGGAACGTCTGCAGCGCAGGGCACCTGAGCGGCACGATGACCTGCTCGACCGAAGAGGGCGACGGGCTCGACGCCGGCAACTGTCCCATCAACAAGGAAGTGCAGTACTACGAGACCGATCCCGACGACTGCCCCTCCGACGACGACGACTGGTAGCTGTTTCCTCTGAAGTTCTGCGCCCGCCGAGCCTGCGCCCAGCGCAGGCTTGACTTGCCCGTCAGCTCGCCGTATGAAGTTTCAAAATTTTTTGAACGTTCGGATCGATGCTCCTGATCCGGGCGAGCGGAGGCACGGCGATGCACGGAGCGGTTCGAGCGGATCTGGCCCGTTCGCGGATCGCGGGGCCAGGAGCGGGCGATCCTCGCCGGGAAACGGTCGTCCTCGAACGCCTCGAGGCGCTCGCCTCCGGCCGTGGTCACGACGACCTCGCCGAGCGCCTCGGGAGAATCGCCCGGTGGCTCTGCGGCGATCTCGGACAGGTCGAGGCCGTGCTCGCGGCGACGGCGGACGGCACCGGCCACGTCCGCGACGTGGTCCACCACCTCCTCGACCTCGGCGGAAAGCGCCTGAGGCCCATGTGCGTGGCGCTCGCGGCGCGCGCCGGGTCGGGCTTCGGTCCCGCGGCGCTCGAGCTCGCGGTCGCCGTCGAGCTCGTCCACACGGCGACGCTCATGCACGACGACGTCGTCGACCTGGGCGACACCCGCAGGGGCGCGCCCGCCGCGCGGCACGTCTTCGGGAACGCCGCGTCCATCTTCGCGGGCGACTGGCTGCTCGTCGAGGCGCTGCGCCGCATCCGGTTCGCGGGGCTGCCGGGTCTGCTCGAGCGGATGCTGGAGGTGGTCGAGGAGATGATCGTGGCCGAGACGCGCCAGCTCGAGGGACGCGGACGGTTCAACGCGAGCCTGGACGACTACCTGAGCATCGTCCGGGGAAAGACCGCCGCCCTCTTCCGCTGGGCGATGGCGGCCGGCGGGCGAGCGGGCTGGCTCGGGAAGACGGAGTGCGCCGCGCTCGAGGAGTTCGGCTCGCACGTGGGGATCGCCTTCCAGGTCGTCGACGACGTCCTCGACCTCGCGGGCGACCCGAGCGTGACCGGCAAGGCCCTGTTCGCCGACCTGCGCGAGGGCAAGATGACGCATCCGATGATCGTCGCCGCCTCGCGAGCTCCCGAGCTGACCTCGCTCCTCGGGCGCGCGATAGCCGGCGATCCGAGCGCGGCGGCCCAGGCCCTGGACCGGGTCGCCTGCACACACGCCGTCGAGGAGAGCATGGCGTTCGCGCGGCGCGAGGCGCAGGCCGCCGTCGAGTGCCTTCAGGTTCTGCCGGCCGGTCTCGCGCGCCAGTCCCTCGAGTGCGTGGCCGATGCGGCGATCGTGCGGAGGGCCTGACGTGAGTCGACCCGGCTCGGGAGCGATGTTCGACGAGATCGCGGATCGCTACGACCTCGTCAACCGGATCGCGTCGTTCGGCCTCGATCGCGGCTGGCGCACGCGGACGGCTCGCGCCCTCGCGCTCGTGCCCGGCAACCGCGTCCTCGATCTCGCGACCGGCACCGGCGACCTCGCGATCGCGATCGCCCGCCGCGAGCCGGGCGCGACCGTCCTGGGCGTCGATCCGTCGCAGAGGATGCTGGCCCTGGCAGCGCGGAAGGTCGCGGCGGCGAGGCTCGAGGAGCGGATCACGTTCGTGGCCGGAGTCGCCGAAGACCTTCCGTTTCGCGACGGCGAGCTCGACGCCGCCTCGATGGCGTTCGGCATCCGCAACGTGGTCGATCGCCCCAGGGCGCTCGCGGAGATCGCGCGGGTCCTGCGGCCCGGCGCCAGGGTGGCGATCCTCGAGCTGGGCGAACCGCGCTCGCGCCTGGCGCGCCTGCACGTCCACTCGATCGTGCCGCGCATCGGCGCGGTCGCCTCGAGCGAAGGATCGTACCGTTACCTGTCGAGCTCGATCGCGGCGTTCCCGCCGCCGCCCGAGTTCGAGGCGATGCTCACCGCCGCTGGGCTCGTGCCCCTCGAGGTCGCGCCGCTCGCGCTGGGCGCCGCCACACTCTTTCTGGCTCGGGCGAGGAGGTGATCGATGTCGCTCGTCGTCCTCACGGCTCCGGCGCCGCTCGTCGATCTCGATCGATTTCTGGATGCGACCGCGGAGGGGTGCAGAGCGTCGCCGCTGTTCCTCTGGGACGCCGAGGGCGCACCCTTCGGGTTGGCCGGTCGGGGTGAGGCGGTCCGGATCGAGGGACGCGGCGAAGGGCGCTTCAGGCAGGTCGTCGAGCGTGCGCGCCGGTCGTTCGCCGACCTCGTCGATCACAGGCTTCCGGGCGCCGAGGACGCGCCGGCCCCCGCGCTGTTCGGCGGGCTCGCGTTCCACCCGATGCCGGTCTGGGAGGAGCCATGGACCGGCTTCGGCGACGCGAGCTTCGTGCTGCCGCGCTGGTCGTACGTGAGAGGCGGGCGAACCGGGCGCGCATTCCTCCGGCTCGGGCTCCGATCCGCGGACCTTCCCTGGATCCACGGCTGGCTCGCCGCGCTCGCCGAGATCCTGGGCGACCTCGCCGAGACCGCGCCGGCCGAAGCGGCCGGCGGCGAGCGCTCGGACGGCGCCGCCGAGCTCGTCCAGATGACGGAAGAGGTGTGGAGCGGGCTCGTGTCCGACGCTCTCGGGCGGATCTCGGCGAGGCGCCTGCGCAAGATCGTCGCCGCGCGCCGCAGCCAGGTCACCGCGGCGGCGCCTATCGACGTCCTCGGCGTCCTCGCTCGCCTGCGGCGCTCGGGCGGCCAGGGATGCGTCCGCTTCGCCTTCCAGCGCGAGGCCGCGACTTTCCTGGGTCAGACGCCGGAGAGGCTCGTCTCGCTCTCGGGCCGCGACGTGACGACCGAGGCGATCGCGGGCTCCGCGACCGGACCCGACGCGGGCGCGATCCTCGAGCGGCCAAAGGAGCGCTGGGAGCACGCCGTGGTCGTCGACGGCATCCGTCGCGCGCTCGGGCCGATCTGCGACGGGCTCGAGATCCCGGACGAGCCCGGCGTCCGCGCGCTGCCCGGCATTCATCACCTGTGCACGCCGATCCACGGGACGCTGAAGGAGCCGCTGCACGTCCTCGACCTCGCCCGGAAGCTCCATCCGACGCCCGCGGTCAGCGGCGCTCCGGGCAGGCCCGCGACTCGCTGGATCGTCCAGCACGAGCCGCACGCTCGCGGCTGGTACGCGGGCCCGGTGGGCTGGTTCGACCCGGGCGGCAACGGCGAGCTCGCCGTCGCGATCCGGTCGGGAGTGATCATGCGCCGCAGGGCCTGGATCTGGGCGGGCGCGGGGATCGTGGCCGGCTCCGATCCCGAGTCCGAGTACGCGGAGACGGGGGCGAAGCAGGCGCCGCTCCTGCACGCCCTGGGGCTGGCGGCATGAGCTCCGGCTGGGCGCGGTCGCTCCTGCGCTTCTTCGCGGCGGGAGGCGTTCGCGACGTCGTCACGAGCCCCGGGGCGCGCTCGGCACCGCTCGCCTTCGCGGCCGAGCGAACGCCGGACCTGCGCGTGCATCCGATCGTGGACGAGCGATCGGCGTCCTTCTTCGCCCTCGGCATCGCGCGGGCGACCGGCGTGCCCCCCCTCGTCGTCTGCACCTCGGGAACCGCGGGCGGCCACGCCCTGCCTGCCGTGCTCGAGGCCGACCGGAGCAACCTTCCGCTGATCGTCGTGACGGCCGATCGGCCGCCCGAGCTGCACGACTGCGGCGCGCCGCAGACCGTCGATCAGGTCGGGCTCTTCGGCAGGCACGTCCGCCACTTCGTCGACCTCGGGCCGCCCGACCCCGCTACGCAGGGATCCCTCGCGCGCGTCGCGGCGCAGTGCGTCCTGGCGAGCCGCTGGCCGACTCCCGGGCCCGTCCACGTCAACGCTCGCTTCCGCGATCCGCTGGCCGTGAGCGAGCTCGGGCCGACACAGGACGCTCCACTCGACGTGTTCGTCCCGCGTTCTGCGCCGAGCGAGGTCGCGCTCGACGCCCTGGAGGCCGCGGTCCGTTCGTCCGAGCGCGGCCTGATCGCCTGCGGCGCGGCGCACTCGCCGGCCGTGGATGCTCCGCGGCTCGCCGCGCTCTGCGGCTACCCGATCTTCGCCGAGGCCACCAGCCAGCTCAGGCGGCTCGACGGCCCCTTCTGCCCTGGGCTCGACGCGATCCTCCGCGCACCCGCGTTCCGATCGGGACACGTTCCCGAGCTCGTGCTGCAGATCGGGATGCCACCGATCTCGGCCGGCTGGTCCGCGGCGCTCGACGACTGGCGCCGATCCAGGCGTTTCGTCGTCTCGGCGCACGGCTGGCCCGATCCCGCGGGGAACGCGGCGATGGTGATCGCGGATCCCTCCGACGTGGTCGCGGCGCTCGCGGATCGACTCGCCCGGCGACGCCCGTTCGTACGCCGCTCGAGCGAGTGGCTCGACGAGTTCGAGCGGGCGGACGAGATCGCGTGGGTCGAGGTCGCGAGGGTCCTCGACCGCCGGGATGGGCTCGTCGAGGGCCACGTCGCCCGCGCGGTGGCCGCCGCTCTCCCGGCGGGCTCGCTCCTGGCGCTCGGCTCGAGCCTGCCCTTGCGCGACATCGACACCTTCGCTCGGGCGCTCCACCCTTCCGTTCGCGTCCTGCACCAGCGAGGAGCGAACGGGATCGACGGGCTCGTCGCCGCCGCCTCGGGAGCGCAGGTCGCCTCGGGCCGCCCGGTGACGCTCCTGTGCGGCGACCTCAGCCTGCTCCACGACGTCGGCAGCCTCGCCCTCGCGGCTCGTGCGCCGGGCCCGCTGGTCATCGTCGTCGTCCAGAACGGAGGCGGCCGGATCTTCGACGAGCTGCCCTTCGGATGCCCGCCCGCGTCGCTCGAGCGCTGCTTCACGATGCCCCATGGCCTGGACCTCTCGCACGCGGCCGCCTTGTTCGGCCTCGCCCATGCCCGCGTGGACGCGCCCGGGGCTCTGGAGAGAGCGCTCGCGGCGGCAGAAGAGCGCCGCGGCGCGACCCTGATCGAGGCGCTCGTGGATCCGGCCCAGAGCTCGGCCGCGCGCAGGGCGGTCTGGGCCGGCGTGGCGGCTCGCCTCGAGTCGCTGGTGCGCGAATGAGCTTCCTCTTCCTGCACGGTCTTCTGGGCGGGCCCGCCTCGTGGAGGACGGTCGTCCTTGCCGCGGGTATCGCCGATCGGGCGGAATGCCAGGTGCTGCCGGGGCATGGGCCCGAGCCGCGACCTTGCGGCGATTCGTTCGACGACGCGGTCGACGCGATCGCCGGGCGCCTCGGCGGCGGACCGCCACGGATCCTCGTCGGCTACTCGATGGGGGCGCGGGTCGGGCTGCGCCTGCTCTTGCGCCACCCTCATCGCTTCGCGCGGGCGATCCTGATCGGCCTGCATCCCGGCTCGAGGTCGGACGCCGAACGTGAGGCCCGCGTGGTCTGGGAGAAGCGCGAGCGGGCCTTCCTCCTCGACGAGGGGCTCGAGACGTTCGTCTCGCGCTGGGAGCGGCTCCCGATCCTGCGGCCAGCGCGCCCGCTGCCTGCTCCGGTCGAAGCCAGACGCCGCCAGGTCCGTCTGGGCCACACGGCGGCGGGGATCGCCGACGCGATCGGCGTTCTCGGTCTCGGCTCGATGCCGAGCTCGTGGGACGCGATCGCCGACTCGACGATCCCGGTTCACTTGATGGCGGGTGCGGCAGACGAGAAGTTCTGCGCGCTCGGACGAGAGGCGCGGAGCCGGAATGCGGCGTGGACGTTCGAGGCCGTCCCGGGCGCCGCGCACGACGTCGCGCTGGAGGCTCCGGCCGCGCTGATCCGCGCGCTCGAGCGAACGAGCGAAGGAGGCCGTGAGCAGTGATGGCGACCGAGAAGGGCGCGGAGGGGGATTCACTCCCCCGTAGCGACCGCGCATACCGAACGTCGACGCGGGGGGGCCCGCGGGGGGGGCGCAGCCCAACCCGCGCTCAATGGAGGCTCCGGCCGCGCTGATC
>JACPQR010000232.1 GCA_016190375.1 Deltaproteobacteria bacterium
CAGCACGACCCGCCGCGCCCGCAGCACGACCCGCCGCGCCCGCAGCACGACCCGCCGCGCCCGCAGCACGACCCGCCGCGCCCGCAGCACGACCCGCCGCGCCCGCCGCACGACCCGCCGCGCGCACCGGCGGAGGCGCATCCCGAGGCGGCTTCGTCCGCGAAAACCCTTTCTGACCGATCAGAAGATCCAGCCGACCATGAGCGTCGTCACGACGCCCGCGGCGAACGCACCCGTGAGCGCGGAGGCCGGGACCTTTCGCTCCCGCAGGAGCTGACGCAGGTCGCGCGCAATCCCGCGCAGGATGGCCGGAGCCTTGCGCACCTCCGCGTCTGCCTGCCAGACCAGACCACCCAGCCTGCCCTTGCCGGCGGGGCGCGCGAAGATCGGCGCGGGCGCCTGCGTCGCGTACTCGTCCGTCTGGTCGAACATCAGCGACGCGCCCTTCAACGAGACTGCACCCGCTCCGTCCCTGGCGTACGTCACGGCGGCGCGCGCTTCCTTTGCATCGGCGGGGAGCAGGTCCAGGACGGAGAGGTACTGGGTCTCCCCGACCGCCTTGGCGAAGACCTCCTCACCTTTGAACCACGGATCGGCGAGCGCGACATCGGTGGAAGGGCGCGGCTTCATGCCCCGTTTCGTCGCAATGCCCGTGCCGGCGAACTGCGGACGAAAAGACCAAGGATCTCAGAGCGCCTGGGCAAATGGATAGAACGACGCCCGCTCTCCAGAACGGGCTCGGCTCCGCCACGGTGCGGGGCCGCACCCCCAAGTAGCCGTCAGCGTTCAGCCATTGGCAATCAGCCGGAAAGCCAAGAGCTCGAGGCTAGCGGCAGGCAAGCGGTCGAAGGTCGGGTGCGCCGCGTTCGGGGTCAACGGCTGACGGCTGACTGCGAACGGCCACGTCCGCACCCCCGGTCAGCCCGCGACGATGTCGTCCACTCGAAGGCCGTGCTGGCGCAAGAGCCGCTCGAGGGACTTGCGATGAAGCCCCGCGAGGACCGACGCGCTCTCCAGATCGCCCCCTGTCCGGCGAATCAG
Organism: Deltaproteobacteria bacterium; assembly: GCA_016190375.1. Lineage (GTDB taxonomy): Bacteria > Myxococcota_A > Polyangia > JACPQR01 > JACPQR01 > JACPQR01. The sequence continues at coordinate 1,042 of JACPQR010000232.1, forward strand.
GCGAATCAGGTACTCCCGCTCGAGTGGCTCGTTCCACCTCTCGCGGGCCTCCTTGATCGGCAGGCCCTCGAGCCCCGTGACGTCGGTGGTCGGCGCGGGAGCGGGAGTGGACGTCGTGGACTCGGGGATGTCCTCCGGCTCGATCACGTCTCCCCTCGCCAGCACGGCCGCGCGGCGCAGGACGTTCCGGAGCTCTCGGACGTTGCCCGGCCAGTCGCGCTGACCGAGGAGCGCGTATGCGGCCTGGGAGATCGAGTTCGCTCCCGCGCCGGCGCGCGTCGCCTGATCCGAGATGAATCGCTCGGCGATCAGCGCGATGTCCTCCCGGCGATCCCGGAGCGGCGGGAGCTGGACCGCGACCTCCGCGAGCCGGTAGTACAGATCCTCGCGGAACGCTCCCCGCGCGACCTCCGCGCGCAGCTCGCGGTTCGTCGCGGCGAGCACCCGGACGTCCACCTCGATCGGCCGCGGAGCTCCGAGCCGCTTCACCTCCCGCCGCTCGAGCGCGCGCAGGAGCTTCGGCTGCAGCTCCGTCAGCAGCTCGCCGATCTCGTCGAGGAAGATCGTCCCACCGTGCGCGAGCTCGAACGCTCCCGCTCGCGCTCGGTCGGCACCGGTGAACGCGCCCCGCTCGTGGCCGAACAGCTCGCTCTCGATCAGGTTCTCGCTCACGGCGCCGCAATCGACGACGACGAACGGCTTCTCCGCGCGCGCCCCGTGATCGTGCAGCGCGCGCGCCACGAGCTCCTTGCCCGTGCCCGTCTCGCCGACGATGATGACCGAGAGGTCGGTGCGCACGACCCTCTCGAGCAGCCCGAACACCTCGCGCATCGCGTTCGACCGGCCGTACAGCTCGCCGAAGTGATCCGCCTCGGACAGCGCGAGCTTGACCCATTTCTTCTTCGGCTGGAACAGGATCTCGGTGATCCCCAGCCCGATCCGCGCCCCGGGCGTCAGGAACGCCTCGACGACCGGCGTCCCGTTGACGCTCGTGCCGTTCGTGCTCCCGAGGTCGCGCAGCAAGTAGCGATCGCCCTGCACGACGATCTCGCAATGCCGCCGCGAGATCATGGCGTCGCTCAGGATCAGGTCGTTGACGTCGGAGGTCCCGATCGACAGCCGCGTTCCCGGCACGTCCCGCTCGAGCCCACGGTCGGGTCCGGTGACGACGACCAGTCGCTGCCTGTGCTGGACGAGAACCGGTCCGTCCCCGTCGTCACCGGCGACCTGCGTGCCCCGGAAGGGCCGCTGCTGGATCGGAATCGTGGGGTCGGACATTCGTGGATCGAGATCCGTGAGATGCTAGCATTTCGCGAGACGGGGTGCTCAGGGAAAGGTGTCACCCGCAGGTCCGGCACCGCTCGATGGCCTTGCGGCGAGCGTCGCCGCAGGTCCGCGCGGCGATCGTGCAGCGGCCCGCCGCCCAGTCGTCGTCCATCTCGTCCGCCAGCCGGCAGATCCGCCGGGAAGCGTCGCAGATGGACGTCGAGCTACGGCAGGTCCTGTCGCAGGACTGCAGCCCCTCGTCCCAGCCCGGCACCGCCGGCGCCTGCTGCGGCTGAATGCCGTCCGCCGGAGGCGGCGCCAGACCGAGCGCGGTCTTGCCCCGATCGATCTCGGCCTCGAGCCGCAGGATCTCCTGCCGCTGCGGATCGGCGACCTCCTCGGCGCCGCCGGTGGTCTGCCGCGCGGTCGGCGTCGACTCGCGCGAGCGCATCTGGCCCCCGCAGCTCGTCTGGGACGCCGACCAGAGCAAGAAAAGGAAAAGGAGCGTGCGCCTCACCGATCGTCCTCCTTCTCTTCGCGGGCGATCCGCTCCATCACGCGCTCGTTGATCGCGATGGACTCCTCGTAGGCCTCGATCGCCCGGCGTGCCTCGGCCCTCGTCACCGGCTCGTCGCCCGCCTCTCGCGCCTTCTTCGATCGCGCCTCGTGGATCTCGCCCTCGATGAGGTGCAGCGAGGCGGTGTAGAACGTGTCGCGCCGGCCGAGGCCGTATCCCTTCTGGAGCGTCGCCGCCGCCTCGTCCAGTCGGTCCTGTCCGAGCCGGATCTTGGCGAGCCTGCCGTATGCGTCGACGACCACGTCGTCGCGCTCGGGCGCTCCAGCCGGGAAGTCGACCTCGAGTATCCGCTCGACCGCATCCTCGGCCCTGGCCGTGTCGCCCTCGGCGAGGTGCACGTCCGCGAGATGATGCAGCGCGCGAGCCTGCCCGAGCGCCGCCATCAGGTGCTCGTCGATGCGCCGCTCCTCCCCTTGCTCGGCGCAGCCGGCGAGGAGCGAGAGGAGGCACGCCAGGACGATCGCCCTCATGGCCCCACTCCCGCCAGCGTCGCCTGGCGCAACCCGTCGAGTCGATCCGCATAGATCAGATCGATGCGGTCGCTGGCCGTCTGGTCGGCGGGGAAGGGACCGGGGATCAGCGTGGCGGTCTCGCGCGAGAGCTGGTGCTCGGGCGTCCTCGCCCCCGTCCCGGTCGTACGGACGAGCAGCGTGAGGAAGACCACGACCAGGATCGTCGCGGCGACCGCGAGGACCGTGCGGACGACCCGCCTGCGTCGCCGCCATGCCCACTGGCCCGCCACCGTGTCCGCGATCTGCCGGCGCCGCTCGGGATCGACGGCGGGAGGATGAAGCGATGCCCGGATCCTCCGCGCGCCGATCACGGCCGGATCCTCGAGGCCGCTCTCGCGCCCGCGCATCAGGTCATCGATGGCCTGACCGACGTCCGATGCTCGCCTGTCGTCTTCGTCGCTCACTGGTTCACGTCAGTTGCTTGTCCGGAGAAGGCCTTCTCGAACGCCTTGAGCGCCCGATGGAGGATGACATCGAAGTTCCCAACCGTCACCCCCATCTGCTGTGCGCAGGCCTCCCGCGACAGCTCCTGAAACAGGCGAAGCCGGATCGCCTCCGCGTAGCGCGGCGACACCTTCTCGAGCGCGGCCCGGACGCGGGCCTCGTTGATCCGCTGGTCCTCCGCCTCGAGGTACGAGTCGTCGGCCCCCGCCGCGCTCGACGGCGGCAAGAGCTCCGGCTCCTCGGGAAGCGGCGTCTCGCGCTTGCGCTTGCGGGCCCGGTCGATGATCTTGTTCACGCTGACCCTCCTCAGCCACGAGTACAGGCCCACCCCGCGCCAGGTGTAGGTGTCGACCTTCTCCAGGAGGGTGAGGAAAGTCTCCCGGAGGATGTCCTCCGCCTCCGCGGGCACCCCGACCCTGGGGAGGATCACGCGGCCGTACAAGGCGTCCGCGTAGCGCTCGAAGAGCGCACCGATCGCCTCCCGGTCCCCATTCTGGGCCCGCAGAAGGAGCGCTTCTTCGTCCTTGAGCGCTCCGGCCAATCCGGTCCCGGAGCATACTGCAAGGCGCCCGTGGCCGGCGCGCTGCCGTGGTGATCGCACCCATGAGCGATGAACGCAGGGCGCGACCGGCGCTTACACGGCTGGACCGCGGACGTTCTCGATGAAAACGCGAGAGCCCATCACCACATGGGCTCGGGATCGGCGCCCCAGGTCCAGGCGAAGGCCTCGCGCAGCTCGTCCTCGGCCCGCTTGAGCCGAGGCGAGAAGCCCCAGGTCGCCTCCTGGCTGACATCGTCCGGGTCGGCGTAGACGCGCCAGATCATGATTCCCGCCAGCCACCGGGGCCCGGAGTACTCGCCGAGCACGGCGCGGTAGGCGCGAGCCTGCTCCGCCTCGTCGACGCGTACACCCACCATGTCGTCGGGCCACTCCCAGGGCCGGATCGCCGCGGCGGGTCGCGTCGTGTAGCCGACCTCGACGAACAGGACCGGCATGTCGAAGGTCGCCGCGACGCCCTGCACCTCGCCGACGACGCGCCGCGCTCCCTCTCGATAGCTGCCGTCCACGCCGTCCGCGAGGGGATAGAACGCGTTGATGCCGATGAGGTCGACGAGAGGCCAGAACGCGACGTCGATCGCCTCGTCCCAGTTCGCCGAGTACGTCAGGAGCGCGCCGGTCCGCTCGCGCACCTCGGCGATCATCGACGACCAGCGCGGCCAGAAGCGGCCGCTCCAGCTCTTGCACTCGACGCCGATGGAGAGCATGTCCGCGCCGTGCTCCGCGGCGACGTCGGCCCAGAAGAGGAGGAACCGCTCGTACGAGTCGATGTACTCTTGCCACGATCGCTCGTCTCCCGGATCGATCTCGCCGCGCCAGCCCTCGGTCTCCACCCAGATGTGCGGGACGAGGAGCACCCTCAACCCCCGCTCGTGCGCCTGATCGACCGCCAGCCCCACGGCCTCGCGGTTCTCCCCGGCAGGGGCCTCGAAGTCGAGGAGGATCTCCGTCGAGTCGAGCGACCAGAGGCGCCCGAACGGCGTGATGCTCACCCAGCTCGCGCCGAGATCGACGAGCTCGTCGAGCGTCCGCTCGTAGGCCGCGGTGCCGTAGCCGCGGCCCGGCGAGAGGCTCGTCTCGACCGGCCCGATCGTCACGCCTCGCACTGCGCCCTGCCCCCAGTCCTGCCAGCCCCCGATTCCGTGCGGAAGTTGCCAGGCGTGAGCATCGGTCGTCGCGACGAGCGCCAGGCATGATAAAAGGAGCCGCATGGCCCTCGGGGGAGTCCCGGAAGGCGCCGTCTGCGCGAACCACGTCGACACACCGGCGACGGCGACGTGCAAGCGGTGCGGGACGTTCGTCTGCAATAGCTGCGCGGTGTTCGACGCCGAGGGGACCGTGCTCTGTGCCGGTTGTGCGCCCAGGGCGGCCGGCGCGATCCCCTGGGAACGACGGCGCGAGATCGGCTTCGGCAAGGCGCTCGTGGGCACGATCAAGCTCGCCATGCTCAGGCCGTCGGAGCTATTCCGCGCGCAGCCCTCCGACCTGGGGTACGGGTCGCCGCTGTTCTTCGCCGTGGTCACCCAGGCCATCGGCCAGCTCTTCGCCGCGGTCTGGCAGACGATCCTGGCGCTCGTCATGATCGGCATGACCGGCGGAGGCTCGGAGGAGCTCTTCGCGCAGGTGCTCCCGCAGGCGGCGATCCTGGTCTTCTCACCCCTCCTGACCGTGCTCGGCGTGTTCATCTGGTCCGGTATCGTGCACCTGTGCCTGACCATCTTCGGCGGGGCGAGGGGAAGCTTCGACACGACCTTGCGGGTCGTCGCCTACGGCACGGCGACGGCCGTCTGGGGCGTCATCCCGCTGGTCGGGGCCTTCATCGGCTCCATCTGGTCGATCGTGATCGAGATCATCGGCCTCACCGAGGCACACCGTACCACGGGTGGCCGGGCGGCCGCCGCGGTCCTGGTTCCCATCGCGCTCTGCTGCGTCGTCGTGCTCGTGTTCGTGGGCCTCGCGGCCTTCTCTATCTCGTCGGCGCTGATGTGACACGGCCGTGTGGATCGAGACCGAGGGCCGCTTCCTCATCGGGTGGAACTACTGGTCGCGCGCCGGTGGTCCTCGCATGTGGGACCGCTTCGACGCGACCGTCGTGGACGCCGAGGTCGCGCAGATGCGCTCGATGGGCGCGAACCTCTGCCGTTCGTTCCTCTTCCTGCCCTCGTTCATGCCGACGCCGCCTGCGGTCTCGAAGCGCGCGGTCGATCGCTTCCTGAAGTTCCTCGAAATCTGCGAGCGGCAGGGCCTGAGGACCATGCCCACGCTCCTCGTCGGGCACATGTCCGGCGAGAACCACGACTTCCCGGGGCAGAAGGGCCGCTCGCCCTACACCGACCTGGAGGTCCGCTCCTGGACGAGAGCGCTCGTCGACGCCGTCGTCGGGGCCGCAAGGCGTCATCCCGCGGTCGCAGGCTGGGTCCTCTCGAACGAGATGCCCCTGTGGGGCGGCAAGTCGGACGCGGCGACGATCCGCGCGTGGGCGGCGGACCTGATCGACCGGATCCGGTCGCTCGACCCCGGTCGACCGGTCGGCGTCGGTGACGGCGTGATGAACGCCAAGGGAGGCCAGAACGGGTTCGACGCCCCGACGCTGGCGCCCCTCTGCGACTGGATCGGGCCGCACACCTACCACGGCGACATCGACTCGATGAGGCACGGCCTGCAGACCGAGGCGCTCGTTCGAGGCCTCGAGCACCTCGGTAGACCCGTGCTCCTCGAGGAGTTCGGCTGCTCGTCGACGCAGGCGTCGGAGCCCAACGCGGCAGGTTACTTCCGTGAGACGATCCACGGCCTGTTCTCGATGGGCGCCGCCGGCGCAGTCGCGTGGTGCTTCGGCGATCTCGACGACCTGGCCGGCGAGCCGCCGTACGACCACCACGCCTTCGAGCTGGGGTTCGGCTCGTTCCACGAGGACGGCACGCCCAAGGCCACCGCTCGCGAGATCCTCGCGCTGTCGCGGCTCGCGGCCACGCTCGACGGCCGCACGCTCCGATTCCCGGCGCCGAGGGCGGCGATCGTGGTCCCGTCCTACTTCCACCATGACTACCCGTTCTCGTGGGAGGACCGCGGTCGGATGCGGCTGTGCCTCCTCGAGTCCTACGCCCTGGCCGCTCGCGCGGGCATCGAGACGACGTTGATCCCGGAGGGCCACGACCTCGGCCCGTTCGATCTCGTCATCGTGCCCTCCATGCAGAAGCTCCGCGAGCCTTCGTGGCGCGCGCTCGAGGCGCGGGTCCGCGCCGGCGCGGTCGCCTGGGTCTCCTACTTCGGCGGCGATCACTCCTTTCACCAGGGCATGTGGTGGCGCTCGTTCGAGCGAATGACGGGCCTCCGCCACTCGCTCCGCTACGGACTGCCGGACGATCCCGGCGAGTCGATCGTCATCGATGACGCCTCCGTGCGCGTGCCGCAGGGCGGCCCCTTCTCCTCGGCCTTCCTGCCGGTCGAGCCCGCGGGAGCCGAGGTCGTCCTCCGCGACGCCCGGGGACGGATCGCCCTCGCGAAGAACCCGCTCGGGTCGGGCGCTCTGTTCTTCTGCCCCTTCCCGATCGAGCACTACCTGTCCCGCATCCCCGACGTCCACAGGCAGGATCGGATGTGGCTTCTGTACGCGCGCGCTGCCCGCGAAGCGAAGCTCGGCGCTCTCGCCGACGCCGGACCTCGCCGATCGGAGCACCACCCCTGGGTGCAGGCGCGTCCGGTCGGCGCCGCCGACCGCGAGCTCCTCTGGCTCATCAACCGCAGCGATCGGCCTGCGACCGTCCGCCTGGCGGGCGGCCCACAGGCGAGGGTCTTCCCCGACGAAGGCCCGGCCGGCGATTCCGTCGACCTCGGCCCGAAAGGGGTCGTGGTGCTCACGCCCGTGCGCGCGTAAGGCGCTTCGCTGCGCCCCGCCATGACTCGGGCGCGGGTTGGCTCGGCCGGCGCAAGCTCGGCCCTGGCGGCTCGCCACCTTGGCGCCGCTGGCGCCGGCCGGAACGGACCCGATTTCCCGCAAGAATCGTCCGGCACGCCACGTGCGGCGCGGATCCGATCCTCGACCGAGAAGGCGATACGACGAGGCGGAGCTCGCCAGGCGAAGAGCGCCGCGGCCGGCTCGACGGCGGGCATCCCGGAGGAAGTGACCCGCGCTGGTCCGCTTGCGGCCGCCGTGGCTCAGAGAGGCACATCCGGGCACGGCAAAACTCGTGTCCTATCGTGCGCTTCCGGCTGGCAGGGCCATTGCTACCGTCTGCTCCCGGAAATGGAGGAATCGAGTATGGCACACCGGCTGGCTCGTTTGGTCCTGGGATTCGCGGTGGCGTTCGGGGGTCTGGCGCTCCTCGATCGGCCGGCGGACGCATGCGGAGGGTTCTTCTGCAGCCAGACGCCGGTGTCCCAGGCCGGCGAGCACCTGCTGTTCGCTGTCGAACAGGACAGCCAGGGCAACAACGTCGTGACCGCTCACATCCAGGTGCAGTACGAGGGGGCGGCCCAGGACTTCGGGTGGATCCTCCCGCTGCCGGTCGAGCCGAGCTCGCTCTCGGTCGGCACGAACTCGATCTTCTCCATCCTCCGCAGCTCGACCGAGCCACGTTTTCAGCTCAACTGGCTCGAGGACCACGGCGAGTGCATGGGCTACGACGACGTGCGCTGGGGGTGGTACGGAGACGACGCCGACGGGGCGGCGGCGCCGAACGCCGGTGGCGCCGAGGGCGAGGCCGATGTCGAGGTGCTGTCGCAAGGCGACGTCGGACCCTACGAGTCGGTGGTGATCCGCTCGCTCAACGGGGACGGGTCCGACCTCATCCAGTGGCTCGAGGACCACGACTACGTCGTTCCCGACAACTCGCTCGCGCCCATTCAGTCCTACGTGAACGCAGAGTACGTGTTCCTCGCGCTGCGGCTCCTCAAGGACAGCTCGGTCGGCGACATCCAGCCGATCGTCGTCGAGCTGCTCGAGGACCTGCCCTGCATTCCGCTCCTCCTCACGGCGATCGCCGCGCTGCCGGACATGGCGATCTACGCGTGGGTGTTCGGGCCGAACGGCGTCGTCTCGGCCGACGACTTCCTCGAGGTGCAGGTCAACATGGCGGCGATCGACTGGTTCGCCCCGCAGTGGGGCGGAGCCGGAAACTACCTCGCCGTCGCCACGGCCGCGATGAACGAGGCGGGCGGGCGCGGCTTCGTCCGCGAGTACGCCGGGACGACCGATCCGTTCCGGAGCTCGTTCTTCCGCGAGGGCCAGTTCGACCTCCAGCGGCTTCGCTCGACCGACGATCCGGCGGCGTTCGTGAACGAGCTCCTGGCCCAGGGCTTCCCCAGAGACGCCACGATGCAGGCGCTCCTCCGTCGCTTCATCCCGATGCCCGAGGAGCTCGTCGAGGAAGGAGTCACGGAGCAGCAGTTCTACAACTGCCTCGAGTGCTACGCGGAGCACCTCGGACCATTCGACCCCGAGGCGTTCACCGACGCGCTCGAGGAGCAGATCGTCAGGCCACTCGAGGACGTCCAGCGAATCGCGGACACGAACCCGTACGTGACCCGCCTGTTCACGACGATCTCGCCCGAGGAGATGACCCAGGATCCGATCTTCAGCTTCAGCGCGGACGTCCCGGACGTCTCGAACCTCCACGTCGCCGAGGCCGAGTACCTCTGCGGGGACGGGCGTGACTACAGCGAGGCCCCGATCCGGCTGACGCTGCCCGACGGCCGCGTCCGGATCCTCTACCCGGGCGACGAGGGCTACCCCGACACCGGGGACTACGTCTGGGTGGACGAGAACGGGGACGGCGTCAACGACAACACCGGCTCCGCTCCCGCGAACATGCCCTCGCTGCTCCGGGCGATCCGCCACAGCCAGGCCGGCTCGTCGAACGAGGTCCTGGACAACTCGGTCCTGATCGATGAGCAGCTCCACGGCACGGCCGCTCCCCAGACCGCCGCCGGCGGCGGCTGCTCGCTCGTCTCGCGCTCGCCGCGCGAAGGTCTTCTCGCGGCGCTCCTCGCGCTCGCCCTCGGTGCTTTCCTGATCTCGCGCCGGCGGTAGCTCGTCGTCTCGTCCTCACACTGCTCGCCCTCGGCGCGCAGTGTCAGGGACAGCTCGGTGACGCAGGGCCCTCAGATGGATCTCACGTCGATGAGCTTCCTCAGCGCGTCGAAGTCGCTCCGGTTCCGCGTGTAGACCGGAACGCGATGAGCAAGTGCCGTGGCGGCAATCCAGAGGTCCATCACCCTGGCGCGCGGCTTCCCGCCCGCGGTCTTGACCGCATGCGCGACGGCGGCGAAAGCCCTCGCCGCGACCGCGTCGATGGCGATCGCCGAGAAGCGCGCCTCGATCTCACCCAGGCGCCGCAGCCGCTGGCGCTTCGTTTCGTCGTCCTTGGCGACCAGGACGCCGTAGTGGAGCTCGGCGAGCGTAGCCACGGAGATCGCCGCCTCGTCCGGCAGGCCGGCGACGAGATCCTCGCGGTCCTGTGCGATGACGATCGACGTGTCGAGGATCCCGCGGCTCACTGCCCCCACCTGCCGTCGAGGTCGGCCGTCGCGTCGCCCATGGCCTCGATGTCGTCGAAGAACGTGGGATCCTCGGTGCCGGACCTCAGCACGCGCGCGACCTCGGTCTTGCGCACCCACTGCCTCTTCGGACAGGGGCCGAGCAGGGCGACCGGGCGGCCCCCGACGCTGATGATGAACTCCTGACCTCGCTCCGCCTTGCGCAGTATCTCGCCGCTCTTGTTCCTCAGATCGCGCTGCGGGATGGTCTTCATGCAGCCACCGTAGCACATCTGCTACGGTCCGGCATGGGGGCAACGTCGGCGCCGCCGCCCGAAGGGCAGGGATCAACCGCGTGACATGCGCGGGCACCGGCTCCGTCCGCCGCTGAGCCCGAGGTCTTCGAGCGGTGAGGAACCGCGGCCGGCCGGCCGAATCAGCGACCCCGACTGGACGCCAGCCACCCTGCGTATTACGCTCCCTGCACATGCGGAATACCGCCGTACGGATCGTCACGGTCAAGCTGCCGCCGGCGCTCGATCGCAGGCTCACGGAGCTGTCGGCGAAGAGGAGGGTGAGCCGCTCCGAGATCCTTCGAGAGGCGCTCTCGCGGCTCGCACTGGCCGGTGGCGAATCGGCGACCGCGCTCGCTGGCGAGCTCGTCGGCTCGCTGTCCGGGCCGGCTGATCTGTCCTCGAACCCCGAGCACATGCGCGGCTACGGCGGATCGGTCGCTCCCGGAGGCCGCGCTCGCCCGCGAAGGGGCCGGCGTTGAGCCGGTTGATCGTCGACACGGGGCCCATCGTGGCGCTGCTCAACGGCCGAGACGAGCACCACGGCTGGGCGCGCGATGCGCTCGATGCGGCGAAGCCGCCGCTCGCCACCTGCGAGGCCGTGATCTCCGAAGCGTGCTTCCTTCTCCGGCGGGTACCGGGCGGCCCCGATGCCTGCCTGGAGCTGCTCGCCCGCGGCGTCCTAGAGTCGACCTTCCGGCTCGCGCCCGAGATCCAGGTCGTCCGCAGGCTCATGTCGAGGTACGCCGACGTACCGATGTCACTCGCAGACGGCTGCCTCGTACGAATGAGCGAGATCGATCCAAAGGCGTCCATCCTCACAATCGATGGCGCCTTCCGTATCTACCGGAAGCATGGCCGGAAGGTCATCCCCACGCTCAGTCCGTGAGCAACGTCTCGGTGACGAACGACGGCCTGCAGGACAGCGAGAAGCAGCTCCCACGGACAAGCTGCGTGCGATCCGCGGCCGGACGGAGCTCGTGCTGCCGTCGCGTCGCGCGCTGGCGACGCTCGACGAGTCGACGTGCCGGCGGTTCCTGAAGCCGTGAGCACCCAGAGCCAAGCAGAGGTCGGGTTCGCGGCGCTCACGCCGGATCGCATCCTCGATGCGGTCGAGCAGGTCGGCGTGCGCTGCACGGGGCGGGTGCTCCCGCTGCACTGCATGGAGAACCGCGTCTACGAGCTCGAGATCGAGGTCGACGAGGCGCACCCGCCGAAGAGCCCCTCGGAGCGGTTCGTCGTCGCCAAGTTCTACCGGCCGTGGCGCTGGACGCCGGAGCAGATCGCCGACGAGCACGCGTTCCTCGCCGACCTCGAGGAGGACGAGATCCCCGTGGTCGCGCCGCGCCCGTTCCCGGACGGGACAACGCTGCGCCGCCTGACCGACGCGCCGATCTGGTTCGCCGTGTTCCCGAAGGCCGGCGGGCGCTCGCCCGACGAGCTCGACGACGAAGGCCTGCGTCGGCTCGGGCGGCTGCTCGCGCGCATGCACGCGATCGGCGGTGCGCGACCGGCGCCTCACCGCGTCCGGCTCGATCCGGACGGGTACGGTCGCGCCAGCCTCGAGGTGCTGCGGACCTGCGGCGCACTGCCGCCCGGGCTGGCGCCGCGGTACGAGGCCCTCGTCGAGACGATCTGCGCCGCGAGCGCCCCCGCGTTCGCGACCGCGGAGGTCCAGCGCGTCCACGGAGACTGCCACCTCGGCAACATCCTGTGGAACGACGCCGGGCCGCGGCTCATCGACTTCGACGACATGGTGCGCGGGCCGTGCGTGCAGGATGTGTGGCTGCCCGTGCTGGGACGCGACGCGGAGGCGCGGCGGCAGCGCGGGGTCCTTCTCGAGGCCTACGAGGTGCTGCGCCCATTCGACTACCGCACGCTCGCGCTGATCGAGCCGCTGCGCGCCCTGCGGATGGTGCACTTCAGCGCCTGGATCGCGAAGCGATGGAGTGACCCGGCGTTCCCCCACACGTTCCCGCAATTCGGGACCGAGCGCTGGTGGCAGGATCAGATCGAGGGGCTCGCCGAGGTGCGGGACATCGTGGAGGGACGATCGTGAGCGTGCGCATCGAGCGCGAGGGGGGGTCGCGACCGTGATCCTGGACCGCCCGGACGTGATGAACGCACCGCGGGGACAGGACCCCATGGCCTGTCGCCTCACGGGTAGTGCTTGGATGGGCCCCCCGTGCCGGCAAGGGCCGCTGTTTCCGAAGAAGTCTGGTTCGCGATAGGATCCGCACGATGTACCGGGGGCTCTGGCTGGCGGTCTGCCTCACCGCCGTGGCTTGCACGGGCAAGATCGGCGCTGGCCTCGTGCCCGGCGGCCTGGATGCCGGTGGCGATCCGTGCGCCGTCTTGCGGTGCCCGCCGCAGACTGAGTGCCTGCAGGGGCTCTGCGTGTCCGTCGATCCATGCGACGTGGTCGACTGCGACGGGGAGTTCGTCTGTTCGTTCGGAAGCTGCGTGAACGGCAGGCTCGACGAGGATGGCGACGGCTTCCCCGCCGCGTCGGACTGCGACGACCGCGACCCCGAGGTCGCGCCCGGGAGCGTGCGGCCATGCTCGACGGCGTGCGGGACCGGCACCTCCACGTGTCGGGACGGACGCTGGCAGGCGTGCACGGCGCCGCCCGAGTGTGCCTGCGAGCCCGGCGCGACCCGCAGCGAGGATTGCGGGCGCTGTGGCGAGGCGACGCGCCCCTGCGGGCAGGATGGTGTCTGGGGTGAGGCTGGTGCCTGCCAGGGCGAAGGTGAGTGCAGCGCCGGCGCTCAGGAGGTAGACACCTGCCCGACCGGCGGCTCCTGCAATCGGCGGTCGAGGATCTGCGCCGCGGGGTGCACTTGGGGGAACTGGGAGGACTGCGTCGGACAGAGCGAGTGCGAGCCCGCCGGGACCGAGAGCCAGGACTGCGGAAACTGCGGGGAGCGCTCGCGGACCTGCACCGACCAGTGCCTGTGGGGCACCTTCGGCGACTGCGAGGGAGAAGGCACCTGTGAGCCAGGCGCTCAGGAGCAAGAACCCTGCGGGGACTGCGGGACCGAGACGCGGATCTGCGGCGAAGCTTGCGAGTGGGGGAGCTGGAGCGCCTGCGCTCAGGGCGCGTGCACGCCGGGCGAGACCGAGCCGCGCGGCTGCGGCAATTGCGGCACGCAGTCGCGCACCTGCCAGGACAACTGCAACTGGCGCGACTGGACCGGCTGTGAGGGGCAGGGCGCCTGCGCCACCGGGAGCTCGGAGCCTCGTGACTGCGGCGACTGCGGAACGCAGTCCCGGACTTGCCGGAGCGATTGCAGCTGGGCAGACTGGGGCGCTTGCGGCGGGGAGGGACTCTGCACGCCGGGCGAGCCCGACTCGCGGAGCTGCGGTGATTGCGGCACTCAGTCTCGCACGTGTCTGAACGACTGCACGTGGGGCGGCTGGGGCGCGTGCGGCGGAGAGGGAATCTGCACGCCGGGACAGACAGGCAACCAGGGCTGCGGCAACTGCGGCTGGGGGTCGCAGTCGCGCACCTGCGCGGGCAACTGCACGTGGGGAAGCTGGGGCGCGTGCGGAGGCGCCGACTGCGGCCCCTTCATCGACACCCGCAGCTGCGGCACCGGAGGCGCGGGCGACGCCGGCTGCGGGATCCAGAGCCGGAGCTGCGGTGCGACCTGTGAGTGGTCGGCCTGGGGCGCCTGCGCTTCGGACCCAGGCAGGACGTCCAACTGCGACGACGGCAGCGCGTGTACGGCCGACGCTTGCAACGGCGCGGGGAACTGCTCGAGCGCCAGCACCTGTGGCGGGGGGACGCCGAACTGCTGCGGCGCGGCGCAGGGCTGTCGCGAGTGCTGCAACGCCGGCCAGTGCAGCGACGGGGATCCTTGCACGACCGACGTCTGTCAGGCGAACGGGACCTGCTCGTACACCGGCTGCGGCGGCGGGACGCCCCATTGCTGTGGGGGTGCGGGCTGTCGAGAGTGCTGCGTGGCGGCGGATTGCGGAGGGAGCCCCGGGGTCTGCCAGAACTGGGCCTGCGCAGGCAACACCTGCGTCGCGGTCAACGAAGTCAACGGGGCCGACCCCGACAACGAATGCAGCGGCAACGGCGGCCGCGACATCTGCTGCGATGGCTCCTGCGAGGAGTGCTGCGGGGGGGATACGTGGTCCTGCGGCGACGAGCCTGCCTGCGCGGACTGGGCCTGCTCGGCGAACACCTGCACGTTCGTGTACGAAGCCGCGGGGACCGACCCCGAGGGCGAGTGCAGCCCCACCTGCTGCAGCGGCTTCGGGACCTGTGATCCCTGGGGCTCTTGCTAGGTACGGCGCAGGCGAAGCCCTCCCAAGTTCGAGCTCCAGGTCGCGCTCGACCGCCTGCGGCGCTCGCGAAGCTCCAGCGATGCGGACCGACCGACGGCTCGGTTATCATCGGCGCAGGATGATCCAGCACTCCATCGCTCACCGCACTCGCCCTACGCTGCTGCGGTTCCGCTACGACCTCGACGCGAAGACCACGTGCGTCGAGCGCTTCGATCTCGACGGGCGCGTGCTGGTGTCGCGCGCGGTCGCAGACGCGGACCGGTTGCTCCGCTACCCGGCGGCCGCCTCAGACCGGTGGGTGTGCGCCGTGATGCACGAGCGCAGGTGGGGAGCCCCCGCCTTCATCGAGTCTTTCGGTTGGGACGATCTCGCGCTCATCCGGCGCGACTCGATCCAGCACGAGCGTCTGGGCCTGTCGGGAATCGCGCTGGCACCCGATGCATCGCGCCTGTCCGTCGATCGGTTCGGCGGAGAGCTCACGGTTCTCGACGTGCCCTCCATGGAGCGGCGCGCCGGCATTCCGGTCGCCGGGAACGTGCACGGCGAAGCGTTCGAGCCGGATGGTGATCGCCTGGCCTTTCTGCACACGGATCAGGGATCGGGGTCGGCGCTGGTGCATCGGCTTCGCGACGGCGCGGCGGAGCGAGTGATCGAGCTCGCCACGGCGCAGGTTGCGGACGACTCGACCGTGGGCGCCGTCGCATTCCTGCCCGGCGACCGCCTGCTCGTCTGGACCGTGCGGTGCTACGACGGCGCCGGCGTGGTCGCCGCCTACCGGTTGTCGGACGGGGGGCAACTCTGGCAGTGCGCGCTCGGCGCGCCGTCCGACTACGACACGCTTCGGGAAATCGAGGACTTCGATGGCGAGGACTTCGACAACCGCCTCTTCAACACCGAACTCGCCCTCGCCGTCGAGGGCGACACCGCGTTCATGGGGGGCATCGGCAAGGCCTTCGCCGTCGATCTGGCCACCGGATCCCCGCGCGTGTTGCCCATCGAGAGTCCCGCCTTCGTCGTTCGAGTTCACGAGTGTGGTGCGGTCCGGGTCGCGCTCGACCACCTCGGCGGGCTTCACGTGCTGAGCTGAGGGGCAGACCGCGCGCCGTCTGGCCGCACCCGGAGCCGCCAAAGCTGCTGCTCCGGTTCGCTCGGGGCACCGCGCACCCGCGTCGCCTGGTCCCGCTGGGCGCGCCTGTCCGGAGGGCGTGTCGGAGCAGGAGTCGCTCGCGTCGGCGACGCCGTCGGTGTCCGCCTGGTCGGCGTTGACCGGGAGCGCAGTTGTCCTCGTCGTCCACGACGCCGTCGCCGTCGCTGTCGGGCTCGCAGGCGTCGCCGATCGCGTCGCCATCATCGTCGGTCTGCTCGGGGTTGGCCACCCCGGCGCAGTTGTCGTCGGTCTCGCAGATGCCGTCGCCGTCGGCGTCGTTCGTCGGGTCCTCCGGGCAGACCGTGTCACGCGCGCCGGGCGCGTCGTCCACGTCGGTGTCGGTCGAGTTGTCGCCGACACACGTGTCCACCTCGCCGCACTCGCCGTCTGCGTCGGCGTGAGCGTCAGACACCGAGCCCGTCCGCGTGGCGGGACGCCGCCGCCAGCGATGGGAGTCTTTCCCGGCGTCGGCGAGCGCCAGGTCCGGACGTGAGGACAGGGCGCGGCGCATGACCGCCTCCACCTCCGCACGCAACGTGTCACTCTCGATGTCCTCGATGAGGGCCTCGCCCTAGTCGTGGAGCCTGTAGGGTGGGAGCAGGTAGATCCTTGCTGGCTCGTCCAGCAGAAGGAGAAGTGCCGCACAGGTCACCTCTTGGTGCTCGTCGCGCCGGAGCTACACGTCCTGTTCCGGTACACGCCGCGGCACGACGGCGCGTCGGTCGACGAGTTGCTCGCCGCCTTCGAGTGTAGCCCTGGACCTTCGCGCCGAAAGGCGGCATCGTCCGCCCGCCACGCCATGAAGAAACGCCAGTTCCTCCTCGCCGCGACGTTCCTCGCGAGCTGCGGCGGCAGCCGCGAGGAGCCGCCGCGCGCCCCGACCCCGATCGCGGTCGCCAGCGAGGCGCCCCCGACCGCGCCCTCGCCGGCGCCCGCGCGTCCGGCCGAGCCGGAGGACGACGCCAGCGCTCCGGTCGCCGGGATCCTCGGCATCATGCGCGCCCCGAACCGTGACTGCCCTGGCGTGGGGCCGACCGCGAGCGACGGGGCCGGCCAGATCTCGCGCGAGACCGTGCGCGCCGCGGTGCGGTCCAACATGCCCGACCTGAGGCGCTGCTACGACGAGCTCGCTGTGCGCGATCCCGGCATCAGCGGGAGGGTCACCCTGGACTTCCGGATCGCGCCGGACGGCCACGTCGCGCACGTGCAGTCGACGTCCGGCGATCTGCTGGCGATGGACCCGACGTTCCTGTCGTGCCTCTTCGACGAAGCCTGCACGTGGCAGTTCCCGGCCCCCGGGGGCGCGGCGCAGATCGTCTATCCCTTCCTCTTCAGCCCGACACCCCCGCCCTGAGCCAAGCTCCCCGCCTCGCGCGGCTCCAAGGGCTGCACGGACCCCGATCAACGCTGGCGCGCCTCGCCGAGCTCGATGAGAACGTCACAGGTGTCCTTCGGGTGTACGAACTGGGTGAGAGCGAACCCTTCGTCGAGCGGCTCGTCGAACGAGAGGCGGAATCCGGCCTCACGCACGGCGCGCGACGTCCCCCCGATGTCCTGGACCCGCAGCATGAGGTGGTGCAGGCCCGGGCCCCTTTTCTCCAAGAATCGCGCGAAGGGTCCGGGGCCCGACGGCGCCTTCAGGCTGATCGTGCAGGGCGAGCAGCGCACGGCCGTCTCGTCGGCGGCGAAGACGGCGGTGTCCGGACCGCTGCGGTCCACGGGCAAGCCGAGGGTAAGGAAGAACGCACGAGCTGCCTCCAAGTCGCGCACGGCCCACCCGAGGTGGCCCACGGTCGGCTCTCCTGGACGCGGACGGCAGGGGCCCGTGCGTTCCCAAACTTCACCCAGCTCGATCAGCCCGCCGTGTGCCTGCCGCGGGTCCATCCACGCCTGGAGCTGCCATGGGTGCTCCTGCACACCGCCGAGGAAACGCACGCCCCTGCCCCGGAGCGCCTCGACAACGCCGGGCAGTCCATCGACGTCGAACATCACGTGATGGATCCCAGGGCCCCTTTTCTCCAGGACGCGGGCGATCGGTCCTTCGCCTGCGGGACAACGGATCTCGATCGAGACGGGCGCGGTTTCGATGCACGTCAACTCTGCGCCGACGTTCGTGTTCGGTCTCGACCGCTGGATTCGCAGGCCGAGAACCTCGAAGAGCCGCAAGAGCGGCGCCGGGTCGCGGACGACGATGCCGACGTGGTGGACGAGCACGGACCGATTGATCGCACGGAGCGTGGACGGACGTCTAGAGCATGGAGATCCTCGGCGGGGCCGCAGCGGCGGGCGTCGCGCTCGCGCGGTCGCCGCGAAGCAGCCGTTGCAGCGAGGGAGGACCCTGGGGCACTCTGACGCCCGCATGATGACTCGGTGTGAAGTACGAGCCGCTCGACGGCGAGACGCTCGACCTCTCCGCGTTGCCGGCGGAGGACATCGTCGACCGGGCCGGCATCCGGCAAGGCGTGCTCGCACCCGACGCGGGTGATCCTGCAGGCCGAGGACGAGCTCTGCTGCAACGACGAGTAGCGCCCGTCACCCGCGCGCGGCAGCGCCGCAGTTCGGGCACATCTGGCTCGCGGGGGTGAGCAGGAAGGCCGACGAGCAGAACGCGCAGGTGAAGCGCTCGTATGCGACTGCGGTCCCCTGCGCCGTGCTCGGGTCAATCCGCACGCCGTTGATCTCGACCGGGCCGCGGACCCGTACGCGAGGCTCCGCCGCGGGGTCGCCGTCTCCTTGTGCGATCGCGTTCTTGATCCCCGCCATCAGTCGCGCGCAGTCCTCCATGTAGCCGATCGGATCCTCGAGCGCGGGCAGGGCGGGCTTTTGCCCCAACGACACGCTCTCCCCGTACGAGCGGACGGTCCGGAGATCCAGACGCTCCATGTCGGGGAGGATCTGCGCCTGCAGGGGCTCGGCGAGCCTCGCCCACGTGTCCAGCTTCTGCGAGATGTCGTCGTCCGAGCCCTCGAAGAAGATGCCCTTCGCCAGGAACAGCCGCCGCTCCTCGTGCTCGTCCCACGGATCGTCCCAGCCACGCCCGCAGAATCAGGCGGCAGCACATGGTCGTGCCGGAGCGCGTAGGACTTTCGAAACGAGGAGTGAATCGCCGACCGCCCTGAGGCGTTGCGACCTGATACATTCGCGGCATGCAGGTGCCACCACGAAGTCCGTCGGGGTTCCTGACGGTCCTCGCCATCATCGCGGTCGGGCCGTCCTTCACAGCTTGCGCGGGTCCGGTGCCGCAGCCGCCCGCGCCGGAGCCCTCGCAACCGCGCGAGCGGTCGGCGGCCCAGGTCGCCACGCCGGTCGCGCAGCCGACACCGCCCGCCACGCCGGTAGAGGTCTCGCGCCGGTTCCCGATCCTGAATGGCCGGCTCACCGCGCTGCTCCCGACGGGAAGCCACGAGGTGGAGTCGGAGGACGGTACCCCCGCGCTCGAACCCGGTGAGGCCGGCAGCAACAGCCGGCACGCGGTGTCGGCGGGCTCCTTCGAAGTGACGGTCGCGGCGTTCGAGCTCTTCGCACGCGTGGAGGCCGACTTCGAGCGCCAGGTCCGCGAGGGCGTGGCACGTTGGGAGCATCCACCGTCGGACTATCGCCTCGAGCCGGTGGCCGCTCGCCCGCCCCTGCGCGTCCTGCTCCTGACACCGGTCGCGCCGCTGCCGTCGGGGATCTCCGAGGAGCTCGCGCACGTGTGCCTGCTCTACGTCGCCCACCCCGATGGCACCGTCCAGGCCATCGAGCTGCATGCCCCGCGCGCGGCCGCGGTGACGACTGTCCTCGAGCTCGCCAAGCGGATCGGCGAGAGCCTGGACGCGGGACCCCTGCCGCTTGCGCACGTCGCCGGCGCACGCACCCTCTGGCGGATCGTGGGCGAGGTGCCAGACGGATTCGTAGGCATCGCCGAGCCGGGGATGGACTTCTACTCGGCGTCCCTCGTGGAGCTCTCGCCCATCGCGTCGCCGACGAGGACCATCTCCATGTCCGTCGCGGAGGTTGGCCCAAATTGGTTCCCGGGGCGGCCCGTCGCAGGCCGGCTGTTCGGACGGAGCACCACGCTGTACGCCGAGCGGACGGGCGGTCTCTGGAGGCTCCATGGCCTCGTTCGGTTCGACGACCAGTCCGTCGCCGTCGATCTGTCCGCTCCCACGTCCGCCGGCCTTGCGGGTCTGCGGGCGATCGCCGGGAACCTCCGTTGGGTTGCTTCACCCGAGACCGCCGAGTCGCCCTGAGAGGCGACAATCGTGACGGGCGGCGGCGACGAGACCGATGCCGATGCCGATGGTCGCGCCACCGCCGGCAACGACGCCGATGCCGATGGTCGCGCCACCGCCGGCCACGACGCCGAAGCCGACGTTGCCGATCGCGACGACACCGATCGCCAGGTTGCCGGCGGCCACGGCGCATAGGACTTTCGAATCGGCGACAAGCCCGGCACGTGAACCCCGGCCCGCTGGGCGGGAGGCGTGCCGGAGGTGAAGGTGGGCGATGAAGGGGGTGTGCGAGATGTCGAAGTCGGGTTCTTTCGGCGCGTTTTTCGCCGAGCCGACGGGGGACGACTTGCTTCGCGTGCACGTTGACGCCTCGCACTTCGGCGACGGGCTCATCGGTGTCGTCAGCGACACAGCTTGGGGCTGGCGCAGAGCGAGTCATCGTGCTGACGTGCAAGGAGCTGGCGGAGATCGTGACCGACTACCAGGAGGGCCGCATGGCCTTCGGGAAGCGAATGTCGTTCTGGCTCCACATCTCGATGTGCAGGCACTTCCGCGTGTACATCCGGCAGATGAAGCTCACGATCGCGACGCTCGGCAAGATGCCGCGCGAGCCGATCCCGCCCCAGGTCCGCGAGGACCTCCTCGCGCGCTTCCGCGACTGGAAGAAGTGAAGTCCCGGACGCCGCGAGCATCGCCCGACTGCGATGGAGCGCGACATCCAGGGAAGCGACCGGCCGGCGCCGACGTACGATACCGCATGCCGTGGCTCGTCGCCGCCGCCATGCTCGCCGGGTGCGCAGGCACGCCATCGCCTCGCACGCCGCGCGCCGCGAGCGAGAGCGAGGTCGCGGCGTGCTCGCCACATCAACTCGAATCGATCGAGTCCGTGCGAGCGAACATCGGCGGTTGGTGCGGCACCCCGGACATCACGGCCCACGATGCGCTGCTCGAGGCGGGCGATCCGGTGGTGCCCTGCCTCGTCGCGACGCTGACCGACGACGAGGAGGTGGTGGCGCGGTTCGCCGCCTGGGTGCTCTCGGACCTCGGCGAGACCTCACGTGCGGTGGCGTGGTGCCGGTCGAGGCGGCGCGTCCCGGATGACGACCTGGTCTGCTCGCGCACGCAAGGCGTGCTGGCCCGCCGGCGCTGGGCCCCACCCGGGGGCGTCTGGGTCGGCACCGCCACCACGGCGCGCTGGCAGGGTTCCCGCGTTCTTCGACGCCAGACGCTCCTGCGTCTCGATCTCTCCGTCTCCGCGGGCCGCGAGGTTCGCGGCACGATGTGCGAGGACCAACGTTGCGCCGCCATCGCCTCGGGCCTCTGGCGCGGCGTGCGCGTCGAGCTGACTCCAGAGCCCGGGTCGGGCGTGCAAGCGCTCGTGCTCCAGCAGGACGACGACGGGCGCTCGCTGCGGGGACGCCCGGGAGCCGCCGGCGCGGTGCCCGACGAGGAGCGTGCGTTCGTCCGTCTGCAGCGCGACCGTCAGTGACGTAGAGTGGCCGGAGCTCGCTCCTCAGCCAGGGATGACTCCCGATGGTTCCGTCGATGCCCTCGTCATCTCGCACAGCGGTCCTGCTCGGTCACGATTTCTCCGGCCGCACGAGGACCCGCGTGCGTGCTCGAGCGAGGAGGCGCTCTATCCTGCGATCGATCCGTCCGAGCTCGTCGGCGGCGAAGATCGCCCGCTTGGCCTCCTCGAGCCAGCCGATCGCCTCGGTCGGATTGCCCCTGCGCTCGGCGTCGTCGGCCAGCGCCTCGGCGGCGCGCCTGCACCGGTCGTGCAGGCCGAGCGCATCCTTGTAGAGCTGCCTGGCGCGGTCCTCGTCGTGCAGCACCCCTGCCGCGATCTGTGCCGCCTCGCACAGGCGGCTCGCCGCCTCGGTCTGGTCTATCCACACGGTCGACTCGGTGACCAGGACGTCGACGAGCTGCCCCCAGCTCCCGCGTCTCCGCAGCGCCTCACGCAGCTTCTCGTACGTCGGCACGTAGTCGGGCGTCGCCGCGATCGCCCTCCAGAGCGCGTCGACCGCGCCGTCGGCGTCGTCGTGGTCCATGCAGAGCTGAGACAGCCTGACGAGCACGTCGCGCGCCTCCTCGGGCGACCCCAGCCGATCGGCGGCGTCGGATCGGAGGAGCTTCAGGTCGCGCCACCGCCCGTCGAGCTCGTAGAGCCGCTCGAGCTCCGACGTGACCGACGGCGACGAAGGATCGAGCCCCCGCGCCTGCTCGAGGCAGTCGATCGCGGAGTCGACGTCGTCGAGCTTGCGCGCGAGGACCCTCGCGCGTTGCACGAGCGCCTCGATGCGGGTGCTCTCCCCGGTCGCCGTCCGGGCCCACAGCGCAAGAACGCGCTGGAGCTCGCCCCAGTCGCCGATCCTCTCGAGCGCCGACGAGTACGACCCGAGCAGCGCCGGGTCCTTGGGGTCCAGCTCGACGGCCCTGCGCCAGGCAAGAACGGCGCGCTCGAGATCGCCCAGCCGGTTCGTCCAGATCTCCGCCGCCTGCGCCGCCTCACGCGCGGACGGCGAGCGCGCCGACGCCGGGCCGCTGCGCTCCCACAAGAGCGCGACCAGCCGCTCCCACTGCCCGAGCTTCGGATACGCGCCGAGGAGCAGCTCCTGGGCCTTCACGTCGTCCGGGTCGAGGGCCAGGAGCTCCTCGCCGGCTCGCGCCGCATCGGCGGGCTCGTCCAGGACGGTCGAGTACAGCTCCACGAGGAACCTCAGGGCGTGGACCGCCGCCCCGGCCTGCATGCCCTCCAGCGCGGCCTCCACGGCCGCCGCCATCAGGCCGCCCTGTCCGCTGGCGCGCGCCGCCTCGATCGCGCGAGGGGCGAGGCCCTCGAGGTCGGGTCTCGAGGTCAAGAGCTCCTGCAGGATCGCCCGCGCCGGCGCGGACCTGCCGAGCTCGTCCATGAGGAGGCAGGCCTGCTCGAAGCGTATGCGGAGCCGCTCCTCGGGGTCGCCAACGAGCGAGGCGAGCTCGTCGTAAACCGCCAGGAGCTCCCCGAACCTCCGGTCGGGCCGGGCGAGCCGTGCGAGTCGTTCGCGCGGACGCGGATCGTCCGGCGTGGCGATCGCGAGCGCGGCGGTGCCGTCGAAGGCCAGGCGGTCACCCGCCACCGCGTACAGCTCGGCCGCGCGCTCGAGGTGCCACGAGCCCGAGGCGGCGAGCTTCGAATGAAGCTGGGCGAGGCGCTTCGCGAAGCGCGACCCTGCGGCGCCCGCGCCCGCCTCGTCCAGCTCCCGCGCGAGCGCCCCCGCCTGGTCCGCGATGTCGGTCCTCTCCGGAGCGACCTCGAGGGCGCGGAGCCACAGGTCGAAGGCCCGCTCGGGCTGCGCGGCGACCGAGTCCAGGACGCGCCCGACCCGCTCGAGGATCGCGACCCGTTCGGTCCGGCTGTCGGTCAGCTTCTCGCGCTCCAGCTCCGCGTCGACCCACGCCTCGACCTTGCCCTCCGCGAGGGCCAGCCGCTCGATCTCGGCCGCCGTCCTCGGGCCGGCGCCGATCCGGCGGTGGATCTCGAGGTACCGGTCGAGCGCGCCCGCCGGCGCGTCCAGGTCGCGCTCCAGGATCTGGGCCGCCAGGTCGAGCGCGCAGGCGCCCATCCGCGGATCGGGGCTGCGCGCGGACAGCTCGTCGAGCACCCCGGCGAGGTCCTGCATCCGACCGGACAGCGTGGCGTAGTGCAGGAGCAACCTCAGGGACGATCGAGTGGGCCCGGTCTCCCGCGCGACGCGAACGGCGGCGTCGAACGCGGCCGCGGGCCGCCTCATCGCGCGATCGCAGAGCACGGCGACCGCGTGCCATCCCGCCGCTCGCTCGGCCGGCTCGACGGTGGAGACCGCGCGCGACTCGAGCTCCTGCACCACCGATCCCCACGCGCCGGCCGCCGCGAGCGCGTCGATCCGCGCATCCGCGAGGTCCCGGCGGCCCGGCGCGAGCTCCGCCGCCATGCCGTACAGCTCGACCGCCGCGCGCGGCTCCGACAGGTTCTCGGAGTTGATCCGCGCGAGCTCCAGGAGCATCGAGAGCCGCTCCGCGGCCGGAGGTCCGAGGTCGAGCTCGGCCCTCAGCGAGCGAGCCAGGGCTGGCCAGTCCTCCATCCGTGCGTACAGCGCCGCTAGCTGGCGGGCGATCCGGCCGCTCCTGGGGTCGATGCGACGCGCCCGCTCCAAGGACCGGGCCGCGGGCTCCGCCTCGTGGATCTGCTCGTTCCAGACGGCGGCGATCGCGATGGCCAGATCGAGGCGGTCCATCTTGTCGGAGGCGAGGAGGAGCTGGCGCTCGAGGGCGTCGATGACGCCCTGCCACTGGCCTCGGCGCCGCTCGGCCTCCTCGAGCCTGCCCAGCACGTCGACGGCGACCGGATCGATCTCGAGCGCTTCCTGGAGGTGGGCGATCACCCTCTTCGGGTCGGCTTCGAGCTCCGAGGCCCGGACCAGCGCCACCAGGCACTCGCGTGGATCGGTCGACGCCGACGCCAGGCGCAGCAAGAGCTCGAGCGCCCATGGTCCTTCGCCGCGCTCGGCGTAGTGGGCGGCGAGGAAGCGCAGAGCTTCGGGATCATCCGGCGAATTGCCGAGGACGCGGCGGAACGCGACCGCCCGAGCGGCAGGGTCCCTCGTCGAGCGGGCGATGCGCCGCATGATCTCCGTCCGGTACGGACCCGGGGGCGTCCGGTCGGCGACCTCGGCGTAGAGCTCGAGAGCCCTCGTGTGGTGGTCCAGCGCCAGGTGAAGCTCGGCGAGCGCCTCGATGGGCTCGAGGTCGGAGGGATCCTCGCCCCCGAGCTCCTCCCAGCGGCCGATGGCCGCCGAGGGCTCCTCGAGCTCCACGGCGAGCAGGATCGCCAGCCGCTTCCTGATGGCCCGAGCTTCGGCCGGGCCGGCATGCGGCAACCGATGGTCGAGATGGACGGCCAGCGTCAGGAAGTCCCGGCGTCGCGCGAGAAGGAGCCTCACCTCCTCGCTCGCCGCGCGGTCGGCAGGGTTCGTCTCGAGACATCGGGTGTGCAGCGCGAGCGCCTCGTCATCGTCGGTCGCCAGCTCGGCGACCTCGTGCAGCAAGCGGACCAGGTCGGCAGGGGCGTGCGAGCGCCGCTCCATCGGCACTCGCCCGGCCTCAAGGGACGCGAGCCGCCGGCGCAAGACGCTCTCGAGCTGCTCGGCATGCGCCGGCTCGCGCGCGATCCTCTCGAGCGCGAGGAGCGCGTGAGGCTCGACGGGGTCGATGGTCAGGACGCGCTCGAACGCGTGCCAGGCCTCGCGGAGCTCCCACCGGCCCAGGTGGAGCTCGCCGAGGCGGCAGAGGCTCTCGGCTCGCAGGACGTCGGTCGGCGCGGCGTCGACCTTCGCCCTGAGCGCGGCGAGGTCGCGGTCGTCGACGCCGACCCGACTCCTCAGACGCCCGAGCTCGGCCTGCACCTCCGCCGATCCCGGCCGGACCCGCGCGAGCCGCTCGACCAGGGGCAAGAGCTCCGCGTCTTCCATTCCCTGCTGAGCGCCGATTCGCACGCAGGTCGCCATCACCTCCGCCCGGGCGTCCTGGTCCGAGGCGTCCCACGCGGGCGAGTCCGCCGAGGCCATGAGGCCCAGGAGGCCCTCGCGCCACCTCGTGCCGCCGAGGAGCTCCGAGCAGAGCGACAGGGCCTGAGGTTCGTGGGGATCGTCGACCAGGATCTCGCGAAGCGTGGCGCAAAGCCGCCCTGCTCCGGCCGCATCGCCGTCCCGGGCGCGATCTCGCCAGAAGGCCAGGGCGCGATGACGGATCCGGTTCCTGTCGGCCGCCGGTCTGGAGTGCATGG
Source organism: Deltaproteobacteria bacterium (assembly GCA_016190375.1). GTDB lineage: Bacteria > Myxococcota_A > Polyangia > JACPQR01 > JACPQR01 > JACPQR01. The sequence continues at coordinate 26,630 of JACPQR010000232.1, forward strand.
CGCCCACGAGCCTGCGGAACAGGAGCTCCACGCGATCCCAGTCCCCTCGCCCTCGGGCGTCCTCGAACAGCCACGAGAACGACACCTCGTCATCCGGCTGCAGAGCCAGGGCGCTGCCGTACGCCTCGCGGGCGAGGTCGAGGCGCGACCAGGGTGGCTTCGATGCCAGCTCGCCCATGCGACGGAGCACCTCCACGCGTGCGGACGGCAGCGCCCCGCGAACCTGCGCCGAGAGCTCGCGCTCGAGGTCGCCAAAGCGCCGCTCGGCGAGGAGTGCCCTGTACAGGGCATCGCGAAGGTCGGGATCCTCTCGCAGTGCCAGCGACCGGCGGAGGCGATCGACCGTCGCCGGATCGGTGAGGGAGCCGCGCTGGGCGAGGTCGGCCTCCTCGCTCGCGATCTCGACGTCGCTCGGAGGCAGCGCCGTCGAGTGCGGAGGCCACGCGTCTTTCGCCGCGACCAGCGCGCGAACGAGCTCGACGCGCAGCTCGCGGCTGCTTCGATCGAGCGACGAAGCACGCCGGAGCGCGATGACCGCGAACGCCGGGTCGCCCTGGCGCGCGAGCCTGGCGAGCGTCCGGGTGACGGCGCTCAGCTTCTCGCGAGGGACTCGCTCCTCCTGCAGGAGCTGCTCGATGGCGCCGGCGGCATCGACCGGCCGGCCCGCGAGCTCGTACAGCTCGGCGAGCAGCGTCAGCGTGGCGACGCTGGCTCGCGGCCCCCGGGCAGCCTCCGCGAGCTGCAGCGCGAGGTCGTAGCGGCGCAGCTTCTCGCGAGCCAGCGACGCGGCCTCGAGGTACACGTCCACCCGCTCGGCGTCCAGCCGCGTCCGGGCGCGCAAGGCCAGGACCTCGACCACCGTGCTCCATCGACCCGACGCGCGGGCCCAGCTCTCGACGGCCTCGAGGTCCTCGTCCGCCGGGCTCACCCTGGCCCGATCGAGACGCACCATCGGCGCAGGCTGCGGGACCGCGCGCGCGCCAAGGTCGAGGAGCCGCTCGCCCTCCGCGCTCCTGGGGAGGGGCTGGCTCTCCACGTCGGGTAGATCCCCGGGGAGGGCATCGGGCGATACCGGTGCGCGAGGCTTGGACATGCGGCAGGCGACGATTCTATGCCATGCTCCGGGGCCGCTCGTCCCCGTAAGGAATTTCGAGCTCTTTCGTTCGTTTCAAAGCTCGATGAGGCTTCTTTGCTCGACTGATGCGCCGACCTGTGGCAAACCCGCGGTCGGAAGGAGGACCCGAGATGAGTGCTAGCCGTTCCCAAGCCGGACCACCCTCAAACCCACCGGCACCGCCCCCACCGGCTTGGGGACGTGCAAGGAACGGCGCCTGCCCGGCGCCGGTATCTCGAACACGTTCGAGAATTCTGGCTTCGGCCCTCCTGGCCATGGCGTGGGGCTGCGGCAGCGAAGAGCCACGCGTGCGGCGCCCGACTCCGCCTCGCCAGGAAGAGCCTCGAGCCGTGCAGGAGATGCCGACGCCCGCCAGGACCGAGCTGGCGCAGGGCGACATGCGCGACGTTCTGCTGAGCCTGAGCCGCGTTCACTTCGCGCTCGACTCGGAGGAGCTGCCCCCGCCGTCTCGCGACGCCCTCGACCAGGCGGCCACGAAGCTCCGAGAGCACCCCGAGGTCGCGCTCTTCATCGAGGGGCACGCCGACTCGCGCGGCGCTCCCGAGTACAACCTCGCGCTCGGCCAGCGACGAGGCTCGACCGTCGCGAACTACCTCGTCCGGTCGGGCGTGGGAGGCGACCGGCTGAGCGTCGTCAGCTACGGCGAGGAGCGCCCCCTGGCAGACGGCGAGGACCAGGCGGCCATGGCCCGCAACCGCCGCGTGGAGTTCCGCCTGATGCGCGGCGAGGTCCAGCTCGTCCTCGAGGAAGGCGCGCTCGTCAACGACCGCGGGACCGTCATCCAGTAGTGGGGACTTCCGAGGTCGTCGTCTACTCCACTACCTATTGCGGTTACTGCACCCGCGCCAAGGCATTGCTCGAACGTCGCGGGATCGCTTTCCGCGAGGTCGACGTCACCCACGATCCGGTCATGCGGGATTGGCTGGTCCAGACCACCGGCCGCCGGACCGTCCCGCAGATCTTCATCGGCGGCCGTCCCATCGGAGGCTTTGACGAGCTGGCGGTGCTCGATAGGAGCGGCGAGCTCGCTCGATTGGTGCGCACTCCCGATTGACAAGAGAAGCGGTCCCGCCGTACGCATGCGGCCATGCCCGCGAGCCGCAGGACCTTCGTCAAGTCGCTTGTCATCGGTGCCGTCGGAGCCGTGGCGGGGCGAGCCCGCGCGCAGGACGCCGATCCCTTCGCGACCATGCATCGCGCGGCAGACCCCGCGCACCCGACGCCGGAGGAGCGCGCCCACGCGCCGGCGTTGACGGTCCCGGCGCGAGTGCGCTCCGGGAGGGCCTTCGATCTCGGGATCGCCGTCGGCGCGCCGCTGCACGAGAGCTCGGCCGAGCACCACATCGAGTGGATCGAGGTCCGTGTGGGCAGCCGTCAGGTCGCGCGCCTCGAGCTCGCGCCGGCAGGCGCCCAGCCGCTCCTGCGCGTCCGGATCGTCCTCGGCGAATCGGCTCCCGTCAGGGTCATGGCGATGTGCAGCCGCCACGGCCTCTGGGAGACCACGCGGACCGTGCAGGTCGGCGCCTGATGCGTGGTGGAGCTCGAGCGGCAGTTCTCCTGGCCCTGTGCGCCGGCTGCTCGGATCTCGACGACTTCAGCACCCGGCAGGACGAGGTCTGGCGAGGCCCCATCGTCGAGGCGAGCTTCGTCCGTCGCGGCTTCGGCGATCTGCCCACGATGGACCTCGCGCCCCTCGACCTCTCGAACGCGACGAGCGGCCCCGGGCGCGTGACCACGAGCGATGGGACGTTCGCGGACGCAGCGCTCCTGCCAATCGCGGCGCTCCCGCACGACGCCCTGAGCGATCTGAGCTTCGGCACGGGACGGCTCAAGAGCTACCTCTTCCTGGTCGAGGTGAGCGCCGGGCCGCGCTCCGGCGAGATGGCGCTGGCCGTCCTGTCCCTCCTCGAGGACGACTCGGTCGAGCTGCGCATCATCCTCGGCACGGGCCTCGATCCGGGATCCGACGACCTGTACGGCATCTTCCGCCTGACCAGGCAGAAGCGCGGCTGACGATGTCCGACTCCCTGACGATTTTGTGCGCGGAGGACAACCCGCAGAACCTCCTGCTCCTGCAGAAGCTCCTCACCGACGCGGGATACCGCGTGCTCGGAGCTCCGGATGGCCCCACCGCGGTCGGGCTGGCGGACAAGGAGCGACCGGCGCTCATCCTCGTCGACATCCACTTGCCCGGCTTCGACGGCTTCGAGGCCGTCCGCCGGATCCGCGAGCTTCCCGGTCTCGCCAAGGTCCCGATCGTCGCGCTGACGGCCGACGTGATCCGCGGGGATCGAAGCCGCGGCCTCGAGGCCGGCTTCGACGACTGGATCGGCAAGCCCTTCCGCATAGACTCCCTCTTGGCCCGGATCCGCGAGCTGATCGAGGCGTCCCGGTCGACCTGATGGCCTGGGTCCTCGGGATCGAGTCGAGCTGCGACGAGACGGCCGCGGCGGTCGTCGCCGAGGACGGCAGGGTTCGTTCGGACGTGGTCTTCAGCCAGATCGCGGTGCACGCGCGATACGGCGGGGTCGTTCCGGAGCTCGCCTCGCGCGCGCACGTGAGCGCGATCGTCCCCGTCGTCAGGCAGGCGCTCGGGCAGGCCGGGATCGGGCTCGACGCCCTGTCCGGAATAGCCGTGACCCGAGGACCAGGCCTCGTCGGCGCCCTGCTCGTCGGGGTCCAGGTGGCAAAGGCCATGGCCTTCGCGCGCGGGCTCCCGCTCGTCGGGGTCAACCACCTCGACGGCCATCTCCTCGCCGTCGGGCTGCGCCGAGCCGAGACGGATCCGCCGCCTCCGCCCTACCCGTACGTGGCGCTCCTCGCGTCGGGCGGGCACACCTCGGTTTGCAGGGTCGACGCGGCCAACCGGATCCGACAGCTCGGCGCCACCCGCGACGACGCGGCGGGCGAGGCCTACGACAAGGTCGCGAAGCTCCTCGGCCTCGGCTACCCTGGCGGCCCGATCGTCGACCGGCTCGCCGCCTCGGGCGACCCGCGCGCCGTCAAGCTCCCCCGGGGCCTGAGGGGCCAGTCGCTCGACTTCAGCTTCTCGGGCTTGAAGACCGCCGTCGCCCAGCACGTCCGCTCGCGGGGCCGCCCCGGGACCGAGCAGGGCCTGGCCGATCTTTGCGCGAGCTTCCAGGCGAGCGTGGTCGAGACCCTGGTGACGAAGACGCTCCGCGCCGCAATTCGCGAGGACGTCCGGCACGTCGTCCTCTGCGGGGGCGTCGCTGCGAACCGCGGCCTGCGCGCCTCTGCTCGTGCGGCCTGCGACGAGCAGGGCCTCACGCTCGTCGTCCCCCCCGTCGCGAGCTGCACGGACAACGCCGCGATGATCGCCCTCGCGGGCGCCCTTGCCCTGGACCGGGGCGAGCGCGCCGGCCTCGACCTCTCCGTCGACCCGCACCTCGCCGTCGGAGCGTGACGGCCATGGGCACGTGACGGCCGGGGTGGAGTTGATTCTCGCCCCGTGCGTGGTTATGACCGCCCGGTCGAAAGGGGAGGCCCAATGCACGACCGTCGGAGAATCACTGGCATCGAAGCTCGCGCGATCCTGGCGCTGGCCGTCATCGGAGCGGTGGCCGTCGGCTGCGGCGGGAGCGAGCCCGAGCCGCAGGCGGCGACGGACGTCATCGTCACCCCGCCCGCGCCGCCGGCTCCGCCGCTACCCGCGACGCCGCCGCCGGCGCCGCCACCTCCGCCGATCACGGTGACGCCGGGCGAGAACGGGCCGCTGCCCGAGGGCCCGACCGCGAAGGTGCGGATCCTCTCGCCCACGAGGGACCAGGTCGTCCGCGCCGGGCCCGTCAAGGTCCGTCTCCAGGTCCGCAACTGGCACACCGAGCCCGAGGGCCCGCACGTCCACGTGGTGGTCGATGATCAGCCCTACCGCCGGATCGACGACCCGGCTCAGACCATCGAGCTCACCGACCTCGCCGAGGGCGAGCACTGGCTCCGCGTCTTCCCGAGCCGCGCCACCCACGAGAGCGTGAAGACCCCCGGAGCCTTCGCCTGGGTCAGGTTCTTCGTGGGAAGCCGTCCGGCCGACGCGCCAGCCCTTCCCCGAGGTCCGATGCCGATCCTGACCTACAGCCGTCCCAAGGGAGCCATGGAGGGCGACGCGGCGAACCACGTCCTCTTCGACTTCTACCTCGCCGACGTCACGCTCGCCCCCGACGGCGCGAAGGTCCACTACTGGATCGACGGCGCCAACGAAGGCGACATCACGGCCTGGGTCCCCCACTCCATCGACAACCTCCCGGACGGCCCCCACCGCATCACCCTCGAGCTCCGCGACCCCCACGGCCAACCAATCCCCGGCCGCTTCAACCGCACTGAGCACGAGATCTCGGTCTCGCGCGCGGGCGCTCAGCCTCAGCACACAACGCACTGACGGGGGTCGGCCCCTTTCATCGCCCGACGCCGATGGGTGCGTTGCACGGACCCGGGTTCGGCATGGCCAACCCCAGCGGCGAGCCGGTTTGTTGATCTCCACCAGCATCGCCGGTAGGACGAAGCAACAGGCAACAGGCGACAGGCGACAGG